>CAVYXS010000121.1:0-14005 GCA_963772205.1 uncultured cyanobacterium
CGAAGACCCAGGGCGGCAGATTTATAGCTCAATATCTCATCGAAAATATTTCCGCCCGAATCTCAGTATGCACAACTGATATCTGCTCAGCCCGGCCATCTGCTACTGGAGAGGTGGCGCACCAGGGCTACAAGATCGTTTCTACCGGAATTAAGGAATTCGATTATCCCAAGGGCAACGAAAATGTTTATACCAGCTATCAAGGCAAAGGCGGGATTCCACTGGACAGTGTGTGGAAAAGGCTCCTGTTTTCCTGGACGCAGACCGACATCAATATTTTGCTTACTTCGTATCTGAGTGGGCGCGGACGAAATCCAGATTTGGAGAAGCGTGCAGGAGCGTATCCGCAAGTAGCCTGGCGCTGCTTCTGGACAAGGACCCGTACTAGCAAAATGGTATGAAGATTTATTAAATAATCTCGATCCAGAGGAATTAAGAATCAAGGCTTATGTCGCAACACAGATGTATAGAACTAGTAAATTACCACCAAAGCAAAAACTTTACACTCATCCTTACTTCTGGGCTGCATTTATGATTACAGGGAATCCGAATAATTATTAATTCATCATTTATAATGATGGACAAATCGCACTTGATTTAGCCAACAAAATTCCCAATTTCACCCAGCAGCTACCCTAGATATCGCCAAGTGCGTAAAATACTACAGCAGCATTAGGATATCAACATTCAAAGGAAGTCACAGCGAGGCTACAATAGTACCCTAAAGAGAGATTATGGCTTCCTTGTAATTATATGACTGCTGCTACAACCGTAAAAACTGATTACGAAGCGATTATTGGTCTAGAAACCCATTGTCAGCTAAGTACCAACACTAAGATTTTCTCTACCAGCTCGACTGCATTTGGTGCTGAACCCAATACTAACATTGACCCAGTTTGTATGGGTTTACCTGGAGTTTTACCTGTACTCAACGAAAAAGTGCTAGAGTACGCTGTCAAAACAGGTTTGGCGCTAAATTGTCAAATTGCCAAATATAGCAAGTTTGACCGAAAACAATATTTTTATCCTGATTTACCCAAAAATTACCAAATTTCTCAGTATGATTTACCAATTGCCGAACATGGTTGGTTAGAAATTGAGTTACTAGATGCAGAGGGGAACCCAGTTCGCAAGCGGATTGGGATCACCCGTCTGCACATGGAAGAAGATGCGGGAAAATTAGTCCACGCAGGTAGCGATCGCTTGTCCGGTTCTAGTTATTCTCTGGTAGACTATAATCGTGCGGGTGTACCTTTGGTAGAAATTGTCTCAGAACCCGATTTGCGTTCTGGACAAGAAGCCGCTGAGTATGTCCAAGAATTACGCCGCATTGTGCGGTATCTGGGTGTAAGTGATGGCAATATGCAAGAAGGCTCTCTACGCTGCGATGTCAATATTTCTGTACGTCCAGTTGGACAAAAAGAATTTGGCACCAAGGTAGAAATTAAAAACATGAACTCGTTCAACGCCATTCAAAGAGCGATTGACTACGAGATTGAGCGCCAAATCGCGGCTATCGAAACAGGCGATCGCATTGTTCAAGAAACTCGTCTCTGGGAAGAAGGTTCTCAACGGACAATTAGTATGCGGGTAAAAGAAGGTTCTAGTGATTACCGTTACTTCCCTGAACCAGATTTAGCACCAATTGAAGTTTCTCGTGAACAATTAGAAAACTGGCACAGCGAACTACCAGAATTACCTGCACAAAAACGCCATCGTTATGAAGCTGAGTTGGGTCTTTCACTTTATGATACGCGAGTACTGAACAGAAGATCTGACAGTGGCTGACTATTTTCAAGCTGCGATCGCCAGCTGGCGCCAATCCCAAAGCCGCAGCGAATTGGATTACTCAAGATATTGCCGGATATCTCAATAAGCAAAAACTTACCATCACCGAAATTGCTTTGACTCCTACCAACTTAGCTGATGTCATCACTCGTATTGAAAAAGGCACAATCAGCAACGCTCAAGCTAAACAAAAATTACCAGAGTTGCTCACCGGTATTTCTCCTGAGAAAGCTTTTGCCGGTCAGCAACTGATCACCGATCCTAGTATCCTAGAACCTATCGTTGATCAAGTGATCGCCGCCAACCCCAAAGAATTAGAAAAGTATCGCAACGGTAACACCAACCTCAAAGGCTTTTTTGTCGGCCAAGTTCTCAAAAAGACTGACAAGCGTGCTGATCCCAAGCTGACTAATGAATTGGTGGAGAAGAAACTCAATACTTAGCTCTGGTTTGGGCTTGATTGTGAAGATAATACCTTCTAGCTAGTATTTTCTCGGTAGTTTCTTTACAAAAAATTCACCAAAAATAACTAAATAATGGGTGTTACCCCTCACGCCTAAAGTGCTATAATCTGTTATGTAGATGCACCCTGATGATCTGGAGAGCTGCCCAAGTGGCTCTCCTTTTTTTTGGCTAATTTACATGCCTGTGATTGATGGCGTCGAACTCAGGTTAAATTACTAACTTAATTGATAAGTCTTTTTATCACATTGCCAGGAGATTTCTCAAAAAAGTTTATAGAAAAAATATATGAGGGGTATTGCACCTCACGCCAGATATGATATAGTGTGTTAAGTAGATGCACCCTGATGATCTGGAGAGCAGCCCAAGCGGCACTCTCTTTTTTTTTGGGAAAAATTACGGAGATGACTTTATAAAGTTTTTGTGAAACCAAGTGAGGGGTATTGCACCTCACCCCAGATATGATATAGTGTGTTAAGTAGATGCACCCTGATGATCTGGAGAGCAGCCCAAGCGGCACTCTCTTTTTTTTGGGAAGAATTACGGAGATAGCTTTATAAAGTTTTTGTGAAACCAAGTGAGGGGTATTGCACCTCATCCCAGATATGATATAGTGTGTTAAGTAGATGCACCCTGATGATCTGGAGAGCAGCCCAAGCGGCACTCTCTTTTTTTTTGGGAAGAATTACGGAGATAGCTTTATAAAGTTTTTGTGAAACCAAGTGAGGGGTATTGCACCTCACCCCAGATATGATATAGTGTGTTAAGTAGATGCACCCTGATGATCTGGAGAGCAGCCCAAGCGGCACTCTCTTTTTTTTTGGGAAGAATTACGGAGATGACTTTATAAAGTTTTTGTGAAACCAAGTGAGGGGTATTGCACCTCACCCCAGATATGATATAGTGTGTTAAGTAGATGCACCCTGATGATCTGGAGAGCAGCCCAAGCGGCTCTCCTTTTTTTGTCAATAAATGAGTAGTAGTCCACCAAAGGAACAATTCTTGGTTTGTAGTTTACCCCTCCGGGGATCTTGCTACGCGTAGCGTCTGTCTACGACACGCTCCGCGAACGCAGAGAGGACTTTAGTCCTAAAAAAGCGTTGACTACATACTGAGCAAGAAATAATGGTTAGTTTGTAGTTAGGACTTTAGTCCTAAAACAGCGATCAATCGCTGACTACATACTGAGCATTGTGAACCAGTAGTTATTAACAACTAACAACTTACCATTAAGTGGTGATCAAGACTTGATATAATCGCCAGTCGAGCCACTAAATAGTTGTGGGGGAAGAATAATGGCAGACTGGCAGGAAATTGTAGGTGGAATCACGGCACCTAGGGGATATCGGGCTGCAGGAATTACCGCAGGATTGAAACCTTCGGGATTGCCCGATTTAGCTTTAATATTGTCAGAGGTAGAAGCGATCGCAGCTGGTGTGTTCACCACCAGCCAAGTTAAAGCCGCCTGCGTAGACTATTGTCGTCAACGCTTGCAAGCCAAACAAAGCGCTCGTGCTATACTTTGCAACGCGGGACAAGCAAACGCCGCCACAGGTGATCAGGGGGTGCGTGATGCCAAAGAAAGTGCTGAGTTATTGGCAAAAGAATTGAAGATTACGCCCGAATCGATTCTGCTGGCTTCTACTGGCGTGATTGGACAAAGAATTAAGATGGATGCCTTGCGTAGTGGTATTCCTAAATTAGTAGCAGAACTATCAGAAACAGGTTCAGATGCAGCATCTGGGGCAATTATCACTACAGATTTGGTGACAAAATCCATTGCCTTAGAGACAACTATCAACCAACGCCCAGTCAGAATTGGCGGTATTGCCAAAGGTTCCGGGATGATTCATCCCAACATGGCAACCATGCTAGCATTTGTTACCTGTGATGCAGCGGTTTCATCCTCACTTTGGCAACAAATGGTGAGTCGGGCGGCAGATAGAAGTTTCAATTCGATCACCGTTGATGGTGATACCAGTACCAACGACAGCTTAATCGCCCTCGCCAATGGAGAATCACGCACCCCAGCAATTATCGAACCAGGGCTAGAAGCAGAAAAATTAGAGGCGATGTTAACAGCAGTATGCCAGCATTTAGCCAAAGCGATCGCTCGTGATGGTGAAGGTGCAACTTGTCTAATTGAAGTGCAAGTCACAGGTGCCCATGATGAAGACTCAGCCCGTCAAATCGCCAAAACCATTGCTGGTTCATCTTTAGTTAAGTCTGCAATCTTTGGGCGTGATCCCAACTGGGGACGTATCGCCGCCGCCGCTGGGCGTGCAGGTATAGCATTTGAGCAAGAAAATCTGCAAATTAAATTAGGAGATTTCTTACTCTTAGAAAATGGGCAACCTTTAACTTTTGATCGGCAAGCAGCGAGTGCTTATTTAAAACAAATTGCTGCTGAATCTTCTTTACCTGAAGACTTCATTGCTAGTAATAATAGTAATGATTTGTCAGTGGATAGAAGTACTATTAAACCGCAACGGGTAGATAATCCTGTGATTATTGCCGTCAGCGTTGGTAATGGTTATGGTGAGGGTAAAGCTTGGGGTTGTGATTTGAGTTATGACTACGTGAAGATTAACGCGGAATATACAACTTAAGGTCTTATTCCCCTCCTCGCTTGCGGGGAGGGGTTAGGGGCGGGGTCTTCTTTTTGCGTCAGGTTGGCAAGTACATCACTAATATCTTGCCAAGAAACAGGTGTTAATCTGGGCATTTTTATACAATCTGCATAATTTCATTTAAATTAATATCGTCAATCACGGGAATGTGTAGCCCTAAACGCAAACGCAAGGCTAACCAATCACTTAATGCTTCTCTTAACTCACGCCGACAGCCTTCTAATGTTTTATAATTTGCCCATATTCCCTGCAAGCCAGCAATTTCACCCCAATAACTCCCCTCATCTTCAATAATTTCATAAACTGCTAATTCCATTGCTTTATCAATATAATTTGCCAGCATTTTCCTCATCATCTTTGCGTGTACTAATATTGTAGAGTCTACCCTCTGGTTTAATCAAAACTTTGTAGTTACAATAACAGAAAAACTTGAAGCAAATCAAGAGCGATCGCCCCAGTTGTAAAGTAGTAAAATAGGTAGTTCTGTCAAATATCAATAAAATCTTTCTCAAAATGCAGCGCATTTCCGTAGTTGGTACCAG
The DNA here is from genome assembly GCA_963772205.1 of uncultured cyanobacterium. Classification (GTDB taxonomy): domain Bacteria; phylum Cyanobacteriota; class Cyanobacteriia; order Cyanobacteriales; family Nostocaceae; genus Gloeotrichia. The sequence continues at coordinate 5,423 of CAVYXS010000121.1, forward strand.
TGGTTCAGGTAAGACAACGTTAGCGCGTCAAATTTCCCAGCGCCTGACGATTCCCCATGTTGAACTCGACTATCTACACTGGGAACCCAATTGGGTAGAAGTATCAGATGAGGTGATGCGCGAGAGAGTTTCTCATGCACTTTCCATGAATACTTGGGTAGTAGACGGTAATTACAGTCAAGTGCGTGATATTGTTTGGGGCAGGGCTGATACAGTGGTTTTTTTAGATTATTCTTGGACAGTAGTCATAAGTCGCCTACTATGGCGGACATTTGCGCGGAGTATTACGAAACAGGAAGTTTGCAATGGGAACCGCGAATCTTTGCAAAAAGCGCTTCTGAGCAAAGATTCTATTCTGTTGTGGGCGCTGCAAACATACCACACAAACCGTAGCAAATATCCGCAACTATTAACCCAACCTGAGTATGCTCATTTGCAAATTGTACATTTGCATTCACCTGCAGCTACACAAGATTGGTTATTGAGTTTATCAGTTTAAGCTGTGATTTTTTTGGTGTAGTCAGGACTTTAGTCCTGATCTTGAGGACTAAAGTCCCGACTACGAATTTAAAATAATATGCCAGTTGCGTAAGTTCCGCTTTACTTTCTCGCCTGAATTACCTGTAAACTTCCACCAGCATATAAAGTAGGTTTATCAACTTCAAACCCAGTTTGTATCAATAATTCACGTAAATCAGTTTTCAAAAGTTGCCAAGCTGTCTCAGTCTCAAATAATAGCAAAAACAGTGATACTCCCGGCCAAAATATCGGATTTGTGGGAGAATGAAAATCCACTAATGTAAATACCCCTCCCGACTTCAGCACCCGATAAACCTCTTGAATAATTTTGCGTAATTGTTCAGGTTGCATCTCATGTAGTGCCACACTGATATGTACCACATCAAACTCGTGATCTGCAAATGGTATTTCCTCAGCAAAAGCTTCTACATAGGAAGCATCAGGAACATTTTGCCGCGCTCGTTTCAGGGATAATGGAGAAGCGTCCAATCCTGTGACATTTTGTGAATATTTCACCAAAAACTGTGTCGCTTGACCACTGCCACAACATAAATCTAAAATCTTCGTATCTGAGTTAATCGTTAAGTTTTGTAACGCTAGTTGGCGAAAACGCGCTTCACCGCCCACACTCAAAGCCGCTAAACCAGATATTCCATCATAAAACCACTGATAGCGGTAACTCCAATCTCGTAAAATTGTCGCCATTGCATTTTTCCGTCCTGTTAACCTTTATATTTAATAAAGATATATTGTTAACATTAGTAAAAAAATTGAAAGGATTGGGGGAAAGTAATAGCTATGGGTCGTGTAGGCGTCTTATTACTCAATCTCGGTGGTCCAGACAAACTAGAAGATGTCGGGCCGTTTTTGTTTAACCTGTTTTCTGATCCGGAAATTATTCGCCTACCATTTCGTTGGTTGCAAAAGCCCCTGGCTTGGTTTATTGCATCGCGGCGGACTAAAACATCTCAAGCCAACTATAAACAAATTGGTGGCGGTTCGCCACTACGACGGATTACAGAAGCCCAAGGGGAAGCGCTCAAAGAAAAGTTAGGTGAGTTGGGACAAGAAGCCAATATTTATGTGGGAATGCGTTACTGGCATCCTTATACCGAAGAAGCGATCGCTGATATCACTCAAGATAATATCGAACACCTGGTAATTTTACCACTGTACCCCCAATTTTCTATCAGTACTAGTGGTTCCAGCTTCCGACTTTTAGAGAAAATTTGGCAAGAAGACCCAAAACTGCAACGCCTAGAATACACCGTCATTCCCTCCTGGTACAAAGAACCAGGTTACCTTGAGGCGATGGCTACACTGATAGCCCAGGAACTCGATCAATTATCCCATCCCCATGAAGCTCATATCTTCTTCAGCGCTCACGGTGTACCTAAAAGCTATGTAGAAGAAGCAGGCGACCCCTACCAGCAAGAAATTGAGGAATGTACTGCCCTGATTATGCAGACCCTCAATCGACCCAATGCCCACACCTTAGCTTATCAAAGTCGCGTCGGTCCAGTAGAATGGCTGCAACCCTATACAGAGGATGCGCTCAAAGATCTCGGCGCACAAGGGGTAAAAGATTTAGTCGTCGTACCCATCAGTTTTGTCTCTGAACACATCGAGACACTACAAGAAATTGACATTGAGTATCGAGAAGTCGCTGAAGCAGCGGGAATTCACAACTTCCGTCGGGTACCTGCTCCTAATACCCATCCGATATTTATTAAAGCACTGGCAGACTTAGTAATAGATGCGCTGAAACAACCCAGTTTCAAGTTTTCGCAAGCCGCCCAGATGAAAAAAAGGGTGAAAATGTACCCCCAAGAGCGCTGGGAATGGGGTATAACTACTAGCGCAGAAGTATGGAATGGTCGTATTGCCATGCTAGGCTTTATTGCCTTAATCATTGAGCTGATTACTGGTCATGGACTGTTGCACTTTGTCGGACTGTTGTAAACTGTTAGTCAGTTGACTATCGTCGGCGATTTTGCCAATACCAGTGATACCATTGCTTTGTACTACGAATTGCAAACCAGAGGAGGATTAAAGCAATTAATCCTCCTGAATAAGGAGCATTAATTGCAAACAGAACTAGAGCAACACACAAGGTATCTTGAAGAAATACAGCCCACAATGGTAAGCCACGCAAGCGATAGAACCAGCCAACTTGAACTAACTGGAGTATTAAGGCTAACAAACTTCCAATCAAGGCTATTAACCAAGTTGGCGCCGTAGTTGTCGAAGCTACGGCTAATGCCATGATTGCCCCTACAAAGGGAGACAATAATAACTCAATTAGTTGTATAATTCTTTGTCCCAGTAACTTTTTTGAAGCAAATAGCTCAACTAACGACCAAATCGTCAGTGAGCAGAGCAAGACTGGTGGCGAAATATGAGATAATATGGGTATTTCTGACCAAAGATGATTTCCCTGCAACAATCCAATCATGAGTAAGGGTATACCTATTCTGATTCCAGCCGCTGCAGAGGCAGAAAGTGTGGCTAGGATTTCAATCATTAGGACATCCAGAGTGTTAATTATACAAACCAGTAGTTGTTATATATACTACCCACTATTTTTGTGATTTTGATCATGAAACTGAAATTACACTTATTTTTACATAGATAAAAACTACGTCTACAACGGATATGGTTTTAAGTATTTTAATTGATTGACAATCTCCCGAATGGGGTAAACTAGGGTTGATAGCGGAGGCTAAAGTAAAAGCCGTCATCTTGGGCGTTATTACCGCGATCGCTTAAACTAACCAATGGAATTCCATAATCAAGGCGTAAAATCAGTTTATCAATTCCTAAAAATTGATTCCACAACAATCCTAAGCCTGCACCTATTAAAAAGGTCTGATTGGGTAGCTTATTGGGATTATCAGCTTGATTCCAGACGCTTCCCAAGTCGATAAATGGCGCAAGTTGAATGGTAGATAATCCGGATTCATTGCGCTGCACAGTTATCCTATCTTCAATTGCTACACGAAATCCATTATCCCCAGAGCGGACATTTTGGCGATATCCCCTGACTGATTGTCCACCACCAATGACAAATTGCTGGGAAGGTAATAAACTATCTGGTGTTAACTGCAAGTCTGCTTGGATGAGAAGCATTTGATCATCGCTAAGTTGCTGGACACGCTGTATTTGTCCTAACCAACTGAAAAAGCGACCATCAGGAGTGGGGTGAGTATTAATAGTAGCATCAAATATATCAATACCAAAGTTAAATTGCGATCGCAAAAACCAAGCGCCTTGAGGCTCGCGCTTTACGTAATCTTGTGCAAATTTAATTACACTGGTACGGGTAGTTCCATTTGCATCAGGGCCAATACCAAAAGGAGTGGGAAGTTGATCAAACAGAAAAGTTTGACCATTTTGATAACTAAATCCTAAAGACAAAGCAAACTCTTCTTTAGTCGATCGCACCAAAGGTTGGCGATAATTGATTTCATAAACATCTTGATTTGCTCTAATACCCAAATCTTTAAATGCTGGATCTATGATTTTATTACTATTGGGTGCAAATCTAATCTGCACCTTACCGTTCATAGCATTAACAGGAATTTGATAGTTAAAATCAAAAACATCAGAACCCCCTGAAAGGGTGTGGTAGTATGAGGCGGCTAATTCATCTCCGATACCAGTTAAATTGCGATCGCGCAGTTCAACACCTAATCTTTCACCACCAATACTTGGAGGCGAATAGTTATCTACACCCACGCTACCAACTATAGGATTTGCTTCGTCAACTCTGACAATGAGAATACTTTCACCAATTTTACCGGTTGGACGGAGACTGGCTTCTACATTTGTAAACAGAGGATCAAGTCGCAGCAGTTTCAATTGATCTTCGAGTTTAGCAGTATTTAAAGGGATGCTAGCACCAAGTTGGATACGACTACGAATATAAGCAGGGTTTAACCGTCGTGTTCCTTCTATTTCAATGTCGCTTAAACGTCCTTCAATTACTCGCATGACTACAACACCATCTGCGGTGCTAGATGGCTGCGTTTCTGGAACCGCTCTCGAATTGATGTAACCTTTATTTAGGTAAAGTTGGGTAATAGCATCTGCAGCTTGTCTAATTTCTTCTAAAGTTAAGTCCCGTTCTTCAAACGGTTTCACAACTCGATTCAAGTCATTTTCATTAAAAACCGTACTACCTATTACCTTAATTTTGCGGACGCGAATCCGTTGATTAACTTCTGTTGGTGATTCTGGTTTTGGTTGAGGTTCTATTACTTGTCCTGGCTCTTCTTGAGGAGATGGTGTCTGTACTATTGGCGACTCTCGTTGATTACTATTTTGAGCGGGAACAGAGTTTAAATTATCATTAGTATTAGTATTAGCGGTCGTTTTTAGAGGGCTGACTGTGAGAATATAGACTGCAGGTAGAATTAGTATGAAATAATTCAAACTGAACTTATTCTGTTTAAAAATTGCCAGATTACGCAAAGTTTTTAATTGATGAGATAAATAGAAAATTCTCTGCTGGCTCTGAGTTTCAGGTTTAATAAGAGTTTCTGTGCCGTTTCTCATTTTACCTCGATGGGTTGCGCGATCTGACAACTTGGCTGATACTGTCCCAATACTGCGTAGGTTTTGAAAATCGCAAAGCGTGAAACCCTTGTAGAGACGTTACATGTAACGTCTCTACATTCGTTAACCGAGCAGTATTGGGTACTGTCCCATTAATTTTTATGGGTATGTAGTCAGCACTTAAGTGCTGTAAAATCCAGGACTAAAGTCCTGACTACGTACTAACTTATTTACCTTTGATGGGTATGTAGTCAGCACTTAAGTGCTGTAAAATTCAGGACTAAAGTCCTGACTACGTACTAAATATTCAAGAGGTTTTAGAGAAATTACGGCTGATGGGTTAGACCCCCTAATAATTTGCCAAGGGTATAATATCATAGGAAATTAAGATTAACAAAATAAATTTATAAAGAAACAAAAATTAACAGTGGCGTTTTCTACGTAATACCTCTGAGTATTGTACTCTAGTAATAAACGAAAACTTGGGAGTATTTTCGATGTCACCACTGATTTCGATTGTCATCGTCAATTACAACCGAGAGTCTTACCTAAAGATGGCGATCGCCAGTGTTCTACAGCAGACATGGCAAGATTGGGAATTGCTGATTTGGGATGATGGCTCTACAGATGGATCAGTGGCTTTAGCTCATGAATTTGCTCGTCAAGATGGGCGGGTGCGAGTGGTAGAGGCACAGCATCAGGGAGTGGCTACAGCTTGTAAAGCAGCCTTTAACCAAACAAGCGGCGCTTACATTGGTTTAGTAGACAGTGATGATATCCTAGCCCCAACCGCCCTGGAGCAAACCGCTACAGTCCTCAACTCTCACCCAGATACAGGTTTTGTCTACACAGACTATATAAATATTGATGAAGACGGTAAAGTCACTGGTTACGGTCATCGCTGTAACATTCCCTATTCCCCAGAACGTCTATTAGTAGACTTCATGACATTTCATTTTCGCTTGATTCGGCGGTCAGTTTACGACCAGGTGGGAGGTGTCAACGAATATTTTTCTGGTAGTGCTTATGATTATGACCTGTGTCTACGACTTTCAGAAGTAGCCCAGGTGCGCCAAATCAAACAGCCCCTTTACTTCTATCGGATTCATTCCCAAAGCATCTCTGCAACCAGAAGAACAGAACAAATCCTGTGGGCGCAAAAAGCGATCGCTCAAGCACTGAGGCGGCGTGGACTCGCAGACAAATGGCAAATTGATGTGGACATCCAAGGTCGTTTTTTGTTGCGTCGCAAACAAAACAAACTGTCATCTCCTGTCCGTTTAATTACTTATGAAACCTGGAAAACCCCACCCCACCAAAGGCAGGCTTTGTCTCCCCTCCCTGCTTGCGGGGAGGGGATTAAGGGGTGGGGTGCAATCGCCGCTTCTGTGTTAATAGCCATGAATGCGGGATTAGTCCAAGCTCAAAAAATTACTCCCGCCAACGATGGTACAGGCACAATTGTCACTCCCAATGGTAACAGATTTGATATCACTGGAGGAAAGACCTCTGCTGATGGTGCTAACCTCTTCCAAAGTTTTCAACAGTTTGGGCTAAGTCCAGCACAAATCGCCAATTTTCAAGCTAATCCTGCCCTACAAAATATTCTTGGTCGAGTTACAGGCGGTAATGCTTCCATTATCAACGGCTTAATTCAGATAACAGGTGGTAGTCCTAACCTTTTCTTGATGAATCCAGCCGGATTTATTTTTGGTGCAAATGCAGGTTTAAATGTTCCTAGTGCTTTTACTGTTACCACCGCTAACGGTATTGGCTTTGGCAATGGTTGGTTTAACGCCATCGGTACTAATAATTACAATGCTTTGGTAGGAAACCCCAATAGTTTTGCCTTTACTGTTAACCAGCCGGGAGCGATTGTGAATGCTGGGAACTTAGCAGTGGGCGCTGGACAAAATTTGTCCCTGTTAGGCGGTACGGTGGTGAACACAGGGCAACTTTCAGCACCAGCCGGGCAAATTGCGATCGCCTCAGTACCCGGTCAAAATTGGGTGCGTCTGAGTCAGCCAGGAAGTTTGTTGAGTTTGGAAATTCAGCCCCTAAGTGCTAATAGTAACCAACCAAATATCTGGACAATCCCCATTGCATCTCTACCGGAATTACTCACAGTTGGGAACACAGGGTTAACGGCTAACCCTGATGGTACAGTACAATTGACAGCCTCAAAGGTGACAATTCCCACAACACCAGGGACAACAATTGTTTCGGGCATTGTTGATGTCTCAGGACAAACAGGCGGTACAGCGATCGTTTTGGGTAAACGAGTGGGGCTAATTGATGCGAATATTAATGCCTCTGGCACAAATGGCGGTGGTACTGCACTCATTGGCGGTGATTACCAAGGTAAGGGGACTTTACCGAATGCAGATCAGACTTATGTGGATTCAAACTCCATCATTGCCGCCGATAGTAACTTAAATGGAAATGGAGGACGTGTCATTGTTTGGGGTAACGACACAACCCAGTTTTTGGGGAACATTTCGGCTCGTGGAGGCGCAAATACAGGGAATGGTGGTTTTGTAGAAGTATCGGGTAAAAATTATTTGACCTTTCAAGGTCAGGTAAATACCTCAGCCACCAATGGTAACTTGGGCACATTATTACTAGATCCTAGCACCTTGACCATTATCGATGGGGCAACAGGGACAGGTACTTTTGATGGCACAGCAGGCAATATTCCCTTTACACTTGCAGATAATGGAGCTAACACTGTTTCTTGGGGAGCGAATGCAGCTTCGGGTGCAAATATCAACTTAAATGCCACAGGCAATATTACCATCAATAACATCACCGGAAATACCCCCACAGTAACTACTACCGCTGGTGTTGCAACATTGAACTTGGGTACTGGAGGTAGTTTTAGCCTGAACTCACAAAATGGTTCTGTAAACTTTGTAAATACAAGCAACACAATCCAAACAAACGGAGGAGCCATAAACATTTCCGGGGCTAGCCTAAACCTGGGAAATTTAAATACAAGTCGTAGTTATGGAAAAGGTGGAGATGTCGCATTGTCTGCGAGTGGCAATATTACCGCAGGGAACATTATTACCAGTGTTCTTGGTAGTGGAAATACTTATGGCTATGGCTATGGCTATGGATCTGGCAATATAGCTGTCACTAGCACCAATGGTGCAATTACCTTAGGCAACCTCAACACCAACGACAATCCCATTTTTAACAATACAATTGGTGGTTCCGTAACTGTGAGTGCTGCAGGCAATATCCAAACCAATGACATTAACACCTCTTTGAATAATGGATTTGGCATCACATATACAGCGGGGAATGTCACTTTAAAGACTACCAATGCTGCTGGTAGCACAATTAAATTTAACAGCATCAACACTCAAGCGACAGTCGAGATTCCACCTACACCTACACCTACATACACACCTACACCTACGCCTACACCTACACCTACTCTTAAGGGTGGTAATGTCCAAGTACTGACAAACGGATTGGTTCAAGGAATAGGAACAATCCCAC
>CAVYXS010000122.1:0-4610 GCA_963772205.1 uncultured cyanobacterium
AGCCTTCGTTCAACTACCAGTACCAAATCTCAGAAATACGGGTTGCGGCGGAGTAAATACCTACAGCTTGATTGCCAACCATTTCTCCCAGCATAATCTGGTCAATTCTCATGTAAATCATGATAGTTACACCAGATAAAATTAGCGGCCAACTTTCTTTCACAAGACTTTTAGCAAGTGGAGTACTCCAACGCCACAACCATAGCGAATAGCCCTTGATTTTGTAGGTAAGTATCAAACCTATCGCACCCAAACCAACTTCTGCTAATCCTGCCCAAGCAAACGCCAACAATGGAGCCTGCATTTGAATCAGAGCGACTTTGAGTAGAGCCACAATGACAAATGCTGTGTTTTTAGCAAGTACAGTATACTTAGACTGCACTTGGGACTGAAACCAAAGGTCAATCGTATCAAAAGACTGAAAAATTCCTACAGATGCCAAAATAGCCACCAGCCAAATCGTCAAATCGTCATCATGACGGAATACATAAATCGATCCTAATGCTAATAATAAACTGCCAACCCCACCAACTAATTTGAGCCTGAAAGCAGTACCTAAAATTTGCTCTTTTTTCTCACGTTCACTCACAATAGAACGAACTACTATACTATCTAAGCCTAGGGTAGAAAGAGTACTGAATAGCGCTACAAAAGCAGTAGCATAGTTAAAACTACCAAACTGTTGCACTCCCAAGTAGCGAGCTACCCAGACTCCCACAATCAGACCTACACCCATACGCAGTATACGATCAGCAAACAGCCAACCTGTATTTGCAATAATTGATCTCAGTCCAGAGCGAGATTTGAGAAGTGATATATTTTTAAGTTTGAACTTACCTAGCATTAAATTTGTTGTGGTTTTCTGATAGTAGTAGCCATTGTTTCCAAAGCTTAGATAAGCCCCTTATATTTAGATTTCCCGCTTACCTATAACCCTAGAAGCAATTTCTTTGGGAACTACAGAATTGCGCGATATAGAATCAAACTTCAGCGAATTTCTGGAATAGTATAAGTAACTATCAGACTCTTGTTTAACATTCACAGCATTAATCACCATACCCAACACATTCTGACCAGACTGTCGGAGAAACTCTTTAGCAACATTGGCACTATTCCATTTAACTACCCCAGGGCGAACGACCAGTAACATACCGTCAGCTAGCTTACTTAAGACAGCAGCATCAGCCGTCACTGTGAGAGCAGGAGTATCGAAAATCACGAAATCATACTCCTTGGCGAAAGAGGCGACTAATGTAGCCATCCGCTTGGAATCTAGCAGCGCTAATGGGTTAGGAGGTTCAACACCAGAAGCAAGAACGTAAAGATGGGGCTGTACTTCTCTAACAGATTGAGGAATGGATAATTGGTCAACAATTAGATTTGACAGACCGACAATATTTGTCATGTGCCAAATATGATGCTGAGTTGGACAGCGCATATCAGCATCGACCAGCAACACCCGGCGTCCCATTTGAGCTATAGCAACAGCTAAATTTGCAGCTACCTCAGATTTACCTTCTTTAGGCACAGAACTAGTAACCACAATCGTTTTTAGCTGTTTATCGGAACTCAGGAATTTCAATTTGGCTTGCAACGTTTGGTAAACGTGACCAACAGGAGAATAAGGACAATCTCTACCAATTATTTGGGGAAGGGATTGTTCTCGCTTTAGTCGAGTCAGACTTTTTTTGCCATTCTTACCCACAACAGGAATCACCCCTAAAAGGGTGTATTGGAAGAATTCCTGGGCTTCTTTAACTGTCTTGAGTGAGGAGTCGATCAAATCTAAACTGAAGGCAGCAATTATTCCCAGAATCAAACCAATCACTGCTCCACCGCCAATAATCGGGATTTTTGACAAACCAGATGGTTGCTCTGGTAATACAGCTGGCGAGATAATCCGTGCATTACCAATACTTTGATTCTCTGCTACTTGAACTTCTTGCAATTTCGACAAGAGTGTTTCGTAAGTCGTTTGAAATGCTTTCAACTTTCGTTCTAGCTGTCGTTGCGTCTGTTCTAAGCGAGGTAAAGTATTTGCTCGTTGTTTATAGGCAGACAATTGATCAGAGAGTGTGGCTATTTGTTTGATTAAACCGACCCTTTCTGACTCAGTATGAGCAAAATCTTGTATCAGGTTTTGTCGCATTTGTCCAATCTGTAAATTCCCCACAGAGATTGGCTGATTGCTAGCAGTAACTTCCCCTGTACGTTGTTTGAGCAAGTTTTTGAGAGTAGCGACTTTTTCTTCTAATTTGATAATGGTAGGATGGGATGACTGGAAATTGTTTCGCTGAAGTGCTAACTCACTTTCGGCTTCCTGGAGTTGGGTTAAAACTTGCTGAATTCCTGGTGTTTGACTTAAGGAAGCAAAAGTTACAGATTGTTGCGAATCAATTTTGGCTTGAGTTTTTAACTTTTGTGAACGAGCAGTAGCATCAACTAGTTTAGTTTGGGCTTGGGAAATTTCCGCTTCTAAATTGGCAATAGCTTGCACTGCTCTGGCTGATTCTTCTGACAAGGCAATAATTTTGTTTTCTTCTTTGAATTTACGCAAGTCTGACTCTGCTTTGACTACAGATGCCTCGGTTGCCGGTATTTGTTGGCGAATAAACTTGCGGGCAGACACAGCTTCAGCCCGATTTACTTCTATATTATTCCTGATATAAACATTAATAATTTTGTTAACAACTTTTACTGCCACAAGTGGATCGCTGTCAGTATAAGAAATTACTAAAATATCAGTTCCTTTTGGACTTTCTATCTTCAGTTTTCTCATAAAGTCACTGATTTTGAGTGATTTTCCTTGGCTATCTTGGAGTTCTAGTGCTTTAATCGTTTCCTGAATAGCTGGAACAGATGCAACTATCTTGGCCTGAGTATCTGAAGGATTATTGTTCGGAACTCCTAAAGACTCTATTTGTCCTATTGCTTCCCCCAACCCTGTGAGTGAGGAGGATTTATTTGTCTTAATCAACAAACTTGCTTCTACCTTGTAAGCAGGTTTGACGGATAAAGCAAACAAGAATGCAAATGTCACAACAATTCCAAAGATACCTACTACAGAAATCCACCGCCTTTGTAAAACAAGTAAGTATTTCTGAAAATCTATTTCTTCTATATTTGGTCTAGATTCCATAACTATTGATATAGATATTGCTATTAATGATGTTTTAGCACATCTGTTTTGGTTACACTTATTGTGTAATTCCACCTCAATTGTCATATTACAGGCAAAAGAAGGTTACGTTGGGATGGACTGAGATCTAAATAAGACCATCGAAGCCCAATTCCTAAAATTAGACAGATTAGTAATAGCGGTTCCTAAGCTGTTGCGTATTTAATTTGTATATTGGACGCGGGCAAGATGCCCGCACTACAATAATTTTCCGTTTTCGTGTTATACAATTTAGCTGCACATCAGCTTATTCAGATACGCTACAACATTATCAGCTGTCACGGATCTAATTTTCACTTATGTATGAGGATTAAAACACGTTTGTTTATAGTCCACTAGATAAAATATTTCCCAAAATTAGGGGAGAAAATACATTTTTTTTGATAAATTATCCTCCAAGCAAAAGCCAAGTTAGTACAGGTTTAAACTAGATATACACACAATGACGTTTGCTCAAATCCTGAAATGAAATATTTTTGTAAGTGCAAAAGAACATCACTTAACTTATCCTGTGTATAAGTATTGCTCTATAATTGTATAATAGCTTATTTATTTTGCAAATAAATATCATCAACTTTACTGAAATTTAATCAAATAATTTTTTCATTTATTCACCAATATAAACATGCAAAAAAAAATACATTACTATTTTGTAAATCCAAGTAAATATCCTTGACTAAGGGGGTGATGATCAGGCTTTAAGCTATATATTCATCTAAGTTTTAGTATTTAGGAAGTTCACATATTAGTTATTTTTTATACATAAGAAATAACTTCGAGTATGTTCTTAGCATCCTGTTATCCTGTTATTTTATTGTCACCAATAACAATCAAATATTTAAAAAATATGAGTATTTGTAGGTAAGGCTATACATGACAAAACCATGATACATAAGGCATATACCTACATGTATTTCAAAAATCAACTATGAATTCTCTATTTCTAGGACGGTTGTGGCAAAATAAGCAAATATGAAAATTGAATAGGCGCTGAAAAATAATTGGTGTTTTATGGTATTGTGAATTTTCTATTGTGCTTTTCTCAGGGAAGCTACGCGAATGCTATTGACCAAATTGATCAGTCTTTTAGGTTAGTCTCCAAATATTAATTTCGCCATAAACGAGCCGTCTACCGGTTGATCAAGCAATCAAGCGGACGTGATGTGGGCGATCGCCAGAACTCAAAAAAACTGAGAAAAGCTCTGCTTTTGCACTTAGCTTTGGAGGTGTGCATCTGGATCTGGTAGAATTTTGTAGAGCATCTTGCTCGCTTTGATCTATGATATCAGATTTGCGTGAATTACCCACACTGACTTCGAGTCCCAAGTACAGTGTTGGCTTCTGTAATCACGATTCGTAGTGGCGCAAGGCTTTCGCCACGCTGGGCGAATAGCGCTAAAGCGCCACTACGGACGATAGACTTGATTTTTAT
>CAVYXS010000123.1:0-11069 GCA_963772205.1 uncultured cyanobacterium
TAAAAAATTTTGATTAACGAACCGCAGAGGCGCAAAGATCGCGGAAGAATTCTTGGTTTTTATCCACCCTTCAGCAATCAAGCCATTGACGGCGACGATTAGGGCTGTAATTGTGCTAGTTCCAGAGAATTGACCGAGGTGTAAAATTATCAGGTTTTGTGGTGATTGAGTATAAGCTAGAGAACTCCACCACAAAGGGCCTGCACTCCACAGCGCTTCTAAGCCACACCAAATTGCTGTACCAATTAAGATACGTAATGCAGGTTTTTGTCTGTCAAGACGCACCAGACAAATCGCCCAAAGGGAGACGAACAGCCCTCCCAAAAGGCTAATAAATCCCCAACAAAAAAGGGCGATCGCTAAACTCGGCCACCAAGGAACACCCAACCAAGTCATGGGATGTATACCCATAATCCAAGATATGGCAACACCGTGATAACCGATACCCCAGACGAGGGCGACAAGGGGAAAGGGGGCGATTCTTTGTTTAGAAGTAACAATTAAGACCCAGAGGGGGGCGAGGGCGATCCAGGCGAGGAACCATGCGCCCACGGGGGCGACGGTACACCCCATCAAAATCCCACTAATAAAAGCAGTCATGAGTTTGGAGTGATGAATTTTGAATTTAAAATTTTTCTGCCAACTCATACCTCATCACTCCCAATTCAGACAGAATTTAACTCCTAACTATTCACCCTCTTCCACCTCTTCTCCAGTGTCGGGGGGAACTATTGCTACTCCGGTAATTGCGTCATCTTCATCTAAACGCTGTACTCTCACCCCAGTAGCCGATCGCGATTGTATGGAAATCGCATTCACTGCCTGACGAATGATAATACCGCGATTTGTGACCATCATGATTTCTTCTTCGTCGTTGTTGACAATGCGGAGGGTTGCTAATTTGTCTTTGGTTTTGCGGTTTTTGAATTTGGTAGCCATTAAACCTTGACCGGCGCGGTTTTGCAAGCGGAATTGGCCTACTGGTACGCGCTTACCATATCCGCCCACAGTAATCACCAACACCCAAGGGCCAATGCTAACCGTGCTGGCTGTTTCTGTAGACTCTTCTGTTTCGATTTCTTCTGTTTCGATTTCTTCGATTTCTGGTTCTGAGTCTGTATTCAAGGTGTCGAGAATGGCGGCGGGGAGAATATCCAGACCGACTAATTCGTCACCCTGCTTGAGTTTCATGGCTTTTACGCCCCTAGTCGCCCTTCCTAGAGGACGCAGTTGTTCCTGATTGCATCGAAAGTGAATCGCCATTCCGTGACGGGAGCCAATTATTATACTATCTTCTGCTCTTGCCCTGCGTACCCAGCGCAGTTGATCGCCTTCTTCTAAAGAAATGGCAATTAAACCGTTGGCACGAATGTTACTAAAGGCTGCTAATTCGGTTTTTTTGATGTTGCCGCCTTTGGTGAGCATGACTAAATATTCTTGGCTGCTAAACTCGTCAACGGGGACAATGGAAGTGATTTTTTCTTCCTTGGGAATTGGCAACATTTGCACAATCGGTGTACCGCGACTGGTACGGGAACCAATGGGAATTTGATAGGCTTTGAGACAGTAGACAACACCGCGATCGCTAAAAAATAATACACTGTCGTGATCGCAGCAAGTTAAGAAATGCTCTATGGTGTCATCATCTTTAACTTTAGCTCCGGCTTTGCCTCTTGTAGCCCGGCTTTGGGCTTCAAAGGTGTTAACTGGCATCCTTTTGATGTAACCTTGTTCGGTAATCAAAATGATGGCTTTTTCATTGGCTATCAGGTCACGCTCATCGATTTCTCCTTCAGCGTGGGTAATTACTGTGCGTCGGGGTGTGGCAAAGCTAGTTTTAATTTGGGTAATTTCGGTTTCAATTATTTCTAAAACCCTTTCCCGTCTTGCCAAAATATCTTGCAAATCGGTTATCTGGGTTTGCAAGTCTTCATGTTCAATGCGAATTTTATCGGCTTCTAGGGCTGTTAACCGCCGTAATTGCATCTGCAAAATTGCATCGGCTTGGACTTCCGAAAGCCCGTAGTTTGTAATTAATTCACCTTTGGCTGTGGGTGCATCAGGTGCTTGGCGAATCAAGTTAATAATTGCATCTAAATGCCCTAGAGCAATCAATAATCCTTGCAGCAAATGGTCACGTTCTTCAGCTTTTCGCAGTTGGTAGCGGGTGCGTCTAGCAATAGATTCGATGCGAAAATCTAGGAAGACTTCTAAAAACTTCTTGATCGCCAGGATTTGGGGTTCGCCATTCACCAAGGCCAGCATATTTGCCCCAAAGTTGGCTTGCAGTGGGGTTTGCTTGTAAAGGTTATTGAGTACGACGCGGGGATAAGCATCACGCTTGAGTTCGATGACGATTCGCATCCCGTCGCGATCGCTTTCATCGCGAATATCTGCTATGCCTTCAATCCGTTTATCATTCACCAATTCGGCAATTTTTTCAATCAGGGCTGCTTTATTGGTTTGATAAGGCAACTCGGTGATGATAATTGCTTCCCGTTCTGGGCGTCCTCGCTGTTCAATGGTTTCGATGTTAGCCACGCCACGCATGGTGATCGAACCGCGCCCGGTGGTGTAAGCTTCTTTAATTGCTGCGGTTCCCAGAATTTGCGCCCCAGTGGGAAAGTCTGGCCCGTGAATATACTGCATTAACTGGAGATCTGTGATTTCGGGATTGTGAATCAATGCTACTAATCCATCAATCAATTCTCCCAAATTATGCGGTGGGATGTTAGTCGCCATCCCCACAGCAATCCCAGAGGAACCATTCAACAGCAACTGGGGAATCCGTGATGGTAGAACTGTCGGTTCTTGTTGGGAACCATCGAAGTTATCAATAAAGTCTACGGTTTCCGATTCGATGTCTTGGAGTAGCGCCGCACCAGTTAAAGCTTGCAAGCGACATTCTGTGTACCGCATTGCCGCTGGTGGATCGTTGTCTACAGAACCGAAGTTACCATGCCCGTTAATTAAGGGCGATCGCATGGAAAAATCCTGAGCCATCCGCACCAAGGCATCATACACCGCCGTATCGCCGTGGGGGTGATATTTACCCAACACTTCCCCTACCACACGAGCGCATTTCCGAAAGGGGCTGTCATGAGTTAGCCCCAGCTCGTGCATCGCATAGAGGATGCGACGATGCACAGGTTTCAGACCATCCCTGGCATCTGGCAGCGCCCGACCGACAATTACGCTCATTGCGTATTCCAGATAAGATCGGGACATTTCGTTCCGCAGATCTGTCGGGATAATCCTCTCCTGTGAGGTTGTCATAACTTAAAAAACTCCAAAAATCGTAGATTTTAGCCTTTCTAGTTGACAAAACGCAAAATTATTCTAAATTAATCTTGAATAATTGCCATATTCTGCTACAATTCTAACACATATGGCCTTTTTTTGTCGGCAAAACTAACTTTAAACTTTGGATAAAGGTTTAGTGAGGAGATAGTTAATAATCTTGACTTTATTACCTATTTTAAAATTCATATAAAAGAAAGAAAATCAAGAGTTTATTTTGAAGTTAAAAGTTTAAAATTTTGAGTTATTTCAGGTAAGCTTGTTACTGAAATTAATCGGCTGAATGCTATTTAAATAAGTTAACCCAATTAAATAAAAAACGCTGTTCGTAGTAGCGCTTTAGCGCCTTCATATCTAAGAGAAACAATCATAGAGCTTTTTTCGGGAAGTGATCGAATTGACAAAATAGTAGTAAAATTAGAATTGGACTCAACTTTGCTGCCAATCTTTTTGATTATATGCTCCCAGTCATCTATGCCGATGAGTTTCTCGATCACAAAACAGGACGTTACCATCCAGAGAAACCAGAAAGGTTGACAGCAATCGTCAATGCCCTGAAAACAGCAGACTTTGTAGATCAAGTTGAATGGCGATCGCCCACACCAGCATCAGAACAGACATCGCTGATATCTTGGATTTCACAAGCCCATACATCAGCCTACATCAACAAAGTCAAGGAAATTGCTGCCACTGGCGGCGGTTATTTGGATGAAGATACACCAGTTTCCCCAAGCAGTTATGATGTGGCATTATTGGCAGTCAGCGCCTGGTTGGATGGAGTTAATGCTGTGTTAGCGCGAGAAAATCCCGCTTTTGTGCTAGCCCGTCCACCTGGACATCACGCCGAAAGTGATGCAGGAATGGGCTTTTGCTTATTTTCTAATGCAGCGATCGCCGCATTATATGCCCTACAACAACCCGGAATTAACCGAGTCGCCATCTTGGATTGGGATGTACATCATGGTAATGGTACTCAGGCGATCGTCGAAAATCAGCCGCAAATCGCCTACTGTTCTCTACATCAGTACCCCTGTTATCCCGGAACCGGAAAAGCTGACGAACGCGGCTTTCATGATAATGTATTAAATTTACCAGTACCTCCTGGTAGCGATATCACCGTATATCAGCCACTCTTTGAAAAAAAGGTAGTGCCATTTTTGTCTAACTTTCAGCCAGATTTACTGATTGTCAGTGCTGGTTATGATGGCAATAAGGCAGATCCTTTAGCAAATATCAATTTGCAGCCAGTCGATTATGGTTTGTTTACTGCTTATTGTTTAGGAATAACGCGGAAAATTATTTTTGGCTTAGAAGGCGGTTATGATCTGTTAACGCTTTCCCAATCAGTTATCGCCACAATTACAAGCTGTTTAGCTTAAACGTTTTTTTACACAAGTTTTCTCATTATAAATGTCATTTAACTTACATAATATCTAGCTAGCTTCCGCGACTTTAGAGAGATTAATTGTTGATAGTACATTTTTTTCTGTATTGTCTTTCACAAAAAATCGAGAAATTTCATCGAATCTTCAGAAATAAAAAGTTAGATCGGGGTTCTTAAACAGCTAAAGTTTTGTTAAGATGCATATGCTAGCAATTTTTTAGCGGAATACACCACTCACGGTGTGAAGAAATAAAACATACTAGCAGCAAAGAGTTCAGAAGGTGAAGCAATGACCACCTACGTATTTTTCGACGATGCCCTCCGGATGCTGGCCAACGCCTACTTGATATCAGCAATCCTGCTAATTGCAGTTTCTGGTATAGGCTTGGCAGTTATAGAAACGATTGAAAAGACAGGAGAACGCTGATTTTTAGGCTGGCGGTGTACTTCTTGACAAATACCATTGAATGCGCGTGTTCGCTGTGAAGAAATCCTGGGAACACTAAATTATGAAAGTCTCTCAGCGTTGCAGCCTTACCTAAAAGTCACAGAACCCCAGGTAACTGTACCGCTATTGAGACCCACATCAAGGAGCAAACTACAATGGGTTTATTCGACATGGTATTGGGCACAGAAAGTCAAGTTCAAGAAATACTCACTCCAGCGGAAGCGGTTACAGCTATTACCCTATCTACGACAGCCACAGATGGTTATCTTTCACAGGAGGAAGCTGATCATATCTCCTCAATACTATCTCGCATGAAACTTTTTAGAAATTATCCCCAAGAAGTGATCAACAGGCTGATTGACAAAATCCTGGTCATTTTGCGAAGGGATGGGATGAATACTCTATTTAATACAGCTAAAGAATCCTTATCTCCAGAGTTACGGGAAGCAGCTTTTGCCGTCACCACAGATCTGGTATTGGCCAATAGTCCAGTAACTGAAGAGGAAATAAACTTTCTCACTGATTTATATCAAGCTTTGGGTGTTTCTAATGATATTGCCATCCAAATTGTCCAAGTTATGCTGATCAAAAATCGTGGATAGAGTGATGGGGTGATTGTGCAGATTATTTCTAGCCATTGCCCTTGTCTGAAAAATTATAGTGTGTTTTGAATCAAAAAACAATATAGCTTGCTGAATTACACCTATCTCTGTGTTCTCTGCGCCTCTGTGGTTAAATAAATTACTTTTATACTGCAGAGGCGCGGAGGTAACAGAGGAAAAAAAGAAATTTTACGAGTCACATTGAAAAGGCTAGAGATCAAAACTGTGGACTCTTGCTAATTTGTCAACTCCCGCCAGGTTTTTTGACCAACTATGCCATCAGATCTTAATTTTCGCCGATTTTGAAAGACTTTGATCGCAGTTTCTGTCAACGGACCAAAAACCCCATCAACTCGCATCACATAGCCGTTAGCAATTAACAGCCGTTGTAAGACTCTGACAGCAGCACCGGTACTACCAAAACGCAGAATGGGTAGAGGTTGGTTATTAAACTTTGGTAGTCCCGACGTAACTGTTCCACCCTTGGTGAAGACTGCTCCCGAATCCTTTGACTGAGGTAAGCTAGCGGAGCCTGGAGACGAAATCTGGGTTGTAATTTTCTTCAGTAGATTTTGATTTTTTAGTGCGATTGCTGACGGTGTGGTTTGGGAAACTCCATCTGTGGGGATGAATTCCGGTGGTGTAATTTGAGCAGTAGAAACTAACGCAGATGACTGACTTTGTAAAGACTTCTGCACTTCATTTTCCAGCTGCATTGGTTGCTGCACCGGCACATTGGGCAAAGATGGTTGTCCTGTTGTTAACACCCCCGTCATCAGCAGGTCAATTTCACTCATTATACTTGATTTTATTAACACCCTTATTTTTGTTGATACACCAAATTACTGCTCTTCCAGAATAGTTCTGGTTGACCAATGAAAAAAATATGTAATATTTTTTCCTAAAGAAATTGTCTCAATAATATTTATATTCCTCCTTTCTAGGTATAGTTTACTTGCTATTATTTATCTTGGTGAAAGCTTAATCTACAATCACAATATTGACTTGTAAAATATAGCACTTAAATCAATGCTAAAAGCAACAACATCATGTCAACATCATGTATAAAATACAGAAAATAGCATCTAGAAGATATACTTAATAGTCCATTGTTTAAAATACCTAAAATCAGGTTGTTTAAATTAACAATTTAGTATTTTATCGCAATTATGAATATGATAATAATAAACTTTTTCGGAAAAAAAATAACATGATTGCTTTTATAAATCAACCTGTTAGCCATGACAATGACCGATTATGGCAATCCTATACTAAACCCCGTCTAGGTTGAAAACCATAGTTTTAAAAGTAGTGGGAGCATCTTGCTCCCTGGGGGTAGTAGCGGGCAAGACTTAAGTGCGGGACGCTACGCGCAGCTTGCTTTTGAGGAGGGGTACGGCGTGAGCGCTCAGTCGAACGCTGCCCGCACTACTCCGGGTTTCAAAATGGACGAGGTTTATTTGTGGAAAATTAAACTCTGTAGACCCGCAACTTCAAGAATAAGTCTGGGTTCTAACTATTCACAAATGATGTATGACTACTATTTGATTTGGGAAATAAATGTAATTAGGGCAATGCCTAGCCTACATATACGATCAAGCAGCAAGTTTGGTATGAGGGACTAAATAAGCGTCACAAAACATGATTGTCAATGGCGAAGGTGAATTGGGAATTGGTTTAAGAATTATGCGATTTTTATTTCAGATCGCTGACAATTGACATACCTGAATAAAAAAGCGATCGCACTGTAGTAAACTAAGAGCGATCGCTTTTATAGTTAATGTTGGCTGGTAACTAACCGATGCCATCGATGACTGGATGGAAGTAGAAGGCAAACCCCAATACTGTATAAGCAGCTAACAGTAAAGTGCCTTCTAGCCAATTAGACTTACCATCAGAACTAATGCTATTGGCAATGAACACTGAAACAGCTACAGCTACTAATTCAAATGGTTTGAAATCTAAATCCATTGGCTGACCAATTACCCAGCCGACTATAACTAAAACCGGTGCGACAAATAGCGCAATCTGCATACTCGATCCCACAGCCACAGCCAGAGAAAGATCCATTTTATCTTTCATAGCGACGGTGACAGCTGTGGCGTGTTCAGCGGCGTTACCGACAATTGGTACCAGGATAACCCCGGTAAACAACGAAGTTAAACCTATTTGAGATGTAGCTACTTCTAAAGAATCAACCAGCAGTTCTGACTCTAGTGCTACTAAAAGCGTACAGACTAGTAACACGCCAGTCCATAACCAAATATTTGGTTGATGATCAGAAATTTCCTCTGGTTCTGTCTCTACTATACCCACCTCATATAAATAGGTGTGGGTTTTCATCGAAAATAGTAGAGTCAATGCATAGACTACAATCAAAACTACAGCAACGGCGATTGAAAGATGTTGCAGGATTTGTGGGCTAATCCCTTGAACAGAAAAATTCATCGCTGTGGGTAGCAAAATAGCAATTACTGCCAAATTCATCGAAGCCGCATTCACCCGCGCTACAATAGGTTGAAACTTTTGTTCTTTATAGCGCAGTCCACCCAACAGCATCGAAAGACCCATCACCAGTAGTAAGTTACCAATAATCGATCCCGTAATGCTGGCTTTGACTACATCGACTAAACCAGCGTTTAAAGCCACTAGGGCGATGATTAGTTCCGTAGCATTGCCAAAGGTAGCATTTAATAACCCTCCCAAGGAAGGGCCCACCACTACAGCAATTTCTTCTGTAGCTGTACCCATCCAGGCGGCTAAGGGCAAAATCGCTAATCCCGCCGTGATGAAAACTATCAATTCTCCCCACTCCAAAAAATGGGCAGCTAAGGAAACCGGGATAAACAGTAACAGAACGAGAAAAACTATATTTTTGACTGACATTTGTCACCTTGAGTTAAGGGGATCATTCACCAAAGCCTATGATGAATCGAATAGATAAGGATTCTGCAACCAGATTCTAGGATACTCTTAACGCTTTAGGGGCATTGGCCAAACAGGGCATTGGGGAGCCACTGCGTTCCTGTCGCCTTGCGTCGGAAAGCATGTGGCGTCATTGGCCATAAAAAATACTTTCCTAGCCCCTAGTAGTCCACCACACTAACTTTGATGGGTGAATAAGTTCGTAGTCAGGACTTTAGTCCTTGATTTGAGCGCTGAAGCGCTCACTACAAACCAAGCATTCTTGACTTCGCGGACTACTAGCACCTATTGATATGTAAAATAAGATTGCGATTTACGTAGCTTGAGCAATCTTTTGTAGCAAAATTATGAATTATGCAGGAAAAGATACCCCAAAAATGCGGTTTAATATATTAAAAGACAATTAAATTTATGGGACTGCTAACGAAAAAACTTCCTAACTGGGGCGTTGTTCAATGGCTGGTGATTTGATCCCTTCCGGTAAAAGGCTGTGCGATAACGCAGATTTCCCATGATACTGAAACCGCCTTCTTGCTACTTTCCTTGTATACCATAGTTGTAGTCTCTACCGGATTTTCTGTTCAAGCCGCTGTAGAAAGGTGTATGGGCAGTATTTTTGGCGCAACTGCAAGTTTTTTTTGATTTTGGAAAAAATACATGACATCTGCTGCTGAACTGCCAGCTAGCTCTGGCTTTACATTCACGTCACACCACGATCCTCAACACACTCAAAAAACCGATCCCCTGACAACGGCAACGGGTGTGTACGTAACTGTACATGGTCATTTTTACCAGCCACCAAGGGAAAACCCTTATCTGGACGCGATTGAACGTCAGCCGAGTGCTGCGCCTTTCCATGATTGGAATGAGCGAATTCATTGGGAATGCTATCGCCAGAATGCCTTTGCCAGGGTGTTGAATGACCGGGGCGAAGTGGTGGAGATCGTGAATAATTACGAGTATATGAGCTTTAACATCGGTCCGACGCTGATGTCGTGGCTAGAACGCTACGATGTGGAGGTTTATCAGCGGATTTTGGAGGCTGATGCCAATAGTTCCCAGCGTTTGCAAGGTCATGGGAATGCGATCGCCCAAGTATACAATCACATCATCATGCCTCTGGCAAACGAACGCGACAAATACACCCAAATTCGCTGGGGTGTAGAAGATTTCCGTTCCCGCTTTGGCCGTGATCCCGAAGGTATGTGGCTAGCAGAAACCGCCGTAGACTATGCCACTCTGGAAGCTCTAGTTACGGAAGGGATTCGCTTTATTATCCTTGCACCGTCTCAAGCACAGCGTTGTCGTCCCCTACCCAGCCAAGATGATCCCCACCCGGAATGGAACGAAGTCGGCGGTAATCAGATTGATCCCACACGCCCCTATCGTTGTTATTTAAAGTCAACCCTCAGCATTGCATCTTCACCCCTAAATACGATCGCCAGCAACAACGGTGCATCCCTCGCCGACAGCAATGCAGAATTACCCTACATCGATATCTTCTTCTACGATGGTCCGATCTCGCGGGATATGGGTTTTAGTGATGTTGTTTATAATTCCCATCACTTTGCAGGACGCATTGGGGCTGCGAGTGCGTGGGGATCACCGTCCAGCGCAATTGATTTCTGTGGCGACGGATGGAGAAACCTTTGGACACCATAAGAAAGGCACCGAGAAAACTTTAGCCTATGCCTTTATTGGTGAGTTTCCAGATCACGGTTGGACTGTAACGAACTTTGCCCACTACCTCAGCTTAAATACCCCCAGTTGGGAAGTCGAATTGAAGTCCATCACAGCCTGGAGTTGTGCCCACGGTGTAGATAGATGGCAAGATGACTGTGGTTGTGGTGGTGAAGGCGGTGTTTGGCATCAAAAATAGCGCCGCCCCTTGCGGAATGCCCTAAATTGGCTCCGGGATCAACTTATAGATGTATATGATCAACATGGTAGGCAGTTATTCCGCGATCCTTGGTTAGCAAGAGATGAGTATATTCAGGTGGTTCGCGATCGCTCTTCTGCCAATGTTAGCCGTTTTCTATCCCGTCATCAAACCCACAAACTGACAGCGGCTGAACAAGTAGACGCTTTGCGCCTGTTGGAAATGCAGCGTCATGCTTTGCTGATGTTCACCAGTTGCGGCTGGTTTTTTGAAGAACTATCCCGCCCAGAGGGAACGCAAATTCTGCGTTACGCCGCCCATGCATTGGAACTGGCGGGAGATGTGGCGGGTGTGCAGTTGGAAAAAGGTTTCCTCAAGCGCCTAGCTTTAGCCCCCAGTAATATCGATGACTTCAAGCATGGTGCTGAAATTTACCGCCAACAGGTGCTGACTGCTCAAGTTGGTTTCAAGCAAGTAGCTGCCCATTACGCCATTACTTCCCTGTTTAACGGTAACAACTCACAACTCAAT
>CAVYXS010000124.1:0-5570 GCA_963772205.1 uncultured cyanobacterium
ACAAGTAGGAAACCGGATTGAATACCATTTGGATGTTGCACTGGAGATGGGGAGGCTTTGTTCTAACGATCCAGTTTGCGCCCAGCATCAACCAGATGCCGAACAAGAAGATAGGTTTTTACATGGTGCTGCTTGTCACGGATGTTTACTCATTGCTGAAACATCTTGCGAACGCCGCAATGAATTTCTTGACAGGGCTTTAGTTGTAGCTACTGTTGAAGGCCCAGGGGCAGAATTCTTTGAGGATATGAGAGTATGATGGCTTTTCTCCACCTGAGCCGTCCAGCCCTCGTTAATTTGGCAGTTGCTTTGGAAACTGGCAGACTTTCCTCACCCTTTTCCACATCGAATGTAGCGAACTACATCCCAGCAGCTTTGAATCGAGACATTGTTGATGAACTTAACCGCCTCAATGTTATGGGTGTACATTCTCAGCATATTGCTTATACGCTGCGGCTTTTGGCAGAGGAACGAAGTACATCTCAAGCTGTGAGCGATCGCATTGACTTAGTTTGGACTGGCCCAGAAATCGCAGGTTCTCAAAGTCGTGACACTGCTGTTGTTGTGCGTGAGTTGTTTAGCACTGCCAAAACCAGTGTTTTAATTTCTAGCTTTGCTATTGATAAAAAACAAAAAGCGCGAGAGTTATTTATGGTGCTGGCACAACGAATGGATTTAAACCCAGAATTAAATGTGCGAATGTTTCTTAACGTTAATCGACCACACAACAGCGAAGTACTAACATCTAGTTTACTACGGGAGTTTGCCAGTACTTTTCGCCAAGATATTTGGCCAGGAAAAAGACTACCTGAAGTATTTCACGATCCGCGATCGCTAATGGTGGGTGTGGAATCAAAAGCTTGTTTACACGCCAAGTGTGTTGTTGTAGATAAGGAGCGTGTGCTTGTGACCTCTGCCAATTTTACAGAAGCGGCTCACGAGCGCAATATCGAAGCTGGTGTATTACTTAATGACCCAGTAACTGCTCAAGCTTTACAAATGCAATTTGAAAGCTTGATTACAAGAAATATTTTATGTAGAATCCCTGGAATTTAAATATTTTAAGTAAATCTTATGACATACTGGCTATTTCAAGGCAACCCCAAATATTACCGCATCATTGAAGGCATCCGCAAATTTGAGCAGATGTCCACTCTAGCAACAAGCTATGCAAAAGCATCAGGAGAAAACCTATGACCATGCCCATAGAAAATGTAATTGTGCACTGTCCAAAGTGCGATCGCCAGTATAAAGACTGGTATAGAGGCTCAGTCAATTTGGATCTCGATGACTTTGATCAAGAGTATCTAGACCGATGTTCAAGCGCTGTCTGTCCTCATTGTCATCACAAAGTTTACTTCAATACTCTCGTTGTCAAACATGGAATTTTTTCAATTCAAAATATATATGAGTAATAGTGAATTTCATTCTTGCCCGATCTGTTCGACACCAGTTCGACACTTTACAAGATATCCACGGGCAGTTTGCCATAGTTGTTATAGCAAAGCAAGTGATACTCAGGGACGAAAGTTGAGTTTCTTTAATACCTCAATTAGTGGAGGATTTGAGGCAATTATCACAGAAACTAAAGAGAAATACCAAAGTCATATTTGCTACATTGATGGGGTAAAATGTTGGGCTGATGAAGCTCGGTTTGGCGGTATTGTCATTCAAACTACGATAGATGATGATTTGCCTAATCATTAGGAAAGCGATCACCCCAATCCAAGCAAAAAAATAAGAATCACCTATCAGAAACGATTTATTTAAAGTGTCCAGATGCTAAGATTTCTAAAAAACTTTTTGGTTTACTGAGCAAAACAAATTAACTAGATTTTATCATGAGTCAATACATAGAAGCTAAAGCTAAAGCTAACAAGATAGTGCTAGTCGGAATTAGTGGTGGATGTTTAATATTATTTATCGGTATTTTAGCAAGAATACCTACATTATCTGTTTTTGGCTTTTTAACAGGTGCTGGTGGAGGTATCATAGGTTATGTCATGAGAGAAAACGCTAAGAAATTGCGTACCGAAGATGAAATTTATGAAGAAAAGCGCAACGAAATAGCAAAGCTTTTAGAAAATGCGAGACAAAGGGCTAATCAACTATATAAACTTGATTACTTTGATATAGATCGTAACCGATCAGACTTTATTAATTTTAATGCTTATGAAATGATTTTAAGTGACGGAACCACTAAAAGTAAAGAATTTCATTCAATTGAAAGGCAGAAAATATATGCAACTAGAACTAGGCGCGAAGTAGACCGCGTAACCAAAAAGAAAGTTTACTATAAAGAAATTCAAGAGACATATATTGATAAAATCATAATTGAAATTCATTATAATAATTCCATCATTAATGCTAAAATTACTGCAATTCAATATAATAATTTTGTTAGCGAATACAACCAACGTCAAACTCGTTGTAATAGTGTATTTAACTTAGAAAATGAATATGAAAAAATTTTATCTCAAAGAAAATCTACAATACCAAAGTCTTCTCCCTCTCATATTCAAAATCGGGTAATTACTGTTAATAAAATATCAAGTAGCTATCAACGTCGTAATTTAGAAGAAATCAATAAAGGTTATAGATTAGCTAACAAATATGAAGTAGTTGATAAGTTAGGTGAAGGAGGTTTTGGAGCTACCTTCATCGTTAAAAGCTTAACGGCTAATATCGTTACTCAGTTTGTAGCCAAATGCCAAAAAATGACTGGTGATTATCAAGAAGATCAAAATTTGATTCAACGCTTTGAACAGGAAGCAATTGCCCTGCAAAAGTTAGGTATTTCTCATGGGCAAGTTCCTTCCCTTTTTGATTATTTTGATTATGAAGGTAATTTTTACATAATTCAGGAGTTAGTGCGCGGTCGTACACTCATGGATCTTATGATTCAACTATTTAAAGAAGAATATGTATTCTCAGAGCATCAAGCTTCTGGAATCATCGTTTCTTTGTTGGAAATATTAGAGCATATTCATGAGCAAGGCATAATTCATCGAGATATAAAACCACAAAATATCATTTTGCGAGAAGGCGATGAAAAACCAGTGTTAATTGACTTTGGTTTAGTCAAGCAATTAGATCAAAATAATTTACAGCAAACAGGAACAGTAGCCGGAACGATTGGTTACTGTCCAATTGAACAGCAATTAGGAAAAGCATTTTTTCAAAGTGACCTATATGCAGTAGGAATGGTTATGCTGTTCTTAACTACAGCAAGACCGCCACACACCTTAGATTTTGACGATAACTTTGAAGCTGATTTGGAATGGGCAGAGTCTTTTATTAGCTCCGACCTCTTCAATTGGATTGCTAAAGCCATACAACCTTTTCCTCAATCTCGCTTTGCCAGTGCTAAAGAAATGCGCCAAGCTTTGCTGGAGATGCTAAATCAAGAATATCTTGTTCGTGGCGCTCAGATTGCTGATGAAATGTATCAACAAAAAATTGCTTCAATGAAAGCTGAGATTCAGAATCTACAGGGTCAGCTAAATCAAAACAATACATCTAGCATAACTCGGAAAAAAGTTGTGGGCAACCAATGGCTGGGACAAATTATTACTACTCAAAAAAAGCTTGATGCTTGCAATGTCGTTAAGCGTATTATCCAAAGTGTTGGTTATAATTCAGAACTGATTCAATTAACTGATGCTGTTGACTACTGTAATATTCATTTGCATAATTTTAAAGAACTAATACTGGTCAGACTTTACTTTAATGATGAAAGTAATCTTGCTTTTGGTATCCCCCAAGTAAAAGGGACTGAAAACCGCTATTCCATTAATACTCTACGTGGTCTTTCTAGTAAAAAAGTCCTGATTGTTGAACGTCTAGAGTTTCTACTTGTATCGGCAGGCATAGAAGATAAGTTGGCTCGTCAGGGTATATATACACCAGGATGGCTGCAACGAAACTTCGATTCTTTCCAAAGAGCAAAGGATTATTTTGGTGTGACTGCCAAAAGTTGGCAGAAACTAGCATATAAGTTAAATCAGCAAAATTCAAAAGTTTCTTAGTGGCAATCAAACTTCTAGGAGCAAATTTGCATTAGTGATCAACTACTTTCAGTAGCAAGGGTGATTTCGTCACCACAACAGCAATTATAATTTATTTGTAGAGTTGGGCAACTGTTTGGTTTACACTTACCAAGCTACCCAAACCAGTTTTATTTTTGGATATCGTCACCCTTCGGGTACTCGCAGAGCGAGTACCAAGCTACGCAGTCGCCTACGGAGGCAAACCCTCCTGCAGCGCTCTCTCACCGACATTACAGGAACAAGGGTTGGACTCTTCTAATGCACGCTCGACGCATTCACATCTGCCGACTCTGGCACAAAAGAGCGCACCCTGCGGGAAGCAAGCTACGCGGCCGCACCCACACACACAACGCGAAAACCGATAACGTAGTTGCGGTAGTCGGGGGAACCCCAGCCACGGAACCCACTGCGACACTGATCTGGTTTGCTTAACCAAGAACCACCACGCAGCATCCGAGATTGATTGTCATTGAACCCACGCACTACCATCTTCCGGTGCGCCCCCCTTGTAATTCTCATGATTGGAATCTTGACACCACTCCAAAACATTGCCATGCATATCGAATAAACCAAAGGCGTTGGGTGGAAAAATGCCTACTGGAGTTGTTTCTTTACGATATTTACTGGGTCCAGAGGCGTAAATATTATTAATATCATTCCCATTGTAGTTAACTAAATCAGTGTTAATCGTTTTCCCAAAATAAAACGGTGTAATTGTTCTCGCACGACAAGCATATTCCCATTCCGCTTCACTAGGTAGTCTGTAGGTACGTCCTGTCTTCTGACTTAACTTTTGACAGAATTGCACCGCATCAATCCAACTCACTTGTTCTACAGGTCGTTTCTTCCCTAAAAAATTAGAAGGATTAGTCCCCATAATTGCTTGATATTGCGCTTGGGTAACTTCATATCTACCCATGAAAAACCCAGGAACTTTTACTTGACGCTGTGGCCCTTCATTTTTCTCTATTATCGGCTCCCCATCTGGTGAACCCATCATAAAATCACCACCAGGAATCGCCACCATTTCCAAATTGACGCCATTCCCCAAATCTTCCATAAAAGATTTTGCTTGACTTGTGTCTCTATTGGTAATATTTCCTTGTGCGTTGACTCTGACTATTTCAAACTGAAAACTTTTTAAAGAAGTCGGACTAGAATCGGGTAAGGTATTAGTATTAGTATTAGTATTAGTATTAGTATTAGTATTAGTATTAGTATTAGTATTAGTATTAGTATTAGTATTAGTATTAGTATTAGTATTAGTATTAGTATTAGTATTAGTATTAGTATTAGTATTAGTATTTTTCGTAATCGAATCAGCCACCACTGCTGTCACTAAACCGCTTCCTCCCCAACCAAGCCACTGCAAAAATTGTCTGCGGTTGATTAACGAGGAACTAGAGTTTCCTGATTTAGAAAAACTCCGTTCCTGAATTGGTGGTTTAACAACTATTCCCAGTTTTCTTAATACTTTTCTCCACCAAGCATATCTTTTCTGCTTTTGTAGTGAGCGACTAA
>CAVYXS010000125.1:0-27106 GCA_963772205.1 uncultured cyanobacterium
CCGCATAGACGGTATTGAAGGGAGCGGCCTGGTCCAGGCGGTAATCCAGAGCGTCATTCAGCGCGTAATAGAGGCCACCCCCGGCGCGGATTACGGTTTTCTTCGAGGCGAAAGGGGACCACGCCAGACTCACGCGGGGCGCCGGAAGGAACTTGGCGTTATTCACGGAGAACACCGAGTTGCCGATCACCGGCTGGCGTCAAGATCACTCCATTCGAGCCCAAGACATAATTCGCCGCGCGTCCGTAGGCCTCATTCCAGCCATTCGTAAACTCTCCCCGGAAACCCAGACGAAGTTCGAGGCTCGGCCGCAGTTTGATGGCGTCCTCGGCAAAATATGCGCCTTCCAGCGAACGCCAGGAGAGCGGCGTAGAGGACGGGGCGTAGGTGTACGTGCTCACGGTGCCGGCCAGGAAGCCCGGCAGGTTGGAAAACGAAGCTTGTCCGTACTGGTCATTCAGCAAACTGCTGTTCGATTGCAGCCGCTCGAACCATGCGCCCACGGTGATCAAGTGGATGCCATGGGTGATGCTGACCTGATCGGTGGCCGTGAACAGGTTGCGCGCCGCCGAGAGGTTGCTTCCCGCGTTGGTGCCGCCGTTGGTGAGCTGCGATGCGCCGTTCAGCGTGGTGCCGCCGCCAATCACGACGGCGCCAACGGGTTGGCCCGCGTGGATCCAGCCGCCCGGCACGGCGGCAGCCGACCCGGTGACTCCGCTGTTGAAATAGAAGCCCCCGCGGGAGAATCCGAATGTCGCCTTGTTGAGAAAGTTGGGGGAAAAGACGTGGGTTTCGCTCACGCTCGCCACCTGCTCGCGCAAGAAAACATCGGTGAGGCTCAACGGATTGGTCGTCGGCGAATTGGCTCCGCTGTCGTCCACGGTGTAAACGCCCGCGAAGGAATCTTTATCGGAGAGAGTCTGGTCCAGGCGCGCCGTGCCAAAATCCTCGCGGATATGCTGAAGGGGATTGCTGAATGCCTTGGCGATTCCACTGTTCGCCCCCGTCGAGGTGAGCAGTTCCGGCCCATTGGCCACGGGCCACAAGCCCAGCAACGGTTGAATGCTGGCCACGGCAGCCGCCCGTGAAGTGGCGTCCGGCACGAGCGTCACATCGCTCAGACCGAGAACCTGGCGGTAGCCTTCGTAGTTGGCGAACAAGAATGTCTTGTCCTTCTTGATCGGCCCGCCCAGCGATCCGCCGAACTCATTGCGCTCGAAGTTGGGAATTTGCGCCTGAGTCGAAGAAATTCCGCGCGTCCAGGGCGCTGTTGCGCAGGAACTCATAGGCGTTGCCGTGCAACTGGTTCGAGCCGGAGGCGGTGACGATATTGATCTGGGCGCCGGGGCGTTTCCCGTATTCGGCGCCGTAGGTGTCCTTGACGACGGCGAATTCCCGCACCGCGTCCACGCCCAGAAGTTGCCCGCTCGTCCCTCCCGGTGTGTTGTTGACCTCCGACGCGCTGGTGAATTCCACGCCGTTCAGGAGGTAGAGATTCTCCTGCGGGCGGCGGCCCGAAACCGCAAACATATTGCCGACGACCGAGTTCGACGTGCCGACGCCGCCGGCCCGCTGCGACGTGTAGTTAATGACGCCGGGATTCAGCGTCAGCAGTTGGTCGTAGCTCCGGCCATTCAGCGGCAGGTCCTTCACCTGGCGCTCGTTGACCAGTCCCGATACATCGGCGTTGGTCACATCGGGCGCGAACGCGCCGCTTCCACCTGAACCGTTTGGTGGATTCCTGCGACGGAGAGCGTCAAATCGACATTGGCGTGTTGTCCCAGCACCAGCGAGACACTGCTGCTTCGCCGTGTTGAAGCCGGCCTTTTCGGCGGAAACCTCGTATGACCCACGGCAAGCAGAGGAGCTTCATATCGGCCCGCGCCGTCGGTGAGGATGGTGCGAACGGCGCCCTTCTCCGTGTTGATAATCCTGATGGTGGCGTGAGGGATGGCGCTGCCGGTGGCATCGGTGACCGACCCGGAAATGGAGGCCTCACCTTGCGCCCGAGCCTGGCGACGCCGCCAGGGATATCGCCAGCAGCAAGATCGGGAGGCAAACCACGAAACGCCCCCGCACACGCACGTGATAGGTGCCGCTCCCTCGTCCGGGCGCAGGCTTGGAATTGGGGAATTTTGAATTGATGAACTGCTCTCGCATTGTACTCTCCTGTGTAGGTATAGGGGCATCCGGAGGACCGGTTCGCCCCTTGGATTTTGTTTTTTTGTATGCCCTGGTTATTTACCGTTCATTGACAAGACGGCAGTTGGATCAAGGCTGGGCGATTCCACCCAGCCGCGTCCAGCAATAGGTCAGCGGACAGACTGCTTGGGCCGGCCTACGAGAGGAGAGAAGAAACGGAAGAAATCTTAACAGTGGAGATCTCGGAAAGCTCTCGCTCAACTTTCGTGGGGCCGGCTAAATACAGTGCAACCGGCAACACCCTGCGCAGGGCGCAGGGCAACAACAATATTGAGCAAGAAGTTGAGCCATACTGTCTCTGATGATACGCAAGTGAAGTTCTACCGTCAAGCATTTCTGGAATCCGGTAGTGTCTCAGTTTGACGTAGAGGCGGCTTTACGCCGCCATATGGCGAAGTAAACGCTCCGCTCCATTTTCAAACTGAGACATTACCGACCCTTCGGCGGGTGGCCCAGAGCGAGCTCAGCGCGGCGATTTACGTCATCTCATCGCACCAGGATCGCAGGGCCATGCTCGCCCTGCGCCAGCCTGCCCGATTGCAAGGTTCAAGGATTGACAAATCCCCGGCGAGTCCATCAAGAGGAGTTGCCGCGGATGAAATAAGGGCGAATTGCCCCATTCCTTTATGCGGTTAGCGCGCTTGGGTTGAGTTACGACAGGTGTGTAGCATCTTGCAGGATAGAGTTCCAGGGCGGCTTGATTACTTAGCTCTCCGGGCTGTGCGGAATTAACATCCTCCATCGCTTGCACGCGGCTGACAGAAAATCAGCCTCCCCCCGAGCAAAGCCTGGTCAAAAGGAGTCTATCATTAAGCAGATGTGTGAAGCCGCCCTGCTTCCAAATGTGAAAAATTAACACGCACGTAATAAGCTGTCAACAAGGATTTGACCCGTATTCTTAAGGATAAAGCTGTTGAAAGTTGCTGACACCACCTTGAGGATTGCGGGGATCGTTCTGCTGGCCAAAGAGATGCCAGTTGCCGCCAATCTGCACAGCGATGAAATAGGCGTTGCCGAGGGTGTCGGAATAGCCGTGCATGCGGATATTGTTCGGACCGACGGTCCGCAACCCCACATCGGCCGGGTCGGCCACCATGCCGAAGATGCCCTCGGTTCCGCCGATTAGGGGGGCAGCGAAGCTTCCCTCATGGGCGATCCGCAGCGCCAGGAGCGCTCCGACCGGCAGTGCCGCCTGAGCGGTGAGGGCTCCCGGGAGATTGGCCCTGACGACGTCCGGGTGCTCGGGCCAGATGTGCGTGACGCGCAAGTGGCCTCCCGTCACACTGTAGAAAATCGTACAGCCGCTGAGTTGCGTGGTCAGTCCCATATTACTGCCTTGCACGACGGCGGCGGGAATTTGCGCCAAATTGCCCGCTATGTTGCGGAAGGTGGTCACCGCGATGTTGAAGCCCTGAAAAGTCACATGCAGGTAGTGGTGCCACGCCACCGGAGGTTCCATCAAGTAGAAGCCTGAGCGTGAATCCCAGGAGAACTCGAACGCCATGGTGCCCGAGGTCGTCGCCGTGCCTTTTCCGATCTTGATCCGGTTCGCCGCCAGAAACGTCGCGGGCTGGAGCTGCAACTGTGTCAACTGCGGATTGAGTCGCAGCGGCGCGGCCACCCGTTGCACGTCGGCGAACATGGTTCCCAGGGCCGTGGGCAGATTGGCGTCGGAATATTGGGCCACCATCTGCTGCGCCCGTGTCGGGGGAACATTGTTGAGGGCACAGAGGATCAGGGTCATCGCCCGGCGGTATTTGCGGGTCTGCTCCGTGCCGGCGGTTCCCTGCGACATCGCCTGGTCTACCGCGGGCGAAATCGTGAGTTCTTCCAGCCACTCGCCAATCGGGTTACCCAAGTCCTGGCCAGGGCCCACCACGTTGAGGCCTTTGATGAACTGGATGGTATCGGCGACCCTTCCTTGTTTTGGCATAATTGTTCTCCTTGTTTGCGCGGTCGGCAAAATACACCATACCGCACCCAATCGGATATTTCGTTTTTAATATTTACACGACCCCTAACATACGCCGACGCGCCCCGGAATGCAATCGCAACCGATACTCATGGGGCAGCTACGGGCTGGAAAAGTGCCTGGCGTGGGTGATGAGAAACCTATCATCCATCTGCTGCTGCGTTCGCCGGGCTTGATCCAGTTGGTAAGCGGCAAGATGGCGGTCACGGAGGTTCTCCAGAATTTTGCGCTGCTGCTGGGCTTTGCGAAAAATCTCGATTTGACGGCGGCGCAAGTCCTCCAGCTTGGTAACCTGGCCGATCCACGCGGTGATTCGCCGCGTGCGCGCCCGGTCGCACGCCAGCTCAAATTGCATTTCCGCGGCCGTCATGCCCTGGCGGAGCTTCTTCTGCATCTGCGCCATGGCATTGGCCCGATCCAGTTTAGCTTGCTCCCGCTGTTGTTGCGCCTTAAACACCTCGCGGGTGATGGCCTCGAGGCGCTGGCGCTCGCGACGCTCGAAACTCTCGCGGCAACGGAGCACGGCTTGTAAAGAAAAGCGAAAGGGCATGGGGAAAAACCATTTTGGATTGGGGACCCCACGCTCCTGCCACTCCCTAAGGAGCCTTAAGATTTTAGACTTCAGGCTGCTAATATCAGTCGAACCGGCGCGCGTACGGGGTTTCCGTAAATCCAAAATCTAAAATCCAAAATGCTTCACCCGGGCAGCGCCACGAGAGCCGCCAGGGTATTGTTCAGGGGTGTTTTTTCATCCCCCCGCTGTTGAAGGAATTTGCTTAACGCCGGCATCACCTCGATAGCTTGGTCCAAAACGGGGTCAAGACCCTTTTGATAGGCGCCCACCCGAATCAAGTCTTCTGAGGCGGCGTACGCCGCCAGGAGTTTTCGCAGCCGGCGCGCCTTTTCCAGGTGCTCAGGTTTGCAAACCGCCGGCATTAACCGGCTCAGGCTGTCCAGAACGGAGATGGGAGGATAGTGGTTTTGGGTGCTGAGGTGGCGATCAAGGACAATGTGACCGTCAAGCAGGGCTCGGACGGCATCCACCAGCGGGTCCTGCTGGTCATCCCCTTCCATGAGCACGGTATAAAAGGCAGTGATGCTCCCACCGTTAAAGTGCCCCGCACGTTCAATAAGTTGCGCCAGCAAGGTAAATACCGAAGGAGTATACCCCTTTGCCGTTGGAGGCTCGCCGGCTGCTAAACCGATTTCACGTTGGGCCATGGCAAAGCGCGTCAAGGAATCGACGACCAACAGGACATTTTTTCCCTTCATGGCGAAGTATTCGGAGACGGTCGTCGCCACGAGCGCTGCACGGATTCGCAACAGAGGCGATTGGTCTGACGTTGACACCACCACCACCGAGCGCCGTCTGCCTTCTTCCCCCAGGGTTCCTTCCAGGAACTCGCGAACTTCACGGCCACGCTCCCCTACCAGCGCCATAACCGTCACATCGGCGGCGCTTCCGCGGGCCATTAAGCCGATCAGCGTGCTCTTTCCCACCCCGCTGCCCCCGAAAACGCCTACTCTTTGCCCACGGCCGCAGGTAAGAAAAGCGTCGATAGCGCGCACCCCGCAGCCCAAAGGGTCACGAATCGAGCGACGGTCCAGCGGCAAGGGCCCAAGAGCGTGCAGCGGCCAGTCCTCACGCGCCGAGTAACCCGGCCGGGAATCCAATGGCTTGCCCGCGCCATCTATTACGCGGCCCAGCAACTCTTCCCCCACCCGCAGGGTCGGCTTGGCCCCCCAGGTAGCAATGCGGTCCCCATAGCGAATGCCGCTTGGCCGCTCTAAGGGCATCGAGAGAACGCTGCTGCCACGGAAACCCACCACCTCTCCCGCGTGGGGCTCGCCGGTGGGTCCAAGAATCTCGCAACATTCGCCGAGGGAACAGAACGGCCCCTCCGACTCCACAATATGTCCCACCGCTTTTGTGACTCGGCCATACCAACGCGCCGTTGAGAGACTCTCTAAGCGCCGGAAGTAGGGGGAGAGAAGTGAAGGGTTGCTCATGCAACATCCGTGGTCAGGAAGATTGCCGATTTTCGATTGCCGATCGCACCGAGAGGAGCTTTTCAGGCCGCCGATTTCCAATTTTTCGGTATGACCTCTTAACGCCATGGCTGATGACCGACGCCCTCCCATCGACGATTCCCTCGCTTGTCACACGTCACTGCTCTTTGGGTCTCTGGGCCAGTAAATCAAAAAATCCTTGTTCGATTTCTTTGAGTTGAGTTTCGAGGGTCAGGTCGGTCGAGCCCAATTCCGTTTCCAGTACGCAGCGCCCCGGCCCCAGCGTGGCATCGCCCATCAGTTCAGGAAGCGACCTTAAGTCGGGCTGTTGGGAGAAGAATTCCTGCCATGCATGAATCTGGTCAGGGTGAACTCTTAGCCGGACTGCTGCAATTTCTAAGGCGCGACGGCCATGAGCTTGTCCTTTCACATCCTGCAAATCTGCACCACTAAAATGTAAAGATGTTGTATGTAATGTCTGTGCAGAATCATCTATGTCCACAGGTTTGTAACGCCCTGGATTATTTAATAAATCAGCTACTTCAAATAAATTTTTGCAGCCATAAACAGCCAATCCTTCTACTACCGCCGCTTCTTGGGCATTATCCACCGGTACCACTAAACCAGCAATTCCCATTTTTTGAGCAGTAGCAGCGATAGGTAAAACTCCCGCCACTGGGCGTAAACTGCCATCTAAGGAGACTTCACCTAAAAATAGATAATCTCCCAACAAATCAGCGCTAACTTGCTCAGAAGCCGCTAAAATACCCACACTGATTGGTAAATCGAAACTGGGGCCTTCTTTACGTAAATCGGCTGGAGTTAGGTTAATCACAATTTTCCGCATCGGAAAAGCAAAACCAGCATTTTTTAGGGTTGCTTTGACTCGTTCTTTGGATTCCTGAACCGCACTATCTGGGAGTCCTAACAAGACAATTCCCGGTAATCCCCCTGATACATCGACTTCCACGCCGACTTTGACAGCATCAATACCCACAATTGCAGCACTCCAGACTCTGGCAAGCATTTCTTCTTTAAGAGTAAACCTTTAGAATCTCTAGCAGATGAGTAAGTAAATCCGCATGAGTGAAACTACAGAGACAATTTTCAGCAAAATCATTCGTCGGGAAATTCCGGCGGATATCGTTTATGAAGATGATTTGGCGTTGGCGTTTAAAGATGTCAACCCACAAGCGCCTGTACATATCCTGGTTATTCCCAAACAGCCTATTGCTAAACTCGCTGACGCCGAACCTCAGGATCATGCTCTTCTAGGGCATCTGTTGTTAACTGTCAAGCGTGTTGCCGAAAAAGCTGGACTGGAAAACGGTTATCGCGTTGTCATCAATACTGGTGCTGATGGCGGTCAAACTGTCTACCATTTACATTTACATATTCTGGGAGGACGCCATTTGGCTTGGCCTCCTGGTTGATTCCGTTGGTAGTTGCGCTTTAGCACACTCGATAATAGACCTCTTGCATAAATCAAACCAAAGAACCCCACCCCGCCTTCGACTTACGTCAAAGTCTCCCCTCCCCGCAAGCGGGTTGGGGGTGGGGTATTAGGGGACTTTTGCAAGAGGTCTAATTAATAGCGCTAAAGCGCAACTACAAACCAATGGTACTAGTCCGGTTTCATTGATAACAAAAACATATCAGTGTCATAAGTTTAATTTACTTAATATTGCTTTACATTTTTTAATATCCGTCTTAATGTTATATACAGGGAAGCAAAAACGCGACCCGATATCATAAACACATTCCGCACTTATAAAACAATGACCGCAACCTTACAACAGCGCCAAAGCGCCAACGTATGGGAGCAGTTTGCTAACTGGATCACCAGCACCAATAACCGCCTTATACATTGGTTGGTTCGGAGTATTGATGATCCCCACCTTACTAGCTGCAACCGCCTGCTTCATAATCGCCTTCATCGCTGCTCCTCCAGTAGACATTGATGGTATCCGTGAACCAGTTGCAGGTTCTTTGATTTACGGAAACAACATCATCTCTGGTGCAGTTGTTCCTTCCTCCAACGCGATCGGTTTACACTTCTACCCAATTTGGGAAGCAGCTTCCTTAGATGAGTGGTTGTACAACGGTGGTCCTTACCAATTGGTAGTTTTCCACTTCTTAATCGGCGTATTTTGCTACCTCGGTCGTGAGTGGGAATTGTCTTACCGCTTGGGTATGCGTCCTTGGATTTGCGTAGCATTCTCGCACCTGTAGCAGCAGCTACCGCAGTATTCTTGATTTACCCAATTGGGTCAAGGTTCATTCTCTGATGGTATGCCTTTGGGTATCTCTGGAACCTTCAACTTCATGATTGTGTTCCAAGCAGAACACAACATTCTTGATGCACCCCTTCCACATGTTAGGTGTGGCTGGTGTATTCGGCGGTTCCTTGTTCTCTGCAATGCACGGTTCTTTGGTAACTTCCTCCTTGGTTCGTGAAACCACCGAAACCGAATCTCAAAACTACGGTTACAAATTCGGTCAAGAAGAAGAAACCTACAACATCGTTGCAGCCCACGGTTACTTCGGTCGCTTAATCTTCCAATACGCTTCTTTCAACAACAGCCGTTCACTGCACTTCTTCTTAGCTGCTTGGCCTGTAATCGGTATCTGGTTTACCGCTTTGGGTATCAGCACAATGGCTTTCAACTTGAACGGTTTCAACTTCAACCAATCAGTAATTGATTCTCAAGGTCGCGTTATCGCTACTTGGGCAGACGTAATCAACCGCGCTAACCTAGGTATGGAAGTAATGCACGAGCGTAACGCTCACAACTTCCCCTTAGACTTGGCTGCTGGTGAAGTTGCTCCTGTTGCGTTGAGCGCTCCTGCAATCAACGGTTAATCGAAATCTAACTTAGAGGTGCGATTCATCAAACCTCTATAAATAAAAAACCGCCCTTCTTACGGAGGGCGGTTTTTTTGGCTGCAAAACAAAAAAGGTACAAGCTTTTTATCTACCGCTTCACCCTCAAGCAGCCAAATCACCGCTCCAAAACGCCCCAAGAATGTCATCATAGTTAAGGTGAGAACACACTGGAGGCAAGACAACGGTTTACGCACGCCCTTTAGCACGGTTAATTGAGCAATTGCAACGTCTACCGGGAGTTGGTCCCAAATCAGCCCAGCGCCTAGCTTTGCATATTTTGAAGCGCCCAGAAGCCGAAGTAGAGGCTTTAGCACAAGCCCTGATTGATGCTAAAAAACAAATAGGTTTGTGTTCTGTTTGCTATCACCTATCGGCTGAACCTGTTTGTGAAATCTGCCGCAACCCTAACCGCGACAACAGCACTATCTGCATAGTTGCAGATTCGCGTGATGTGATTGCGCTGGAAAAAACCCGCGAGTATAAAGGTAAATATCACGTTTTGGGTGGGGTAATTTCCCCTATGGATGGTATTGGCCCAGAACAGTTGACCATCCAAGCTTTAGTTAGGCGGGTGAGTCAGCAAAAACCTCAAGAGGTCATTTTGGCAATTAGTCCGAGTGTGGAAGGGGAAACCACTACACTATATGTCGGTCAGCTACTGAAACCTTTTACCAAGGTGACGCGGATTGCCTTTGGTTTGCCTGTGGGTGGAGATTTGGAGTACGCTGACGAGGTGACGCTAGCAAGGGCTTTGGAAGGACGCCGGGAGTTGGATTAGGTTTTACAGAAATACTTGGTAAGCGAATACTTTATGTTCCAATACGTTTGATGTTATAGCGTTTATCGACAAGCGTGAGGTACATCGGTAAGGGCACGGCAGTGCCGTGCCCCTACACAGCGTGATATAATTTTGTACTTCATCTGAATGGGAAGCATTTTAAGGATAATTAACTGCCGATAAACGCCGATGAATTTTGTGGGTTTCTATCATTAACACCAAGTGTATTGCCTGATATTTCAGTCATTTCACCAACAATACAGAAATAATTTGTGCATATCTATCAAAATCTCAATAATCGCGCACCTTGGTAGAAAATAAAACTTGTTACCCAAGCCAAAGCAACAGACCAAGCCACGGAGATCATGGCAAATTTAAGACTTTTGGATTCACTTTTGAGGACAGCAACGGTTGACAAACAAGGGACGTAAAGTAGGGTAAACAACATAAAACTATAAGCCTGTACCCAGTCTATTTGATGAGCGATCGCACCCATTAAATCTGCACCCTGAGATTTGCCATAAATCACCGCTAAACCACCTAAAACAATTTCTTTAGCAATAAAACCGAATATCAAAGCCACAACCAAGTGAGCGTTAATCCCTATAGGTGCTAACAGTGGTTCTGCGGCTTTGCCAATCATCCCTGATAAAGTGTGGGGACTTGCAGGTGGTACACCAGGTGGTAAGTTGTTTAACAACCAAATCGCTACTACCCCAAAGATAATAAATCGATTTGACCACCGCCAAAAATGCTTGACTTCGCTCCAAGCACGCAATATCATTTGCTTAATTGTAGGAAAGCGGTAAGGTGGTAACTCTAATACCAATGGCTCTTGATTTGGATACTTACCTTTAAACAAAGCTGCCGTCAGAATGGCCGCTACAAAGCTAAATAGATACAAACTAAATAAGACTACAGGTGCTATTTGGGCAGTAAATAAAGCTGTGGTCATAAAGATAAATACATTCAGTCGCGCCGCACACAAAGAAAAGGGAATTACCAGCATCGACAGCATTCGCAAACCTGGGGAACGTATCACCCTTGTACCCATAATTGCTGGTACATTACAACCAAACCCCATCAGCGACATGACAAATGAGCGACCATCTAAACCCAGTCGCTCCATCAAAGCATCCATCAAAAATGCCGAGCGAGACAAGTAGCCACTGTTTTCGACAATTGCCATGCAGAAGAAAAATAAGAAAATCACTGGGATAATCGTCACTACTGTCCCCAGTCCATCATAAAGACCGTTGATTAAGAAACCCTTGAATAACGGCGGGAAATTTGCTAAAACTGGTTCTAATACTGCACCTTTAAACTTATCAAGTGCATTACCGAGTAAATCTTGCAAAGGTGTTCCCAGCGCATATACTATCTGGAACATCAACAACATGGCCGCAAAAAAAATCGGCAAGCCAAACACCGGATGCAATAGGATTCTATCTAAGCGTGTTGTCAAGCTTTCGGGAAGTTGTGCTGGAGTGTAAACCGCCTCCTGCAATAAAGTCGCCATTTCTGCTGTAATTTGGCTTTCGGAAACTAAATGAGCTTCCACAGAACCCAGAGTTATTGGCTGATCTTGTTGCTTGAGGGTGTGAGCGATCGCACTTAAAGCTTGATCATGACCCATACCATACTTAGCACTCATTAGCAATACTGGCATTCCCAAATGCTCGGCTATTTTATCAGGCTCGATTTTTACGCCAAATTTTGGTAATTCGTCTGCCATGTTCAGTAATAGTACTGCTGGTAGATGTAAATACTTCACCTGTAATGCCAGACTAATTTGGCGGTCTAGTTGAGTTGCATTCAGAATTATTAGCACTAAATGCACTGGCGCATTGGCCAAAAACCGCCGCACTACTGCTTCATCTTCCGAAAAACCGCGTAAATCGTAAATCCCCGGTAAGTCTATCAGCTCGGCTTCTTCCTCACCAAGTTTGACTTTCGCCATCATCAGATCTACTGTAATGCCTGGCCAGTTAGCTATACCAGCATTAGCGCCAGTCAAGCCGTTAAAAAATGTAGATTTGCCAGTATTTGGCATTCCCAAAACAGCAATCTGCTTCACAGTGAGGCTCCTGTAGACACATCAGTAATCCCTACTTCCCTAGCTTCCCGACGACGTAGCATCACTTCAGTTGTGCCAATGCGGACATGAAGCGGGCCAGAAAGCCACCCACGCCGAATCATCAAAACTTGTCTTCCAGTGCGGAAACCAAGTGCTAGAAGGCGTTGGTGCAAACCTGGTTCAGTATGCAGATGTACAATTGTGCCCATTTGACCAGGTTGTAATGAGGCAAGATCGGTGTTTGGCATGTTCTGACTGAATACAAATTTTTATGTTCTTTATTACAATAGTATATCAATATACTTAAATAGTATTACTAGTATTAAAACATACATTTAGTTTCTTTCCTGGCTCAAGGTGTATTGATTGGACTCATTTGTCCAAAATCTAATTAGGGACTGACAATTAAAAAAATCTGCAATTTTTCGGGTGTGTCGGAAAATCAGACAATTGAGATGTTTTCAATATTTTCAGTTTGACGCATCATACGCCAACAAAAATTATTTAGGAATGCTATAAGTTTTAAATATAATTAATAGTTATTAATTCATATTTTATAATAAAAAATTGTTTAAATACATACCTAAATTATCAATTATGAATTTTCAACAATGATTTAATATTACTATCGGCAATTATCGACACTACATAACAGATAAAATCCTCCTGAAGGAGACTGCAAAAATATCTTGAGGAAGATGTCGCCAACTAGGAAATTAGTATCAAATATATCAGGAGTAAACGGATATCCTAGATGGAGACTCGTTAAATGAATTTGCAGGCGATTTGGCAGCTTTTTCAGGAGACATTTAAAGAATGGAGTGAAGATAAAGCCTCACGGTTAGCGGCTGCATTAGCATATTACACGATTTTTTCTATTGCACCTTTGTTAATTATTGTGATTGCGATCGCAGGTGCAGTATTTGGCTCCGAAGCCGCTAAAGGCCAAATTTTCGGACAAATTCAGGGTTTAGTCGGCACAGATGGCGCACAGTTTATCGAAATAGCGATCAAAAATGCTAGCCAGCCACATACAGGAACTATCGCCTCTATCATTAGTATTGTACTTCTGCTATTGGGTGCCACTGGTCTATTTGCGGAGTTGCAAGATGCCCTAAATACAATTTGGGAAGTCAAACCAAAACCTGGACGCGGCGTTATTAATATCATTCGCCAACGATTTTTGTCATTCGCAATGGTTTTAGGAATTGGCTTTTTACTGCTAGTGTCTTTAGTAATTAGTGCTGCGTTGACTGCAGTGGTGACATACTTTAGCAACGTCCTACCAGGAATTGATTTTATTTGGCGCTTGATTAATGTGATCCTGTCTTTTTCGATTACTACGGTGCTATTTGGTCTGATTTTTAAAGTTTTACCAGATGCTAAACTTACTTGGAGTGATGTTTTAATTGGTTCTGCTATCACTTCTTTATTATTTTCTATCGGTAAGTTTTTGTTAGGACAGTATCTAGGTAACAGTAGTTTTGGTTCAACCTACGGTGCTGCTGGTTCACTGGTGGTTATTTTGGCTTGGGTTTACTATGCTGCTCAGATTCTATTTTTTGGTGCTGAGTTTACCCAGGTTTATGCTAGAAGATATGGTACCCGAATAGTCCCAACTAAACATGCTGTACCTCTGAATAATACTCCTGTTAATTCTGTGATTGAGAACGAATCTACTCAAAAAAAGCCATCTTCTAGTTTCATTAATCGGCTAAATCCGTATTTTCATCAGGCTAAACGCTTAAAAAAAAGAAGACAAAAATAGTCTAGTGGTTCTCAGTTGAATGATTTACAAGAACCCCACCCCCAACCCCCTCCCCGCAAGCGAGGAGGGGGGTATGATTACCCAGCCCTTTCAACGCGAACAATTGTACTAAATTTTGTGACCAAAAAATATGTCCAATTAACCCCCTAAAAATAAGGCTTATGGGAAATCTTCAAAAAAACGAACAATTTGATCGGCGATATATTGACCGTTTTTTATCTGCGAATCTCGTCAATTTGTATGGATCACTAAAAAATTTAATTTGACGGTAACGCAAGAATGAGGGTTTCATCCTAAAAAATGGTAGTACATATGAACGCATTGAAAGGGCTGGGTATGATTACCCCTGTTAAGATGAACATTTATACTAACGATTTAATTAGTGTTTCCGCTTTGCACCGATAAAAATTTCACAGCGAAAAATAATATTTGCGCTCAATTTTTGGTTTCAGGGTTGTGGACACAACGTAAAATTAGGCTGACGATTAGTACTTTGTTGGTACACCTTAACAGGGGTAGGGCTATGATGTACCTCACTAGACTGGAAAATGCTATATACAAAGCCCTAAAGCGTTAGTCAAAACTTTAGTTATCATTATGTAATAATAGGCACAACCATCAGTTAACTGTTAACTACAGATTGATTTTTTTATTTGGAGTTCCCTAATTAAAATGTAAAATATGACGGTTGTATTGTGTGGCGGACTGTGATTGAGCGTTATACCTTGCCCGAAATGGGTAATCTTTGGAGTGAAGCCTATAAGCTAAAAACCTGGCTGCAAGTGGAAATTGCTGTTTGCGAGGCGCAAGCTGAACTGGGTTACATTCCATCTTGGGCGGTTGAGGAAATTAAAGCAAAGGCGAATTTTGACCCAAAGCGGGTGCTAGAAATTGAGGCTGAAGTCCGCCACGATGTCATTGCTTTCTTGACAAATGTCAATGAATATGTAGGTGATGCAGGACGCTATATTCATCTGGGTTTAACTAGTTCGGATGTCTTAGATACGGCTTTAGGATTGCAATTGGTAGCCAGTTTGGATATATTGTTGCAACGTCTGCAAGATTTGATTGAGGCGATTCGCCAAAAGGCAACAGAACATCGCCATACCGTGATGATTGGACGTT
This sequence comes from uncultured cyanobacterium, assembly GCA_963772205.1. Lineage (GTDB taxonomy): Bacteria > Cyanobacteriota > Cyanobacteriia > Cyanobacteriales > Nostocaceae > Gloeotrichia. The sequence goes on from CAVYXS010000125.1 coordinate 14,820, forward strand.
CCCACGGTATTCATGCTGAACCGATCACCTTTGGTTTTAAGTTAGCTGGGTGGTTAGCAGAAGTGTTGCGACACCAAGAACGGTTGCAGATACTGCGCCAAACAATTGCTGTGGGTAAGATTTCTGGTGCGGTTGGCACTTATGCCAATATTGAACCACGGGTAGAAGCGATCGCCTGTGAAAAACTCGGACTCAAACCAGATACAGCATCAACACAAGTTATTTCTCGCGATCGCCACGCCGACTATGTGCAACAATTAGCTTTAGTTGCGGCCTCTATTGAACGCTTTTCTGTGGAAATTCGCAATCTGCAAAAAACAGACGTTCTCGAAGTTGAAGAATTCTTCGCCAAAGGTCAAAAAGGCTCTTCCGCAATGCCCCACAAGCGTAATCCCATCCGTTCGGAACGCCTAACGGGTATGGCGCGACTTGTCAGAAGTCATGCTGGTGCGGCTTTAGAAAACGTTGCCCTGTGGCACGAGAGAGATATTTCCCACAGTTCTGTAGAACGGGTAATTTTACCAGATGCTTGCATTTTGACCCATTTTATGTTAAAGGAAATGACCGAATTGGTGAAAAACCTGCTGGTTTATCCGGAAAACATGGAACGAAATCTCAACTGCTACGGCGGCGTTGTCTTCAGTCAGAAAGTGCTACTGGCTTTAGTCGCAAAGGGAAGTAACCGCGAGGAAGCTTATGCGATCGTCCAACAAAGCGCTCACACTGCTTGGAACAAGCCAGAAGGCAATTTCCGCGACTTAATTAGTCAAGATCCTCGTGTTACCCAAAAGCTGTCACCAGCAGAGATTGAGGTGTGTTTTGATCCACAGCAACATCTTTTGCATTTAGAGCAAGTTTACCAAAGGTTGGGGATTTAAAATTACCCCCAACTGTAGGGGCGGGGAGCCGTCACCCCAGCCCTTCTCGCTTGCTGTTAGAGGCTTTGTGCGATTCCTAGAGAAAGAATTAAATTTCGCAATACTCAGGGTTCCTGGTGCGTTTTCAACCCGAACTTGAGCTTACATAATATATGCCGTAAACCGCACCAAATTATCCTGACCAAATTGCAATGAATCCCCATTCAGCAGGCGATATTGCACACCAGGACTCAAAGGATTGCCATTTAAATAAATACCATTTGTACTCATATCAACAATTATGTAGGCATTTTGCTGCCAGTCCCACTGAATACTCGCATGGCGACGTGAAAGTATTCCCTCATTGGGAATACCAGTGAGATCAACCTCTGGGATAAACGGCGGATTTTGACCCCGACGACCAATATAACCTCGTTCCCCAGACCATTGAAATTCTCTACCTGAAGTATGAATTAATTTCAGGAGTGGTAGTCTGGGAGGGGGTGGCGGATAGATTGGCGGTGTCGGTTGTACATATTGAGGCTGAGGCTTTTGCTGATATTGTGTTGGATCAAAAGGAGGTGGTGAATATTCAACAGGGGGTTGGTAAGTAGGTTGATTGATTATTGGTGGCTGTGGAATTGATTGTGGTTGAGTTGGTTGTGGGTAAATAGGTGGTGGTGGATTTGGTAGTGGTGGATTTGGCTTAGATGGTGTAGACGGAATCGCAGGACCTAAAGGAGTAGAACACCAAGGACAAACCTTAGCATTATTGGGTAGGGCGCGGTTAAAATATTCACAAGTGGGATTAGGGCACCGATTTGCAGGCATAGGAATTTATATCATCAGGTATAGGTTGTAAAGGGACAAGTCCTACCTTACTAAGTAAACACTGGCCCTGACGAGTAGTTAGTAGCTCAGAAAATGTAGAACCCGCCCGCGGGCGGCTGTTATCTTTGGGGTAAACGACATACACAGGGTATCCCAAGGGGTAGCCTTGGAAAGTTTTCACATCAAAAAAATAGTCATCATGTTGGCAGATGTTATCTGAGGGTTTGATTGAGCGTCGTTCACGCCGTTGAAATAGAGGTTGACTCTGTTGTTTGTCGCCATCAATTATAGCTAGAGGATAGCCACTACACTGCGCCCAAGTTTTACTCAAAATTCCAAAACTGATAATTCCAGGTGTTTGTCCTGCTAGAATCTCTGTGCGTATCTGGTTCTGGATTTTTGATGTCTCAACTTTCGATACAGCTTCAAAGTCAGCTTTGGCTTGCGGATCGTTTTTGAGAACTATTTCTTGAAATTTCCGAATAGCTTCAGGTTCTGTGGGCGCATAAGGTTTAATATCAATATTTGGTAATTTGGCATCTATCTGCTGCCAATTGGTGATTTTTTTGGTAAAAATTTGACGTAATTGCTCAAGACTAATTTTTCCCCCAAGCCCATTAGCCAGAACTGAGCCTTGTTTACTAAAATCAACATACACAAGTAAACCATCATAAGCCACCTGCTTTTTCTCTAGTTTATCTGTGATGTCATCAGCCAAACTCGTGATTGCAAAATCTTTCTTATCTGTTTGTACTTCTACTATACTTTGAAGAGGATTTTGTTCATTTTGTGACAAAACTGGCTCATAGTTAAATATGGCTTGTGCATCTGGTTTGGGTTTAGTCAAGATATCTTTTAACGGCTTGTTGTCATCCACTGGTTGTGTTAAAATATAGCTCCATGTACTCGCTTTTTCTCCTGTGTAGGTAAATTTCCCGCTAGGAATATTTTCTACGACGGAGAAATTCATCAGGAGTTTCGCCCAAATTGTATATAATTCGGGATCACTTTTAGGATTACGCCCCCAAAAATAATACCAAATTCCGCCACCAAGTAATATCAAAGCTAAAAGTCCTAGCCAAATTAAGCGATTTTTGAAACTTTTTTGTGTGTCTTCATTCCGAACAAATTGCGTGACACTACTAACTTGACTTTCTTTAGGCATTTGGAGCAGCGCTTGGCGAGCCGCCTCAGCACTAGCAAAAGGTGTACCCAGTCCTATTAAGCGCAAAAGAAATGGTTTTAAATGATTATCGGTATTCGGCACATTGTGGATTATCTCTAGGATCTAGAGGTTGATTGGTAGTAAAATTTGTTGTTCGTCCTACCCATAAATAAAAGGCGACTAATCCTAATGACTCTAAATCTTGATCGCGCCGAGCAGGCGCAGGTTGGGGAATAGCTGGGGGAATAAATAAGTTTTCCCAGATAGCTAAATCACAAAGATATATATAAAATTGTTGATTATTTTCTAGTTGAATTAATATGCTATCTAAATTGATGTTACCGTGGGCTAGCCCTTGCTGAATTTGGTTGGAGGGAAAGCGCAGTTTTTGGCTGTGGAGAAACTCTAGGGTTTGTAAAGCTTGATTAAGAAATTCGCGTACCTGAGGGGCTGTCATTGCACCGTTTTCTTGCAGATATTCGCTTAAAGTCGTCGATGATGGTATCTCTTTAGTAATTAAATAGCAGCGTTCGCCTTTTTCATCAGCAATAGCATCTACAGTATTAGCCAAACGAAAATTTTGGATTCTACTATCTGCTAAATTCACTCCTCCCACCCGTTTAAAAGTCTCTTTGCGTTGTAGACTTTCTTGATCATTAAAAGAACGATTGGGTAGAAGATATTCTTTAATCACTACAGGTTGTTGATCTTTAAGTTGCATACCTGAGTATAAGCGACCATTACCCCGTACTCCTAAATAATTATTTACTTGATAAATACTGGCATTCCCTTTAATTTGTGCTTCTGGTGATAAAGTAGCCGGAAAACCACATTCCAAACAAAACCGAGCGCCTTTGATTTCCTGGGAGGTTTGCCAGGGGCGATCGCAACTTAAAGGAGAATTATAGGAGCAAGAATATTCTCGGTAAAAAGTATCAAATGAAGACATATATCAAGCGTTTTGTCAATTAAATAATACTGCAATATTGCTGATTTTCGTCTTAAGCTTTAACTAGTCCTAACTTAATGGCAGTTACAATAGCTTGAGTACGGCTAGTAACCTTCAATTTGTCAAAAATACTAGTCAGATGAGCCTTAATGGTAGCAACTGTTACATATAAATGCTTGGCAATTTCTTCATTAGAAGCACCTTGGGCTAACCAGTATAAAACTTCTTGTTCCCTTTCTGTCAAGTGTAGCTGATGACAAGCCCTCAAAGCCAAGTCGGAATAAGCTTGAAAAAATCGAAAAAATCGACTAGCAACTTCTGAAGGTAAATAAATTTCTGATTTTGTCACAGTATTAATAGCTTCACATAGTTGAGTCGCCAAACGATTCTTAAACACATAACCTGAGGCTCCAGCTTGCATTGCTCGAAAAATCCATTCATCTTCTTGATGCCCTGATAATACCAAAACTTTGCCACTATAAGCAGTTTCTTTAAGACGTACCAAAGCTGTAATTCCATCACTTTGCGTCAATTGCAAATCCAACAAGATTAAATCTGGAGATTTCTGATTTACCAGTTGTAAAAGTTGATTGACACAATCTGTTTCACCCACAATCTCTACAGTTACCGCAAAATTAATACTATAAAAACTCAGGAGAGTGCGTATTCCTTGGCGAAAGCGTTCTTCGTCATCTACAAGCAAAACTGAAAGTTTTCCACCATTAACCATATTGACATTTCCTAAATATTCATTGGTCGCGGTAGAATTAAGGAAAATAAGGCTCCACCTTCTGATAAATTTTGTGCCCAAAGGCTTCCTTGATGGTCTAAAACGATTTTTTTTGCAATCGTTAAACCTAGTCCAGTACCTCCTGGACGACGAGAATAAAAAGGGGTAAATATTTTTTGAATATCCTCTTGAGAGAGTCCTATCCCCTGGTCTAAAATTTTAATTATGACTTCATTTTGAAAAATTTGCCAACGACAGGTAATAGTTCCACAATTAGGACTAAAATGCACTGCATTACTGAATAAATTGTCAAATACTTGCTTAATTTGTAAGCGATCTATAGCCAAAGTCGTCGATGTATCCGGAAGAATTATTTTCAGTTGTTTCTGATTAATCAAAGGCTGTAAACATGTGACACTTTCCACCACTAAACTTCTTAAATCTTGCAGGCTTACCCTTAATTTTGCTCCTTGACCGCAAGATAGCATATCAGTCAGATTATTATCTAAATCTTCAATGCTTTCTCGGATGATTTTTGCTTGCTCCTGCAAGTTTTTTTCCTGTAAACCTAAGTACAAATTATGTGCATATAGTCCAATTAAACCTAAAGAATTTCGCAATTGATGACCAACTCGATGGAGAATGTCTTCCAATAGTTGAATTTCTGATTTTTGTCTGCCACAGACTAAATATATATCTGCATATTTGCTCAATAGCATAGCAGATTGTTGCACAGATTTTTGCAAATCAACAGCTAGCGGTTCGTGAGCAATTATCTGAATATATTCTGGTTTTTGATTTTTATAACCAATGGGGCAAATGTAACAAATTGACTGAGAATCTTTTAGTCTAAATTCATGTAAATCAAAAGCAACTGGAAAATCTGTAATCCATTCTTCAGATCTTAAATAAGCTAAAGTTTTGGGAGAAAACGCAGTTTGATTTTGTGCATAATTGATAACTTCTTGGTGAGCTTGAAAGAAAAAATCATGATAGACAAACCGAGCGCAAAAAATTGGATGCTGACTGGTTAATTGTGCAGCTTGTATCTGACAAAAATTTTGGATATCTAACCCACTTAAATTGTGCCAGTCTTTTTTTGCTTTTCGGAGAGAAAAATTTATTGCCATAGCTTAACCTGCTTTTTGCAACTCAATACTTCCACTCTGCTGAACAGCATAAAACTATACAGAGCGAAAAATGTTTAATTTTTTTGAAGCCATGATTCAGCAGCCAATGGATAACGTTTGCGGATACCAGTCCTCGCAACGCCTCACCCTGTTGTATTTTCCTAAACAGAGGCGTATTTATGAAATACGCAGTTATGCTTAATACTAAGCGCTATGAATATTCAACACAATACTTTACCTAAACATCATTGGGGCTAACCAATGATTGACACATACAGCATTTAATAATTTGTGACCCTGGGTTTCAAAACTTAACAGATTTCTCAATTTTCAAAGTCGAGATGCTCTATCTAAGTTTTGCAGGTCTTCCCATATCTTAACTCTTGCAGGACTGATGCATAGTTACGAAAAATCAAGGATTTGGGCTAAGTGGATTAATTGATCTCAACGAATCTAAAGATTTTCCAAAATATTGAAAACCTCGATCGCGGACTGATACCTTTGTGTAAAGTCGAGATGAACCATCTTATCTAAGACAGTAGCAAATTCGCTCGTAGCCTGAGTTAACTCGCGCCAATTTTGCCAAGTTTGTGGATCTGTGCGGGGTTGAACTTCGATAATTATGACACCAGTAGTTATATCTCGTGCAAAGCCTCTAGGGTTTACCCCTGTTAAAGCCTGTATTCCCAGCATTCCCAAAGCATAAATATCACTATTTAATTTTGGTAAGCCACTCATTTGCTCAGTAGGTGCATAACTAGGAGTACCAATTGCGATCGTTTGACTCTCTGGCTGCTGGGGTTGAATTTGCTTCACAGCGCCAAAGTCAATTAACACAATATGTCCATCAGATTCCCGGCGAATCAAGTTACCAGGTTTGATATCTCGATGGATGACACCATAGCTGTGAACAAAAACCAGCACCTGCAAAACTTCCTTAAGTATATCCACAACTTCAGTCTGTGTCAGGCGCCTACCGGGGACTAACTCTTTATTGAGCGGGTGTCCAACAATCAATTCTTGCACTATAGAAAATTGGCGATTTTCTTCAAAAGAAGCAATCAATTCGGGAATCTGGGGATGCTTACCCAAAATTGCCAATATTTCTGCTTCTGTTTTAAATAAACGCCTGAGGATATTCAAATATTCGGTTTCTTGGCTGGGTGGTCGCAATTGTTTCACCACACACTGAGGTTGACCAACAGTTTGGATATCTTGCGCTATATAGGTATTGCTAAATCCACCAGCCCCCAAACGTTCAACTATTTTATAGCGGTTCTTGAGGATTGTATTCAGTGGAATTTCCTCACCAATGCTATTCATCCCTGACGCAACAGTTGCGTCATTTCCAGCCAAGGCTTGTAACCTAGCAATTAATTCTTGTTGCTCTTGAACCCGTTGTAATATTTTTGCTTGTTCTTGTTTGCTCTGATAAGCGCTATAAGCCAGGGTACTCCCGGCTGCAATTACTAACCCCAACGCGGGTGTGACTACCGGGAACCATCCTGCTTGGGTAAAAATGAAAAAATTGCCGCCAAATAGCAGCAACAGCGCTGTTCCCCCTGTTAGGCCCAAAGCTAGTGGATGCTGAATGCGCCATACCAACAAGCCTCCAACTAAACTCCATCCCCAGATCCACAGAATTTCACCCCACTCAGGTAAAAACCAAAACAAAGGCTGTTTGTTCAAAACAGCACTCAGAATCTGACTAATACTGTGGGCATGAATCTCTATTCCCGCCATTTTGCCAGAATTATCTGACTTGCCGCTGGTATATGGTGTATTAAAAATATCTTTTAAACTGCTAGCTGTGGAACCAATCAAAACTATCCGGTCTTTTACCCATTCTGGTTTAATTTTACCAGAAAGCACATCTGTCACCGTCACTTTCTGGGCGATTTGACCGGAAGAACGGTAATTAAGCAGGATTTGGTAGCCATTTGTATCTGCTTTCTGATAACCTCCATCATTACTTTTTAGAGGTTTCAAAACAACATTACGTAGTTGGAGTTCCCGATTAGGGGTAAATTGTGGTTGGATACCTCCGACTGCTAGGTATCGGAGTGCTAACTGCAAGCCAAAAGAAGAAATACTTTGACAAGAGTCAGCAGCGTCTGAGCTTACTGATAAAAGATTCCGCCGAATGATGCCATCACTGTCTTCTACAATATCGCTAAATCCTACTCGTTCTTTTTCAATCCCCTTGGGGGGTGGTGTTCCCGGATCTTTATTTGTCCCATCAGCATGTTTGCAGATGGGAATGATGATATCACTTTGTTGTAGGCGTTTGAGTAGGATGTTATGGCCAGGCTCTACTGGTAAGTCACGAAAAATATCTAGACCAATGGCGCGGGGTTCATATTCTTCCAGTTTACCTAAGACACGATCTAGAACTTCACCTGATAGAGGCCAGTTCCATTTTTTCAGATCCTGTTCAGTGATAGCAACAATTAACAGACGAGAATCTGGACCAACATCAGCACGCATTTGCATCATTTGGTCATAGGCTTTCAATTCTAGCGATTCTAAAACTCCCAATTTCTGAATACCCAGCAGTAAAACAGTGGCGATCGCACTCGAAATAATTGCTGGCTGTTTGAAGAAATTTCTCAAATTTGCAAACATTTCAATCTTCACACTTTGTTACCCAAATAGGTATTTTTTGATACTATCTTCGTGGCAATGGAAGTATTTTACCTTAAAGGCAAGGGGTTGGCATCTGGATTGTTGATCTTTATTATTCTTCTTAGGCAGGGGAACATAAAAACCAAAGATTACGTATTATACTTAGCGTGGCGCGTAGGAAATCACAAAAAAGGTGTAGACCCCATAACCAACAATATTTCTGTTATGATGAAGACTCTATTTTATATGTATCCTATCAAATTTAAATTTTTGACAGTTGGTCTGCTTGCCGGCTTAGTCTGTCAACCCTTAGCATTTATCAGTCAGACAAAGGTTTTGGCTTACGATCAGGTTGTTAAAGTAGCACAAAAAAGTTCAAATTATAACCAATATATGCGTCTTGGTTATACAGAAACTAGACGGAGAAACTATAAACGAGCTTTAGGATATTTCCAGCAAGCATTACAACTACGTCCTAACGATCAGTATGCCACAGCAGCAATTAGGAATGTCACTAGTTATCAGCGACGCTCTGGTTTGATTGGCTTTGTGCCGGTGGGGAAACCAGGTAGGACACAAGGAGGTGCAACCAGGGGAGGCTGCTTCTTGAATACAGAGTCTGCTGTTCCTTTAATACCCGCAAGCAAAGAAGCGCAACTAACCACAGCAGAGCATCCCACATTCTTTTTCTACATTCCGCAAACAGCTCAACAAGTACAAGCACTGGAATTTGTTTTGCGGGATGATGCAACTACTAAACCCTTGTATAAACAAAGTTTTAAACCTGTGGGACAACCGGGTATTGTGAGTGTAACTATACCTACAGATCAACCATCATTAAACACAGGTAAACAATATAGTTGGGATTTTTCAATTATTTGCGATCTTCACAGTCGTGATAAAGATGGATTACTAAAAGGTAAAATAGAACGCTTGCAAGACGAAAATCTTGCCGATCAGATACAGCAGACAACCAAACCTTTAGATCAGGCGATTATTTATGCAACAGCTGGATTTTGGGAAAATTCACTGAGTATTATTGCTAATTTACGCCGCGATCGCCCCAATGATCCTGAAGTTCAGAAATATTGGGCAGATTTATTGAAATCAGTAAACCTGGATAAGGTAGTAGAACAGCCGCTATTACCCTCTTTAGTCCCTCTGGAAACAAAAAAATGATCGCAGTATTGCAACCCAACTTTTGACGTGGTTTGTTGGGAGTCAATACTGCTCGGTTCACGAATGTAGAGACGTTACATGTAACGTCTCTACAAGGGTTAACTTTTCAAACATCCTCTAAATCAGGTTCAACACCCAGCGCACGCAATTGTGCAATTAATCTTTCTATTTTTTGTCTTTCTTGTTCAGCTTTTTGTCTTTCTTGTTCAGCTTTTTGTCTTTCTTGTTCAGCTTTTTGTCTTTCTTGTTCTTCGGGAGTTAACATCCAATTACCATTTTGGTCATACCAACGTAACCAAGGCATTTGGACATTTTTATAACTACCTTCCCATACTCCTAAGCCTAATTCTAAGCCGGGAATCCAAAATCGGTTATTAGAATTCAAAGCTGAATCCTTACAAATTTCGACATAGCGATCGCCTGTCAATTGAAACATCCTAAATTCAGATTTATAACGGTCAAATATGGCGTAATAGGGTATTCTTAAAATCTTCTCGTAAACTTCCCATTTACCAGGAGGTTTTTCTATATCTCGCAATGTCTGACCTAAATCTTCTTTTTGCGTTCCTGGTGACAGTAACTCAACGACAATATAAGGATTAACAGCTTCTTGCCAGACTACATAACTTAAACGCAAATCTCTATTTTCATAAAGATAAGGAACACCCAAAACCGCAAACCAATCTGGGCGTTTATGCCACAGTGGATGGCGAGAATCATAATAAAGATTCAGATCACTAGCTGTAAATATTTCCTCGCTAGGATAATGAGGAGGACGGAATGTTTCTGCTAATAATTGTGGTTGAAATAAATGAAATTGATCTGGCAACCCTGGTTCCTCCGGATCTTCGCTAGGAAGATCATACATTGTCGGTAATGTTTCTTTCGCTGGGAGTGGCGGATCTGTTTGATACATTATTTACTAACCTGAAGATCAAACTTGTTCAAGTTACAGCAATTTTTAGTTAATTAAACCACAGATATTCCTAGGGCGAACAGCCTGCGCCCCTACCGCGTGATCTATTTATCTGTAAACTGGTGTAACTATATTGTATATATTAGAATAAGCAAAAGCAGCCCAATACTAACTTGACAAAGTAGTAGTAGTCGGGAGCATCCCAAATGTGTAAATTTATTTTTTTGTAGTGCGGGCTTCTAGCCCGCTTCCTGGACATTAGGGAGCAAGATGCTCCCATTACAAATTGTATTTTGGCAAAATTGGGATGCTCCCGTAGTAGTCAGTCATACAAATAATGCTTGGTATAGCCGTTCTCAGTTGGATGCAATACAAAATTATATCGTCGCGTGTAGGGGCACGGCACTGCTGTGCCCTTACGAGTGTATTGAACTCAACCGATAACCGCTATATGTAGTGAGGGATTTATCGCTTTTTTAGGACTAAAGTCCTAACTACGGCTTTGGAGGTTCAAATTACCAAGGATTACCCACCATTGTGAATGCTGCCCAATAATAAGGATGGGTGAGTGAAGTATCACCTTCATCAAGGTTGTTTATAGGCAAAGGTAAGTTTCCGACGGCTCCCAAACCTTCAATTTGACCATTTTTTACATAAATCTGTCCTTTAGCCATAGCAACCTGAGCAAGTCTGAGAGCTTCGGCTTTGATAGGAGCGGTTTTCAAATTCTCATAAAATTTTGTCATCAACGCTGCTGTACCAGCATCATTGACTGTCCAAAGACTGGCAACACTGGTTTTTACACCTGCTAGCACAGCTAAACCAGCAAATCCAATCTCTGCTTTTTCATCGCCTAAAGCTGTTCTACAAGCACTCAGCACAAGCATTTCCACTTGGGGATCATTCCACCCTAACTGCCGTAACTGCTTTAAGCGTAATTTGTCTTCCCACAGTTGAATATAGGAGTTTTTCAAAACGTCAGTAGCAAAATCAGCATGAGTGGCCATGTGAATAATCCCAAAAGGCTGTTGGCGGCGGATAGATTTGAGATTATCTATGGTGGCTTGCTTATCTAATAATAATTTGCCTTGCCACAGTTTAGAGATGAGTGTAGATAACTCCAGGGAAACGGCGGGTAAAGGTTCTTGCCCTTGAGTAGTCTGAGAAACACCTAATGCTAAAACTTGGGATTTTCTGATATCTGTATACAGGGTATTAGTCAAGCTGAGACTAGGCATTAAGCCAATACTATATTTTTCTACCAGAAATCCCTGACTATCATGAAGTGCCGCCATTGGTGTTGAACGTAAACCAATGTCTGATATGAAAACTAAATTGTTGATTCCTTTCGCCTGTAAATCTGTTTCTAATGGTGTAATAATCCAGCGATAAAGTTGCTCAGATGAAGGCAAGTAATCCTTGGTATCGCGGTTTTGGGGATTAACTATTTGGTTACGAAATTCTTGCGCTACTGCCAAAACTTTGGCTCTTGTAGCTTCGGGAATGCGTTTGCGTATGGGATCACCTTTTCCAGTTACTACTATTAGTTCTAGTTCGTCGCTATTTTTCTCTAGTAGAGATTTCAACTGTTTAGTAGATTTAGCACCGCCTAAATTTGCCTCCGGTACAATTTCTACAGGGACAAAACTAAGGTAGATAAATGCAGGTTTAACACCAGTAGCTTTCTCAATTTTGCGAGCAATTTCTTTAGCATCATCTAGTGTTTTAGTTTTAGGATTGGTGATACCTAACACGCTGGAAATCTGACTTGTGAAGTGATTTTCTGGTGTGGGATTGGGATTAAGAACAGGGGTGGTAGTTGACTGAATTACTTGTGGCGGAGGTGGTAGCTGAGATGGACACTGGGGGGGACAGGGGGGTATATTAGGTTTGACAGCAATACAT
>CAVYXS010000126.1:0-35001 GCA_963772205.1 uncultured cyanobacterium
TTGGAACAGCAGTTCAATCAAATACTGCCTTTTTTAATGGATTTAAATAATAATCCTGATAACATAGTCGCCGCTTTAGGACTCAACTTCAATCCCGATGAAGAGTTAAGTTTAATAGAAACACAGGATACTACCAATGTCAACCAAGTTTCCAAAGAATATCCAGAGGATAACTATCTTCAGGACACACCAAAGCCATTAGTAGAAATTGCTACTAAAGTCACCAGTGCATCTCCTGCTAAAACTTTACATCCCAAACAGCCAGCATCCGGATTTCAACCAATAAAAAAACCTGTGTCGTCAGTTACATTAACTCACGGTTTGCTGCGAGATACTTACGGTGGGCGTAACCATCGCAAACCAGTACCATCGATAGCAGTTACCACCAAAGAACATCGACAATCCTCCGTTAACACAATACTTCTGGAGAAACCCCTAACTGGGATTTTAGATCAAGACAAACCCCCGCGATCGCCTATGGGAAGGTTTCCTGCCGGAGGATCGCCTGCATTACCGACTGAAGTCCTCAACCAAACGAAAACACTACCATCACTTGCCCTGACTATCAAGATTTCCAGTAACGGGAAACCGCAAATATCACTTACCGAGGCTAGCAAATTTGCCAAAAATGATCAATCTGTGATACCGCAAGCAAAAGACATTCCCAATCAAATTAATCTATCATCTACTACTAATGCTCGTAGTCTGGCTTCTTGGATAGATGAGTTTTGCTACGGTTCTGAAAGGGAGTTTTAGCTTGAGCTTGTCTAGCATTTAAAGAATGGTGCGTGACGCCACTAGTCTTGTAAGCTGCGTACAATATTTATCGCAGCGTCACGCACCCTACGATTATTAATTTGTCCCCAGAGTAGGTTCTATCTCCTAACTCCGCGCCTCCTGTACGGGCGGGTTTATGAAGAATGTAGTCTACCCACAAATAAACTCGTTAAACCCGCCCCTACCCACTCTCCAATCCTTTTGACTATGGGTAGTCGTGAGAAACAAACGGGATTTCTACTATTTCACCCTCGCTGTCTCCAACTTGGACTTTCAAACCAGTACCACCTGCTTTAGTGCGAATGTAACCCAATCCAAAGTAGCCATCAACGGTTTCGGTGTAACTGGTAAGTTTGCCGATTTTTTCATCTCCAACCGTAATTACTGCACCTTGTTCCGTAGTAGCACTGAGTTTAATTCCCCAAAGCTGTTGTTTTACACCTTTATAAGTGTTTAACCTGGCGATGGTTTCTTGTCCAATATAACAACCTTTGTTAAAAGAAATTGTCTGCCATAATCCTACTTCTAGGGGATTGTAATCATCTGTCAATTCCGCATCTGGGGACGGGCGTCCTTGTAATATTCGCAACACTTCCCAAGCGCGATCGCTCAATTCTATTGCCCCTAATTCTACAATTTGGCTCCACACCTTTTGTTTTTCAGCCGTTGGCAAAATTAAGGTATATCCAGGAGAAGCCAAGCCACTACCCACCGCCACTATTACTCCCCCGTCAACTAATTGATGATTACCATGAGGTTGTCCAATAATCGCCCCAGCACCCAACTTTTCAATGATGGCGTCACTTTCTGGTCCGATGAGGCTAAAGGTTGCTGTTTCATTAGTTACATCTGTTAATTGCACCTTGTCAGCAAAAAAGATATAACGATCCAGCCATTGTAACAGAAACTCGCGGCGGTTAGGCGACACCAGCAACAGCACTGCATCCTGTAGAACGTAAGCACTGACTAAATCAATTGTGCGGGCGGTGGATGTCACCATCACAGTATCACAGCCTTGCCCTGGCTGAAGACTTTGGAAATCGTTGGTACTTTGATTGTGTAAAAAGCGCAATCTATCATCATTGGAAACACGGATACGTCCCCAACCAGAGCGATCGCCTACAGCAACCCCTACTCTGGCTGCTTGGATAGATCCTGCGTCTTTAGCGTCAATTGCAGATGTTGCCATAGTGATGAAGAGTCGCCCTGTTTCAATGTTGTCGCCTTGGAAATTTTACCAAATCCTGGTTTGCAGATTCAATGTATTTGGGAGTAGAGTCATTGCCCTATCTATTAAAAAGCAAGTTCCATACCATAAAGCAGGGGAGCATCCCAAATGTATAAATTTATTTTTTTTCTAGTGATGGCTAGCCCGCTTCCTGGACATTACAGCATTTCCGGCTGTTATGACGTACAGGAACCCCACCCCCAACCCCCTCCCCGCAAGCGAGGAGGGGGCTATCATGTACCTCATATGATTAGGAAATGCTATAGGGAGCAAGATGCTCCCATTCCAAATTGTATTTTGGCAAAATTGGGATGCTCCCTAAAGCAGGGTAAAGTAATGTACGATTTTTTCTGATAAAAATTCCTATTTTAAGACAGGAGTTTGATCATTCTTAATTGATAGACTCTTGTCATCTTCGCTAGATTGGATAATTTCAGAAATTGAAATATAAAAACGATAAACTAAATACACCGTTGATAGTAAAGTTCCAATCGTTAACCCTAACCACAAACCGACACTTCCCCAATTGAGATAGAAGCAAAATAGATAGCCAGTTACCACACCAACACACCACTGAATTAGGATGTTAATTATTAAAGGTAAGCCGATATCTTTGATTCCCAGCAACATTCCCATAGCAATTATATTAAGTCCGTAAGCTATTAAAAAAAGTGCGGCAACTCTCAATAAAGGGATGGCAGAATTAATTACTATACTATTCTCTTCAGCATTTGCTTGTAAAAATATCGCCGTAATCCGATCTGGAAACAACCATAAAGCAACAGCAATCATACCAATGGCGGCGATACCAATGCTAATTGTTGCTAATCCTGATCTCTTTGCACCAGTGGGATCATTCTGTCCAATCTTTTGTCCAACCCGCGTCATAGCAGCATAAGAAGTTGCAATTGGCACAATTAAACTTATATCTATTGTTTGTACAGCAATTTCATTTGCTGCTAGCACAGCGGTTCCCATATAGCCACTAAACAAAGCAATGACAGTAAACAGCAACATAGAAGCTGCGAATTGTAAACCAATAGGCCAGCCATTTTGGCAAACTTCAGCAAAGACTTCTTTATTGAACCCTAAAGAACTAAATAGCTTGTATTCTCTAAATTCAGGATGGAAACCAAGTATGGTAGCAGCACCCAAGAAATTTATCCAGAAAACAATGGTACTAGCCCAAGCAATTCCAGCTAATCCCAGATCTGGCAAGCCTAAGTGACCAAATAGTAAAAGATAGTTAATGGTAATATTGATAGGAACACTAGTCAGGGCGATCGCACTCATTAATTGGGGACGATTGAGAGCAGTAGCAATCTCTTTGAGGATGAAAAACCCCACTGCTGCGGGAAAAGCCCAAACAATCACTCTTAAATAGGTTGCAGTTAGAGATACTGTGTGTTCTTCTTGACCCAAAAATATCAAAATAGAATCCAGATGCCAAATGAGTAACATCATTGGTAAAGATAGAGTCACCACTAGCCAGATACCTTGAGCCAGAAGTTGGGAAATGCGATCTATTTTATTTGCGCCAAACGCTTCAGCTGCTAGGGGACTAGCTCCCTCTATAATCCCCATACAGATGAACAATAGGGTATAGAAGGTGATCACACCCAAAGCACCAGCCGCGAGGGATTCAATACCCAAGAATCCCATCATAACTGTGTTGATGAAATTCACAGATGTTTCCCCTAGTTGAATACCTCCCAAAGGCACTGCTAATTTTAGAGTCGCAAAAACTTCTGATAAAAATTCTGACGGCGATTTGTCTCCATCAATCTCATCTTGCCAGCAATCGAAAGTGGCAAAAACTTCTGATAAAAATTTTGACGGCGATCGCATGAAGTAACCTGTTCCTTATTTATACTCAAAGTATATATACTATCGGTATATCTTAACACTAAAGTATGCTGAAGGGACAGCGCAGCTAAAAATTCTGCTATATTTATCACTTAGTTTTTATTCCGCCAGGAAATCAAATTCCCTGGCTAATAGCTAAATTCTTCTGAAGAGGTGAATGTGTCCAATCATGAGTGTCCAAAAGAGAGAATTCAGCCAGCTTCGGCAATAACCTTGCCAATTTCTTGAAGGGTTGCACCTGTTGCCAGCATCGCACGTATCAACAGTTCAATTGAAACTGAAGCATCACCATTCTCTGCTTTAGCAACACGCGGTTGACTTGAGTGAATTCTCTCGGCTAATTCGACTTGTGTCATTACTTCTTGTCGCCGTGCTTTTAAACTGCGGCTGAGTGCTAGATAGTAATATTTACCACCAGCAAATACTTTTCACCCCTCCGGTAAACCGGCAAACACCAGCGCCACCATATCCTTAGTCTTAGCTTCCAAACGCTCCCAATCCACTTCACCCACTTCATCAATTAAACTAGTATCAATATCAGCTCGCTCTTTGAGGACTGTAATCAAGAAAACATACTTGATAACACAGTTCCCATAAATCCACGCTGACATGTTCCTCTTGACGCTGCAAACGCAGATGATATCCTGGATGGGGCATTGGCAAACCGGCAAGAGTCTCTCGAATGTCGTCTACTTGTGCGGGTGTTCCAGTTTCCATCTCTTGCAACAGTCCAGTGACAATTGCTTTCGTTTCATCAGTGGTGTTAGCAGGCCAAATCAGTACATCATGGTAAGTTCCCGTCCAGGGGGATGCATCCAAGTGCTTGCGAATATTATCGACAACGCGAATGAAGGCAGGTTGCATCAGCAGTTCAGCCTGCTGCCATGCGACTGAGTTAGTTATTATAGGTGGCATTGCTAATCTACGGGGATATTAAAAGAAAAATTAAGGAACTGGGTTGATTAAAAAACTGTCTTTTATTCCAAATCTTTTCTCAAGATAGCGGATTTCATGGAGGAAAATTTGGAGATATTGATTACCATCTGAAAAATTCGGTGTTAACACTGGGGAGAGAATATGATCGGCAAGTTACTAGACCATCGTTACCAAGTAATTCGAGTCCTTGCCACGGGAGGATTTGGTCAAACCTACATTGCCCAAGATACTAGGCGGCCAGGGAATCCCGTCTGCGTTGTCAAGCACCTCAAACCCGCCAGTTCCGACCCCAGAGTTTTTGACACTGCGAAACGTCTGTTCCAAAGTGAAGCTGAAACTTTAGAACATTTGGGTAATCACGACCAAATACCCAGGCTGCTGGCTTATTTTGACGAAAATCAAGAATTTTACTTAGTACAAGAATTTATTCCCGGCCCTACCCTGGGTGAGGAACTTGTACCCAGTCAACGCTGGAGTGAAAGCCAAGTCCTGCAAATGTTGCAGGAAGTGTTGGGGATTCTAGAATTTGTCCATAGTCAAGGCGTGATTCACCGCGACATCAAGCCGGATAATATTATCCGCCGCATGTCCGATAATAAATTTGTTTTAGTAGATTTTGGTGCCGTTAAACAACTGCGAACACAGTTAGTCTCAGCTGGGGGACAACCTACAGCCACGGTAGTTATTGGCACTCCTGGGTATATGCCTACGGAACAAGGACAAGGTAAACCCCGCCCCAACAGTGATATTTATTCTCTGGGAATTATTGCCATTGAAGCACTAACGGGAGTACCTGCAGCAAAATTGCCAGAAGACTCCGATACGGGAGAAATACTCTGGGAGCATTTATTAGTAGGAAACTCGCGGTTAGCCCCAGTTTTGACCAAAATGGTGCGTTATCATTTCAAAGACCGCTACCAAACTGCCACGGAAGCACTGCAAGCATCTCAAGCGGCGATGAATCTTGTGGCGGTATCATCTTTGCGAACAGCATCCCCAAAAGCCAAAAATACCAGCTACCAACCACCTAAATCCCCATCTCAATTATCTCCACAAAAAACCATTGCCGTTGCACCCGTAAATCCCGTAGTTGCTAAACCTAGTCGTCAAGATTCAAGCAGACCTGACCCATTACCCCTATTAGTGGGAATATTATTAGCAGGTGGTGCAGCGGCTTTGGTGACAAATTTCTATCCAAATGTAAAAAATTTCGTTGCTAGTTTTACAGGTGAAGACCCATCGGCAAAAAATAAATGTTTAGCAGTAGTTGTTGGTAATTCCAATATTCGTTCTGAACCAAGTTCAATTAATTCTGATAATATTGTACAAACTGTAGGTGATGACACCAAATTTGAGGTAACAGGTAAGCGGACAAAACGAGGTTGGATAGAGCTTAAACGTAACTCTAAAAGTTTGGCTTGGGCGCATTCAGATGTCATAAATAATAATCAAGAATTGGTTTCTTGTCTGCGAGACAAAAACATTGCAATTAAGACAGTAGATGATAGTAGCCTGATTGCGGCTGTGCCAATTCCCAAAGCTAAACCAAAATCTAGCGATGTGGTGACACCATCACCAGCAAAATCAAATGCATTTAATTCCCAACCATTTACTTCTAAATCGGAAAAATCAAAGCCGGAAGAAAATAACGCCAAGATATTAGAAGCAGCCCAAAAGAAGTATGAATCAGGGGATTTGCCGGGTGCGATCGCTCTGCTGAAGTCAATTCCTGGCAATGCTGCTTCTGAGTTCAAAGAAACAGCCACAATGATTGCCCATTGGCAACAAGATTGGGCTAAAGCTGATGCCCTATTTAATGAAATTAATACGGCGGTTGAACAAGGTCAATGGGATAAAGTTCTAGATTATCAAAAACATCCAGAAAAATTGCCTAATATTCAATATTGGCAAAAAAAATTAGCCCCTTTGTTTCAACAAGCAGCCGAAAATATAGCAAAACAGGCACTCCCACCAACCGATAACCAAAATCATCAAAATCATCCCCAAACCCAACCTTCTAAGACTGAAGAACCAACTACTACAGAAACTCCAGGAAAAAATTTGTAATAAAATTTATCATTTTGGTTGTAAATTTTGCCAAGATATGATTGAGTTAGTATTTTCTTTTCTTACCGCTTCTGGGCTTTTCTATGACTTTCACTATGCCATTTAAGTAAGTGGGCATAAATAATTAAAGGTTTGTAGTAAGGACTAAAGTCCTTACTACGAGACAATTTAATTTTATTTTACATTGCGTAATATAGTTTCCTTTTTTATGCCTACCTACTTAATTTGGGGAGATTTAAATGGTTACCTATGGAGAAAAAGTAACCAACAAATAAATGATTTCGACAAGACAAATATATTCATAGAAGCCAGGATCAGAAGGTGATTCCCAATCCAAAATATAAAATGGTATAACACTACTGAGCCTGCTTCTACTTCTATGTGATTACTTCATCAGTGTTTTAGGAACTAGAATGATCATCTCGTTTTTCTTGGGTACTCTAATCTTCGTTCCAGGTGGTAACAATTTACCATTGACGATGCTCCCTTGCCCGGTGCTTGTTCCTTGTGTGGTGTAACCTGTTGCCACAGCCGGTAGAAAAGCATTACCTTCAGTGACGACTTCCTTAACCAGCATCAACTCGGCGGGAGAAACCTCTCGCGGGTTCCCAACTAAACGCTGCGACAAGTTACTATCCACTACACCAAGAAGTTGGTTTTGGTAATTGAAAAGATACCCAACTTCTTGTACTGAAGAAAGAGCCATACCTTTTTCCTTTGCAATCCTTTTCACTTCCTCCTCAATATTGAAATTCTTATCTTTTTCCTCAGCCTGTAGGAGGTTGCGAATCTCTTCAAACGCTTTTTTGGGTTCTCAATCAGCTACAAGCTGCTTCGCTTGCTCAAAGTCCTTGGGAGATATGGACTTTTGTACAAGGAGGATCTTGTTGGGGACACTATCTACCTCAACAGCCTCAAAAACGAGTTGTTCCACAACCTGCGTTTTATCTCGTACCAATTGTTGAGACTGGAGGCGAATTTTTTCAGGGTGTGGATTGGGGGGAGTTAGTCCTATCTTTCTAATGTCGTCGGCAGATGGGTTAGTACCGATGAGAGTCACGATATATTTAGTCACTTTTAGCACGTTAGAGGACGCACTAGTTCGTCTTACTCCACAAGCAGCCCCAAAGAAGTCAAAGTTCAAGACTCCTTTTACACCCCATTCCGAGTTTTGGTTAGAGCCAATGGTATAATCTCCTACGACTCCGACTCCAGATGCACAAGAGAGCTTAAGGGACATTCCACCCGAAAATCTTGCTGCTTGACCGTGAGATGTCTGTGCTAAAGAGTACAACCGCTGAGTCCCCTCTACCTGAGCAAATACAGAAACTTTATCGCTAACAGGACGCTGAAGTCCCCCAATGATTCCTATGTTTCCAAAGGCAGTCTGGAAAATATTATCAGATCCGCCAGTGTTTCCAAAACCGAGGATGTTGCTATAAATCCCGACGTAGCTGTTGTTACGCAGAGAATCACCAGGCGCGTTCAATATAACTCCACTAGACAACCCTCCCACTCCAATTGCGCTAGATGGAGCAGTAGGGTTGTATACAGCTTGTCCAAAAAGGAACATATTTTGGGACAGGCGATGGGTAACAGTCCCTTCAACTCCGGAGGAGAAGAAGGTACCACCTCCGACAAAAACTGCACCAGAAAAGCCTGTATCACCCACTCCTAGCCTTCTGGCTCCATCAAGTTGTATGGAAATAGGAATGAGGTTTCCAACGTTTTTGTCTTGGTGATTCGGTTGGGATTGTCCTGGCGTTGGGGTTGGGGTTGGGGTTGGGGTTGGGGTTGGGGTTGGGGTTGGGCTTGGGCTTGGGCTTGGGCTTGGGCTTGGAGTTGGAGTTGGAGTTAAAGTTAGGTTTGGAGTTGGTGCTGGTTCTGGTGCTGGTGCTGGTGCGGGTGCTGGTGCGGGTGCTGGTGCTGGCGCGGGTGCTGGCGCGGGTGCTGGCGCGGGTGCGGGTGCTGGCGCGGGTGCGGGTGCGGGTGCGGGTGCGGGTGCGGGTGCGGGTGCGGGTGCGGGTGCGGGTGTTGGTGCGGGTGCGGGTGCGGGTGCGGGTGCGGGTGCGGGTGCGGGTGCTGGCGGTATTTGTGCCAGTGCAGGTTGCATCAGCAAGACTAGCAATAGTCCAGGTAGGGTAACAGCGGCCTTATAAATCATGATGATTTTATCCTCACTTTTCTAGGTTTCAAACTCTGCGTTCAAAGGGCTTAGACAGCAGATAAATAGCGGAATAAATAGCGCTCTCGAACGTCGCCCATATAAACAAAAACTAGTTAGACAGCAAATAAGCTATTCGTTATACAAATTTCTTGTGAGAAAGCTTTGTTTTAAGGTTTTCTGTCTATAAAAAGCGCAATTTGTCGGCGCAAAAACTTCAACAGTTATAAAAAATAGTTGCGAGGGAGCAATGAATGGTTAAGTTTATCCTCGCCAGAACAATATCTACATTGATCATACATTCATAAATTATGCCGTAGAGTTTATAGAGTAGTAACCACAGTTTGTGTAAAAGCTACAAAAACTCTATCTGCTTGAGTTTAAGTGACTCAACAGTTAGTAGTTAATGACAGATGTAAGCTGTATTTAACTAGAGGTATTTTTTAGGTTTCTGTCTCAAACTTGATACCATCAGTCAAAATAAACATCACTGCAAAACTACAAAGTAATATTGTAATTAGCATTAGAAATGCGATGAAATTCTGATTAAATTAGGTAACTTCCCTATCAAAATTGATATTTTCAGATATTTACTGCTGATAAAAAAGCAAAAATCAGCATTTTTTCCAGATCATTTTCACCTTAGTAATTTTGGAGATTTTATGGCGCTAAAATCAATGCGCCAATTTGTCATCGCACCAATCCACCAATTGTCATAATTACTTCACAGTACTTACGTGGATTTAAGCTAAATCTTTTTTGGGCGACTCCAAATAAATCTGCTGATAACTTCTGTTTCTGAAGATGTAGTTTTATCTCATGATGTAGTTCTATTGCCTGTGCTACAAGTTTTTGTAAATACTCGTACTTCCGACAGACTAAATACTCTGAATCTTGTGTATTTTGGTGGATGCACTCAAAAACAAAACGCATATTTGTTAGTGAAAATACTGTATAAGTATTCTTTTACCACATATTATTTACTTTTTAGATAAAGAAAACGCATATAAATCTGGCATACATGGGATTGACATAAAAACTTTATATGCATTAAATGTCTTTCGATTTAATCAAACTTTTGAGAAATGACGCAGCACCAATGATTTAGACTCAGAGGTAAGCATCTGTGCGTTCATGTGCAAAGTCAAATGATTATCAGGACATTTCCAGGTTTCCAGTCATTTTTCAGGCACAAACTGAAATTTACTCAAACAATAAAATCCTCTGTAGAAATAAAATTAAGAGGGTATATGTTTAATCAAACAATTTCCATGTATGCTATTTTTGATGACTGACTCAAAGTAATTGGAAATCGTCAAGATGTTTGTTGTTAGAGAAATTATGCAATAATTATCACACTTAGAATAACTGAGTTAATGTTGTTCAATGGTCATCATATCAATGGTTGTAGCTAAATAAAAAACAATATATTAATTAAAATAATGTAATAAAAATTACTTATTAACCGTCGATAGAATAATTTATCAATGCTTATGAACGATTTATTCTATCAAGCAGGAATGATGCTTAGAGAAACTAATTAACTAGCAAATTGGGTTAATACGGAAAAAATGATTGAGGATCGCTCAACTTTTAAGTCCATGCCACAAAATCGCATTGCTCGCAGATGATAGGTACTGTATGATTTGATTGATTACGTTTGTAAAATTCTTGCAATCCCAATATAAAGACGGTGTAATATAAATACATCTCAATAAATCAAGAAGTTTGTTTTCATGATTTTTTAGAGGTATTTGGTTGAAAATACGGTCAATCTATGTAAATATTGTGTCACTGTATTTACTCAGGTAAATGTTTCTACCATTTTGGCGAACAAGGAATTGAATTTATGAAGTTGTACAAAGGCTTAACAGTAGTTACTATTGGAGCAGTCGTTGCTGGGTTAGAGATATTGATCTCTGCGCTTCCAGGAGAAGCTGTAACACTTTCTACTAGCGCCGGACAAGTTGGAAAAGTTGATGTTTCCACAGGCGTATTTACTCCTTTTATTAACAGTGGACCGCCTTTACTGATATAGCCGTCAATGATGCTGGGCAACTTTACGGGACTACTTTCAGTCAGCTATACAGTATTAGTCAAAATCCAGGTTCTTCTAATTTGATTGGTAATCACAGCGCTAATGACATCAATGGATTGGGTTTTGGTAATGATAACGCGCTTTATGGAACAGGGTATTATGGTGGCTTTTACTCTGTGAGTACAACTACGGGTGCTACTAATTTAATATCTAAAATTCCTGGTTTATCAAGCGGCGGTGATATCGTATATGATCCAGCAATTAATCGATTTTTGGCTGCATCATTAAGTCCAAACAATAGTAGTTTATTCTCTATTGGTGTAGATGGTGCATCTACCCAAATTGGGAATATTGGTTTTGCTAATGTTTATGGACTTGCTTTTAATAATGGAACTTTATACGGTTATACAAATGATGGGGATCAGCTTATTGTCAACCCAACAACAGGAGCAGGAGTTCTTGATAAAAAAGTTACAGGAATCTCTGGTCAAATCTATGGAGCAGCCAGTTCTAATAATGATGCCAAACCTGTTCCTGAAGCAACCACGCTTGCTAGTACAATAGGCGCTATTTTTACAGGTTTGTGGATAAAGTATAAGCGAAAAGCTTCTCAATCTGCGTAGTAATTCTTTTGAGTGCTGATACCCCTCCAAGTTACAATTTGAGAGGGGTTTTTGAGCCTAGCAATTTTAGATTTTGGATAGGACAATTAAAAATTGGGCATTGCATATTTACGGGATGAATTGAGATTTTGAACTAATACTAAGTATATTGGCTCGAAGAGGTTGTTTGACAAGTTGCAAAGTATACTAGTAATCTGTCTCATTAATTTTGAAGGGTATATCGCTTACTTTTCACTCAGCACTGTTGTAGTAAAATTCAAAATATAGCGGTTATCGGTTGACTCCAATACACTCATAAGGGCACGGTAGTGTTCCCTACACTTGACGATATAATTTTGTATTGCATCCAACTGAGAACCGCTATAGATTGACTTTTGGCAATTCACTTGTATGACAGCAAGAAGTTCAGTTGTGGGACTATCAAAAAAATAAATTACCCAATATTTGAGTCCCTAGGGTGCGTCAGTACCAGTAATATGTTGCTATTTTCTGGTTTTCTCGCTCCTAACACACCCTACAAATTGGCTATTTTTTTTAATTGGAAATTTCTTGTTTTCGCGAGTATTTTTTGCCTATGGGCGAAAACACCGTCCGCTCAAAACTGCGGACGGTTACTACTTAACAAGTCATAACTGATTTACGACCCAAGGATTCAGCACATCAGCTACTTATTTTTGTATTTTTGCTTGGCGATCGCTTTTTGTCCATAGGGGCTAAACCCCTACCACCTAATGTGTGCCAGATAGAAGTCCTAACTTCACACGCCTATTTGTTGTCACGACTATTTCTGTTTCAGCGCATTTCGTCGTATTCTGGGGTTTCCATACGTCTTGCTTCAGCCCGATGGGGTAAAAACTCGGCGCGACGTACAGGAACTAAGGGGGGTGTTGAACCTTGATAGGGATGAATCACCTGTACAGTACGGGTAGAACGCTGCTTTGGTGAAAATAAAGCCAAGATACCTGCTACGACAACACCACCACCAACAGTCAGAGTTACGCCACCCACTAACCAGAGAATAGGTGAAGACCACCAACCATTTTGCGGCTGTAAGGCTGCTTTTTGGTTACTCTGTTGAGCGAATAGCTGCTGCTGCTGTTGTTGGCTTTGAAATTGCCATTGGAATTGTTGGTTTTGCACCCTGAGCTGTTCATTATCGCTTTTTAAGCGCTCCATCTGCGCCTTGAGCGATTCTAATTCCACGCGCTGGTCAGCACTGGGAACTGGAGGTTGTGGATTAGGATATACTGGTTGCCCATAAGGATATTGGGCTGGTGGTGCCATTAACTGGGGTGCTACTACCGTTGCTGGCATTTGCGGTGTCACCGCGAAGTTAGGCTGGATAGGATTACCTGTCCCCTTGAGTAATACGAGAGCCGCCAGCCCAGCAACGGCGACCCCGCCGATAAATGCCATACTCTCACTCATCGCCTGTGCCCCTCAATTGCGACGTAATTATCATCATTTTTAACTGACTCACTCTCACACTCATAAACTCTCGCCTACTTAACTTCACATAATACTCAAATTATAAGCAAGTGTATCAGCTAATTTTTTTACAGCCTGATATCTGCTGATAATATTCAAGACCATATTTGTCAAATTGTCTACCAAGTACGTGAAAAAAAACTGCGCTGTTATACTTTTTAATCTACTTTCTCAGTTTGATCAAGGTGGGTATTTGTACTATTATCACTGGTCTTGATAGCTGCCTTGAGACTTTGGCAAAATTCAGCGATCGCATTTAGCCCTTCTTCAGGTGTGTCGGCTGCTAACCGGTTGACAAAAGCACTACCCACGATGGCTGCATCTGCTCCCCAATCCCGCACCTGACGGGCTTGTGATACTTCAGAAATGCCAAACCCTACGCCAATAGGCTTCTTAGTCACAGCCCGAATTTGTTTGAGTAAATCTGACACTCGCGTTTCCAATTGCGATCGCATTCCCGTCACCCCCGTCACACTTACCAAATAGATAAATCCTTGGGAGGATTGGGCGATCGCTGCTATTCGTTGGGCAGAACTTGTCGGCGCCACTAATAATGTTAAGTCAATTCCCATATCTTTGGCTGGGTGGAGTAACCCCGCAGCCTCTTCTAAGGGTAAATCAGGCACCACTAAACCAGCTACCCCCGCAGCCACAATTTCCTGGAGAAATTTGTCGATCCCCCGGTGCAAAATTGGGTTGTAATAGGTAAACAAACTAATAGGCGATCGCAGCTTGGGTGTGGTTACTTGCAGCATTTCCAGCACTTTATCCAATGTTGTTCCCCGTGACAAGGCGCGGGTAGCAGCAGCTTGAATCACTGGACCATCAGCAAGAGGATCGGAGTAGGGTACACCTAGTTCAATAATATCTGCTCCATTGCGATCCAGTGTTTGCAAAGCTGCTGCTGTTGTTTCTAAATCCGGATCGCCAGCAGTAATAAATGGAATCAGAGCGCACTCGCGATTCCGTCCTAGAGTTTCAAAGCAATCAGAAATGGCAGTCATTAGTCAGTTGTCAGTTGTCCGTGTCCAAATATTAACAAACAACGGACAACTGACAAAGAACAACTCAACCAATGATTACTTTACACTTGACTTTGTTCTTCTTGTTCGATTTCGGCTTGGATTTTCGCTAGTTCTTCATCCGTCAGTTCTTCTAGCCGCTTTGACAAAAACGCTTGTTCGTAATCTTGGCGTTGCTGATGGTAGGTCATTTTTTGCCCCACCGCACGGAAAATATAGCTGACTAACCAGCCAACCAATCCACTGACTAGCAAGACTTGGCTCCATATACCAGCGTTGTTAGCGTCTAAACCTACTAGCTGCAATAGAGCATATCCTAAGCCGCCAGCAACAAAAACGCCAAAGCTAATTCCAATAGCGTCAATCCGTCGCATGAGTATTATGACCTACCAATTTTATTAAACAATTTGACGCCGTTCGGGTCTTATATTCACAAACGGCGATAGCACTAACAAACCGGGAAAGAAGAAAAACACCAGGAAGTACATGAAGGTGCGCTCTATGGAGCTAGCCACATACCAGCGCTGCTTGAGGTAAAACAGAACAGCCACGGGAATGACTAACAAATAAGCTCCAGCCAAAATCAGATACAGCAGGGCGACAATCATAATTCTTTCTCTAAGTAGCCATCATGAACTGCGTACACTAATAATGGATGAAAAAGGGACTGGGGACTGGGGACTAGGGATCAGTATTTTTCACTTCAACACTCAGCCCTGAGTCCTCATCACTCAGCACTCATCAAAACCATTGGGTGCATCTGTTTCCCATCATAGGCTGAATGCCTAAACTCAGGGAAGTACTACCATCAGCTTTTCCAAGTCACCCCACAAAAATTCCTGATGACTCGTCCTCAGGGCTGCCGCTCTCCCCTGCTGGAAAACTTCATTTGGCACATAAATGGCTCAAACAGCCTCCCCGTCAGAATTTCCTCGGCAATTTTGGCTGTTTTAAAACAAAATTTTCAAAATTACTTGCACAAAAGACACAATTGATGTTCAAATAGATGAGGAGGTATTTACTGCCTCCAAAAAATAAGTACTTCCTAAGTATCTTAGGAATACATTCGGGGGTGTGGCGGAATGGTAGACGCTACGGACTTAGTTAACTGAGCCTTGATAGAGAAATCTTTCAAGTGGCAGCTCTCAAACTCAGGGAAACCTAAATCTGGTGACAGACATGGCAATCCTGAGCCAAGCCGAAGGCAGTAATGAGTAGTAAAATTAAGTAGTGAGTAAATTTTCAACTCATAACTTGTAATTCCTAACTCATAACTACTCGGAAGGTGCAGAGACTCGACGGGAGCTACCCTAACGTTAAGTCGAGGGTAAAGGGAGAGTCCAATTCTTAAAGCCTGTAGTTGCTAAGGTAACTAGGCAGCAGTGAAAGCTGCAGAAGAATGAAAATCCGTTGATCTTAAACGGTCGTGTGGGTTCAAGTCCCTCCACCCCCATTCAAAAAATCCATTCAATGAGGATATTGGTATCACACAAAATCATTGATTCTCTTCACCCCATGCGTCTTTGCGGATGGTGTCTAGGTTAATGTTTTTCGCTTGCCAAATTCCGGCTAGGGCGAAAAAGTCTTGATCCTGTTGGGGAGGTGTTTTTGGGTTGTTGATCTTGTTATTGGCGATAAGCTTGAAATTCCAAGAATTCTACAAATTCGATCACTTTTTTTTGAATGGCTATTTTTAGGGTTAGCATATTGGGCGTTAGGTAATGGGTAGTAGGTAATGCTTTGATTCTATTCCCCATTCCCTAGTTCAAGGGTTAAACCGCGATAGACTTGTTCAATGGGGAAATTGAGGTTAACGCTTTTAAGTTCGATTGTGTCGCCTGCTTTGTAGTTGATAATCAACCAGTCGCCTGCGTCGTTTTTGTGATACAGGTCGATTTCGATGCTGGTGGAACTGACTAATAGGTAATCGATTAAGACTGGGTTTTGGCGGTACATTCGGAATTTACCGCCTCTGTCGTAGGCTTCGGTAGTTTTTGAGAGAACTTCAACGATTAAACAGGGGTAGGTAATATATTGGGTTGTGGTTTGATCGCGAACGTCGCAGGTTACACTGGCATCTGGATAGGTATAGTTATCGGTTCCTACAATATTAACTCTCAGGTCTGAGTTACCTGTTATGCAACTACTAGCGTCTAAGTGGGTATCAAACATAGTCGTAAATCGAATTGCAATGCGGCTATGATTAACGCTACCGCCAGTCATGGCGTAAACTTCGCCATTGATATACTCGTGCTTTTCCAGTTGGGTTGCTTCCCAAGTGAAATATTCTTCGGGGGTTAGGGTGGGGAAATTTTCTTTGGCTGCGATCATAATGGAGTTAGCTCCTGTGTAGCGAAATTGACGGTATTACCTTATTTTATACAAACATTTTTTGCAGTAAGCCTTTTTTGAATTGTTAGGTTTGGTCGATTTGGCGGGAGATGGCTGCGATTTTTTGATCAATTGCAGCTAAAAAATTAGCTATTTTTCCTTGCTCTTCTACCTTTGGAAGAGTTATTTCTAGCTCAGAAAAATTTTGCTGCCCAAGCTTGATTTGTTAACGATAGCTAGAAACAATTTTTTCAACATCCTCATTCAGAATTTTTCGAGATTTTCGTCAAGCCAAGCCAAGCCAGCAGCAGCAGTTTCCGCAATAATACTCATCAGACGATAGAGAGCGATCGCACTAATGACGATGGCGGCAGGAAAATGGTACTGTAAAAGCGCGATCGCAGTTGCTTCAAACACACCCAACCCACCAGGCGCACCCGGAACCACAAATCCTAACAACCAGGCGAAACTAAAAGCCCCTAACAGTAAAGGAATTTGACTGATATTCAATGGACCTAGGGCAAATAGAGTTAAGATAAATCCAGTGCTACGCAATCCCAAGAAACCCAATTCTCCTAACAAAGGTCTTAGGGGATAGCGTTCAAGATGAAAACTCAAGCTTGACTGGGTATCATTATCAGACTTTTTTTTCTTGAATCGGTGCAAAAAGCGAATAGCTGGGTTCAAAAACCAGGGATGAACAGCACACAGCACCACAGCCAAACTCAGAAATTGTAATATTTGCAGCCAAAAATTGCTATTAACAGCCGTAAATTGGCTACCAAATAGAAGAATGATGATTAAAGCAGCAGCAGCCATCAGCAGGGGTTCTAGCAAAACGCTTAAAGTCGCAGCCCCAAGAGGAATTCTAGCATTTTTTGCCGCGACAATTCGCCCGTAGTGATGCCAAATATTACCTGGTAAATATTTAGCAATGTTGGTTTTGAGGTAAACTTGGATAAACCCAGAAGTTTCGACAGGTTGATTTAACTCCCATAGAATCCAAGTCCATATCCAGCCCGCCCATGTATGTGCTAATAAAGTTACGCCAGTGGCGATCGCTAAAATAGCCCATCCTTCCCCGTCAATGTGAATAGCTGTCACTTCCAACCAGTGATCCTTGACGGCTTTACCTAAAAAAAACAGCGTCCCGCCCAAAATTAACCAGCGGAAAATTTTCTTGAGCATATTGGTAATTTCACGGTTAGAGCCACTATTGCTGAATACGTCAAATTTTATGGTATCTCAGCTACTTATCACACGTTTGGGGAAAAAACCTAACAATTATCAATAATTATTTGTAGCTATTTTTATATTTTTCTGAGGGAAACTGTCTCACTTTGAGTCCAATACACTCGTAAGGGCACGGCAGTGCCGTGCACCTACAGGCATAGTAATCCTATATCTCTCTGTAGTTATAAAAAAATTATCTAATCATCATAAAAATAATAATACCTGGGCTAGAGTAACTAGTTTTTTAGATTTTATAACATTTTAAATTGTTGGTTGAATACTAGTCAACTCAAACATAAAAACTGGCTGAACAACAAAATTGTTAAGCGAAGGATTCAGATGTTTAGAGTTGTTCGACATAATAAGAGGAAAATTGAGAAAAGTTCTGGGAGCAGCAACAATTCGTGAATTCAATTTTTCACTTAATTAAACAAACCTTAGGAGTATCACTATGCAAAGATTAATTGCTTGGATCAAGAATATTCGCCCCCTAAAAACATTAACGGTGTTTTTGGCGGGAATATTTCTATTGTTTGCACAAGCTTGTAATAGTCCAGGAATTGCAGCACAGCCACCACAGCCAGCTTCCCAACCACCTAATGCTGAACGATATGACCCCACAAAAAGTTATGATGTTTCTACCCGCTATGAAGGTGGAATAAACAACTTTAGTGATGTAGATCCCGAGATCAAAAACCGCTGAAAATGCAGCCAAAGCTAAAGCTGAAGCTCTGAAAGAAAATGCTCAAAAGAATATCGATGAAAAGAGCATTGATAGTGTAGAGCAATATGTCCGGAATTATCGCGAAGGAACACCTTTTGCCGAAAGAGTCAATCGCCTTGGTGAAGATGTTAGCAATTCATCTGAAGAATTGCGGGAAGGTGTAACTCAAGGAACTCAGAGAGGATTTGAAAATCTGCAAAACAACACCAAGAATGCTGCTAAAGACTTGACTAAAAATATTCAACGTGCATCTGAGGATGCAAAGACAAATGTTCAGCAGAAACTCGAAGATGTATCTGATGCTTTGAAGAAATAAGGAACTACCAAAAAATAAAGTACCCAATATTTTATCTCCTAGGGTGGGTCAAAAAATAATACAAATGCTGTAGCCTAAATATCTAGGACTGATCTGATCCACCCTATAAATTGGGTATTTTTTTAACCCTTCGGCTTCGCTCAGGGTTAACGGTGAGCGAAGCCGAACCGTTAACTGGAAGTCCCTAAGTTCGTAGTCAGAACTTTAGTTGGTGAATTTTGAAGCACTAAAGTGCTTACTACGTAACAATCAAAACTAATGACACAGAGTTATAGGGATTAGGGACTGGAGACAAGGAGACAAGAAGACAATCTCTCTTCATCCCCCCTGATCTGAATTCTAAATTTTTGCTTTAGTTCTGTTAATAGCCAAATATGGGTGAATGCCTATAATGAGCAATGATTACAGGTGCGATCGCGGCTATCAGAGTCAAGGTATTATGTACTCGAAAACGAAGCAGCATCAAACTTAAGGTTTTGCATGAAAGTAGCAGTCTTCAGTACCAAAGCCTACGATCGGCAGTTTTTGTCAGCTGCAAATTCTCTCAGTCAACACGAGTTAGTTTACTTTGAACCGCGTCTGAATCGAGATACCGCTATCTTAGCCGCTGGGTTTGCGGCTGTTTGCGTATTTGTACATGATCAGGTTGATGCTCCAACTTTAGAGATTCTCGCCGCACATGGGACTCACCTGGTAGCTCTTCGCTGTGCGGGGTTTAACAATGTAGACTTGAAAGCCGCAGCGGACTTAGGAATTACTGTTGTGCGTGTTCCTGCATACTCACCCTATGGGGTGGCAGAACATGCTGTAGGATTGATTTTGAGCCTCAATCGCAAAATACATCATGCTTATAACCGAGTGCGGGAAGGAAATTTCTCCCTAGAGAGACTGTTAGGCTTTAATCTCAATGGTCGCACAGTGGGCATTCTCGGCACTGGGAAAATCGGTCTAATTTTGGGACAGATTATGAAGGGGTTTGGCTGTCACCTCCTGGCTTATGATGTGTATCAGAACCCAGAGTTAGAGGCACTGGGTGGGAAGTATGTAGAATTACCAGAGTTATTTGCTAATTCTGATATTATCTCCCTGCATTGTCCCCTGATTCCCGAAACCCATCACTTGATCAACGCCGAGGCGATCGCACAGATGAAACCTGGGATGATGATTATTAACACTAGTCGGGGTGGACTGATTGACACCCAAGCCGTAATCGATGGCTTAAAATCTGGTCAAATTGGCTATCTTGGTGTGGATGTCTACGAACAGGAATCGGAATTGTTCTTTGAGGATTTGTCTGGTGAAATCATTCAAGATGATGTTTTCCAACGCCTGACAACTTTCCCCAACGTACTCATCACCGGACATCAAGCCTTCTTTACAGAAGAAGCTTTACATAATATTGCTGATACAACTTTTGCGAATATTGCTGACATTGAACAGGGGCGTCCCTGTCTCAATGAAATTCGCGCTCAACCAGAAGCTGGCGCCAAGGTTTTGGTAAGCTAATAAGTGAACTAGTGCCATTAATTTTGTGGGGTTTGGAGTGAGCGATTTATCGCTCTTTAAAGCACTAAAGTGCTAACTACCTAACCATCAAAATTAATGTGGTGGACTAGTATAGCGTTTCTCGACAAGCGTGAGGTACACCCGTAGGGGCAGGGCACTGCCGTGCCCCTACAATATTATGTGGTTATGTGTGCTTCAATTAATTGAAAATTGCTGTAACTTGTCGAGATCACTAGTTTTTATTTTGTAAATACCAACTCTGTAATGCTCGGCGCTGAATTTCCCGCCAGGGAATATTGTATTTTCGTGCTAATTCTGCACAATCTTCATATTCAGGCTGGACATTAGCGTAGGAGCAGCCAGCCACAGGCTTCCCTTGTTTACTTTCCCATGCTACTTTGACGCGGACAGTTCCATATTCGGTTTCTACTTGTTGAATTTCCCGCTGTAAAATAGCTCGTTGCTGAGTCCGGCGGCGAATGCCTAAAGTAGTGGTTTCACGGAAGACAATCGCTTCACAATTGAGTAAATTGTCTGGATGACAAATCACAGTCAATAAAATCCCCGGACGAGATTTTTTCATGGCGATCGCTTGGGTAAAGACATCCACAGCGCCAGCAGCAAATAATGCTTCCAAGACATAGCCGATGGCCTGGGGATTTAAGTCATCAATTTGGGTTTCCAGCACCGATATCGTTTCTAAAGTGGGGCTGGTATCGTCAGAATTGGTGATATCTGACTGTAAACTTGTGCTTTCACCCAACCACAGGCGTAGTATATTAGGTATGGGTAAATTTATCGTACCTGCGCCTAGTCCCACCTGCTTAATGGTGATTGGAGGTGGTGAACCAAAATCTATTGCTAGGGTAGTGGCGATCGCAGCTCCTGTCGGTGTCACTAATTCTCGTTCAATACCGTTGCTATAAACTGGACAACCCCGCATTTCCCACAATTTCAATACCGCTGGTACAGGTACAGCCATCTGTCCGTGTGCAGCACGAACCGTGCCGCCACCTGTCGGGAAGGGTGAGCAGTATAGTAGAGGCAATCCCGCTTGATTGCTTTCAATACCTAACCAATCTAACCCAAGACAAGTGCCGACAATATCTACAATCGCATCTACGGCACCTACTTCATGAAAATGAACTTTTTCAGGTGCAATCCCATGTACTGCCCCTTCTGCCACTGCTAGTTGTCGGAATACCGCCAAACTCCAAGCTTCTGCCCTTGATGGCAAACCTGCTTGGAGAATCATCCCCTCGATTTCTGGTAAGTGGCGCCCATGATGGTGACTGTGTTCATGGTTATGGTGGTGATGATCATGGGTTAAGTCTACATGCACTTTCGTAGCTTGTTGACCATGACGCTGAACTAGTTCCGCCCTTAATTGGTACTCTTGAGCAATTCCCAAACCATTGACTTTTTCACTCAAATATTCTAAAGGAACGCCTAAACTTACCAAGGTACCCAGGCACATATCACCAGAAATCCCCGTCGGACATTGAAGATAAGCAATTTTATTCATAGATATAAATTCGTCAGTTGTCATTGATTCAGTTGTCCCCTCCTCTCCCCCTCCCACATTTTCCCCCCAATGCACAACCCCCAATATCCCATCCCAAAAATTTTATGGCAAAAATTTTCACAGTCCATCCTGATAATCCTCAAATTCGCCGAATAGAGGAAATAAAATCAGCACTTTCTAGTGGTGCAGTGATGCTATATCCTACGGATACAGTTTACGCAATCGGTTGTGATTTGAATGCCAAGTCAGCAGTGGAACGAGTACGAAAAATTAAGCAGCTAGCAAATGATAAACCACTGACCTTTTTATGTCCCTCGCTGTCAAATGTAACGACTTATGCCTTTGTAAGTGATACAGCCTATCGGATTATGAAGCGTCTGATCCCCGGAACTTATACATTTTTGCTACCTGCTACTAAGTTGGTACCGCGACTGGTGCAAAATCCGAAACGGAACACTACTGGAATTCGAGTGCCTAATCATACTGTATGTTTAGCATTGCTTAAAGCTTTGGGAAATCCAATTATTTCAACTTCGGCACATCTGCCGCCAGATGAGGAAAATGATGGGATAGGTGAGCTAAATCCTCAACCGATTCTCTCCCAGGTGGAGTTATTCGACCGGTTAGATAATTTGGTCGATGTCATTGTAGACACTGGTGAAGAACCCACAGATGATGTGTCTACGATATTGGACTTGACAGGAGACGAACCAATGATTACACGCCGGGGTTTAGGCTGGGAAGCCGCAGCAGCATGGGTGTAATTGTTACACTTCATCGCCTCACTCCTGAATTACGGAAAACATGATCAAAAAAACTCCAGTTTTGCAATTGTCATACCCGCAACGGTTATGGGCGATTAAATGGGAATGACTGCAAAGCCTTTACAACAATGGTTTTGGCTATTTTGAGAGCATGGTGGCTACCCGTGTGCCACCATGAATTTAGTTGCTGTCTAAAAACCGACACATTGCCTTGCCCGTAACTTTATTGGATTCCTTACAGTCTTATATGTGAGTGGTGCTTGCGGCGGATTTTGATGGATGAAAGCTAAAAGATTCTTCAGCCAAAACTGGCCTCTAGTACTAACTCAGCGTTGTAGTTACGGTGCTATACCACTTCCAGGAAAATTCATGAAAGCTAACCTCGTTAATCTACCAAGTTCTACATCTGCTTTTGACTCTGACGTTGCAATCGCAGAATTTTCAGATAGCAATACCCTCAGCTTGATGGAACTGCTGTCTCAGGAAATTCAATCTCAAGTTAAATCCGCACCTGGCTGCGTACAATCTGTAGCAAATCGTATCGCTAAAGAAGTGGAACGCATTTGCGATAAAAGCTCCCGCATCCAAACATCTGGCGAAATCCAATCCTGGCAGATCACCTTAGCAAGGCATCGGCTGCAAAAGTGCCTACGCTACTACCAACTGGGTTCACGGCGCGGCAGGGTAGAATTACATAGCAATTTAGGTGCTATAGTTTACCGTCATGTTACTGTTTCCGGCTCAGATTTAGGATTTGAGGCGCGTTACAATCTGATTGAAGATTTTCTCCAAGCATTTTATATCGAAGCGATTAAAGCTTTTCGGCGGGAAAACGAACTACCGGAAAATTACACGCCCCGCACTCAGTTACAATTAGCAGAATATATGGCGTTTACAGAACAATACGCCAAGCGCCGGATCAATTTACCTGGTAGTGCTAGTCAACAATTAATTATTCTCCGTGCCCAAGGTTTTGCCCGTCGTCAACCCCAGGAAACTACTGTGGATATCGAAATGGCAGTGGAGTCTGCCAAGAGTGAAGAAGGAGAAGCTTATCAGCGCAACTCGGCGGTGCAACAGCTAAGATCGCAGATGATTGCTCAAACTAGCTTTGATCCATCTGAAGAGTCAGAGCGCGATCGCGTTGTTTCTGAGTTGATGAAATACTTAGAATCCCAAGGTCAATCTGACTGCATGAACTACCTAAGTCTCAAACTCCAAGATCTCTCAGCACCAGAAATTGACCAAATCCTCGGATTAACCAGCCGTCAGCGTGACTATCTGCAACAGCGTTTTAAATACCATGTGGAAAAATTCGCCAAGCAACACCACTGGCAATTGGTACATCAATGGTTGGGTGCTGGCTTAGAACACAAATTAGGTCTATCTGGCCAACAGTGGGATACATTTTTGGGTCTACTGTCGGAACAGCAGCAACAAATTTTAACATTAAAAATTGCCCGTCATAGTGATCAGGCGATCGCTAAAACTATCAAATGCACCCCTAAACAACTGCAAAAGCGCTGGACTCAACTTTTAGATCTAGCATGGGCAATCCGCAATGGTAATACTGAAGTCCAAACAGGCTGAAACTGTAATGACTCCTCTAGAAGGCAAAATCCCTAAATTTAACTGATTTTGTGCTTCCTTGTACACATATGATTACAGACAATTTGCCCCAAAAACTGCTGTTGGGAGAATTCGAGAGATCGGGAAATACAGAAAGTAGCTCTAGTTAGTGAATTTTAAAGTTTGGCAGTCAAAAAGTGAATTGGTCTTTGATTTTGATCTAGTTTCCCACCTATCTCGTCTATCGTCCCAAATAGTCAGTTAAACCTCTCTCAACTTAGGATCGTGGACACAATAAAATACAGAACTTCACCCCCATTCCTTGTGCTTACCGAGTCAAGGAGTGGGGGTTTGGTTAATGGGAAGTATTACTCTGAGAAATTCCATTTTCCAGGTTCCACCTGTCTATGCATACCTATAGCGGTTCTCAGTTGGATGTAATACAAAATTATATCGTCGGGTGTAGTGTAGGGAACACTGCCGTGCCCTTACGAGTGTATTAGACTCAAGCGATAACCGCTATAGTGGCGTTCCTTTTTGATAAATTATTAATACATTTGTATTAATTTAGTACAAGAGTACCAATACTATTCTCAATTTCTACCATTCAATCTAGCTTTATGCATCCAAAATTGAAAATTCGTATAACCTTGCATTTACTATTGTTTTTGGGGAATCTTAAAATTATGAAAACTCTCAAAAAAAATCAGGAACAAAATGACTCAAGGCGGAAGAGCGGTTATTTCTGGGAATGTCTTGGAAAAAACTGTAGAAGGTACTTTGCTGGGACATGATTATGTTCAAGTAGGCGCTGATTTACCAAAAAAAAAGCGCCTTGCATGTCTTTTAAGCTCGAACAATATATTAAAAAGATATGCAAGACAGGTTTATATAGGAAAGGGAATTTATGGTAGCGACATATATGTAGATTTTTATATTATTGGTGCTGCCTCAATTTCATCTGGTTTGATTATTGAGTGTAAATGGCAGCAAACTAGCGGTTCAGTTGATGAAAAACTCCCTTACCTTAACTTGAATATTCAAAATTGCTATCCTGTAAAAACAGTTGTATTAATTGACGGTGGAGGAATGAAACCACAGGCTATATCTTGGTTAAACACACAGGTTGGTTACAATCAAAATTTTCTTGCCCTCCATAGTTTAACTTCATTTATTGCCTGGTCTAATAATAATCTTTAATATGAAGTGACTAATACTTCTGTAATTTTACCTCGCTTTTTGGCGTTAGAATTAATTGCTCTAGCCGCTAGTACAGTATGAATATTAAAATCACTATAAAGCTGATGAATAAATTGACAGTCTGAATTAGATAACATGACTTTAACACCACGTTCAGCTAATTTAGCAAATACATCTCTTAATTGAATTTGCTGAATTTCATCAAAGCAATAGCTACTGTAACTTGTAAAATTGCTAGTTTGACTTACAGGATAGTATGGTGGATCAAAATAGACAAAATCATCACTACTGCTGCGGTGATTTAACACATCCACAAAATCTGCATGTTTAATCTCAGCGCTAGCAAGTGCTGCTGAAGCTGAACGCAATAAATTTTCATGACAAATCTTAGGATTTTCGTATCTGCCTAAGGGTACATTGAATTTGCCTTGAGAATTTACCCGATAAAGACCGTTAAAACAAGTTTTGTTTAGATATATCAAACGAGCAGCTTGTTCTAAATCAGTGTGTCCAGGATTGGCTCTTACATAATAGTAATAATCTCTATTATGTCGCTTTTTATGCTCTTTAAGAAGACAGATTAATTCCTCTACCTGATCGCGAACGCAGCAATAAGTAGTAATTAATTCAGCGTTAATATCAGTTAAAATTGCCGTTGGTGGTTGCAGATAGAAAAAAACAGCCCCACCACCTAAGAATGGCTCATAGTAAGTCTTGTAATTCTTGGGTAAATAGGGAATATATTGTTGAATTAACCGACTTTTACCCCCAGCCCACTTCAAAAATGGACGTGGACAAGTTGCTTGATGAATTTGACTTACCATTTAATTGCACAGCTACCAAATCTAACCAATATAACTGACGAACCATATTTTATATTAATTTATTAAATTAATAGCACTATCGATTACAATTAAACTAAACAAGCAGATGAAAACAAACGTATAGTCTATAACAAGGCAGTCTAAATTAATGTTTGACGGATTTTGGGATAACGTATTGCGCTACCCCCGCTACCTCATTACTATCGTCTTAGGCATTTTCCTGAACACCTTTGAGCCATTGTTCCCGTTGCTGAAACGGCCAGTCACGTTGATCGCCATCTTGGGTTTATTGGCGGCTAGCCTAGCCTTCTTCATTTTCACCCTACGTGCAATGCTGGGCGTCAGTGCAATCTAAAAGCCTATACCAGGGGTTGATAGCCTCTTTTGCGGGCGTCCTCCCCAATTTGTATATATTCATGTCCTATAACCTCTGTGAGGAGGCTTAATTATTATGGCTACAAATCGCCGCGTTTCCCGTGTTGCTGAATTAATCAAACGGGAAGTTAGCCAAATGCTGCTCCACGGTATTAAGGATGACCGTGTGGGCACAGGAATGGTCAGCGTTACTGATGTTGATGTTTCCGGGGATCTGCAACACGCTAAAATCTTTGTGAGTATCTATGGTACAGAAGAAGCTAAAGCAGAGACAATGGCAGGCTTAAAATCAGCGACCGGTTACGTCCGTAGTGAACTCGGTGCTAGGGTAAGGCTACGTCGCACACCAGAAGTCATCTTTGTTGAAGACAAGTCTTTAGAACGCGGTACTAAGGTGCTGACACTATTGAGCAAACTCAAAGATGAGCGTCCTCTGGAAGATTTGTCAGCAACAAATGACAACACCACCGATGAAGATGATCATGACTTTCGCGAATAGGTAACTGAAACAACAATGTAACTGACAGCACAATTAATTCCGGGAAATTCGCCAAAGAGTTGACAGACGTGACTAGAGGGCGTCTGTTTTAATGTGAATTATCAACAAGGGGAGGCAATAGGTAATAGTCCTCCCCCAATCCCCAATCCCCACTCCCCTAGTCAAATCATTTATGGCTTGATGGCTTTATCATCAGCACAACTCATCAATATCAAGCAAAATTCATCATATTACCATCATTGATTTACATAACGTTATGGTGGTAAATGACCAATATTGCGCCCCTTCAGGCGATCGCATCACCCAAGCTATTGCTACTGTTAAAGACATCATCCCACCCAGCTACTAACTGTTTAGCGTAGACAGTCTGGTTTTATTCAGTGCCATAATTAACAAAGCGAATCAGGAGGTGTTTAAGAAATTATTAACAGATAACTCACTACAAGCTTTCGTGGTGTACTTTAGCCCTTATATTTTGCAATAGTTTATACCTATTTCTTGCCAGCCATTACTGGCTAATTTTTCTATGGGCAACTATTAGCAACTGAACAACTCTTAGCCATCCTCAACAGCACATTACGGTGCATATCTTGGTATATAAAACATCTTCAGTATGAACTATATTCGCTCACCAAATTATGCCTGAAACTAGCCCAAGCCTAATTTTGACCGATCTACCATCCAAGTCGCTCAAGCTAACCACCAAGTTATGTTAGCTACTCCGTATCTTTTTGTTAAGTTGGTTGAGAGCTTATGTCAGGATTCGTTGACTTTCTTAACATTTCTTTAGATAATTTGAGCATATGTAGCGTCAAAATGTAAATAGTTCCGTATAGCAAACTACAAAACCTTAGCCACAAGTCTAAACCTTGTAATGTTTGTTCCTAAAAAATATAGGGAACACTATCTACGTGTAATTTGTGAGTAAAAACCATGAGTGTGAATACGGTGCCCTCTATCAATTACTACTCTCTGGATGTAATTCAGGACGAAGCACGCCGACTGGTGCAAAAGGGAATGATCAGCAGACAACAGCCAATATATACACTCTGCCAATACATCCCAGCGAGAGAGTGGGTTTGCGTTGAATGTGAGTTAGAAAAATGTGACTTTTTGTTACGCGATCGCATTGGTGATCTGATTGGTCGTGAAGAATGGGACAACGACTAATCAGTGCTGACTTTGAGATTGGGAATGGGGTTTATTTTGGATCTCTGGATTTGATAACTAACGATTTAGCGTCCCATCTGAGGGATAATCTCTGGGTTTGATTAGGCTTTCTCAATCTAAAATCGTCAGTGCCCCATTAATACAGAAGCATTAGAGTCTGAATTTATACAATTTTTCCAGTAGCAAACTTCTCGGCGTTGTCATGTGTATTCGACGCCTTTGCTTGGCTATAGTATCTACATTCCCTAACCGGGGCGGTTTCCAATCTTGGACTGCTCCGGTAATTTTTCAGGGATTGGTGAGTAGTCACCCCAGCTGATCTAAATACTGGTTGACATCCTCAATGAGACGGGTAAGTTCAGCTTCTGTTGTTAAACGGATACTAACATCGCGGACGGTGAGGAGGACTTTAGCCGCAAAGGGAGTCGGCCAGATATTAGGATTACAGAAAATTTCTAAAAAGACTTCACCCGTGTAACGATATTCTACAGGACGCTGGGGAGTGGGTTTGCTGCCGCCTGGAGTAGGTTTAGCCGCGACAGCTTTCAGGCTGGCGATTAATTCATCTAATGCGGCTTTTAATTCCTGTGCTGCTTGGGGTGAAAAACTAAAAGTGACAGAACCTTCAATCAGGTTTAATGTCAGAGGAGTTGAAGACATAAGCTATTTATTATCACTTCTTGATAATTACTCATGTTACCGGAATCGCTACACCGGATATTACACAAATTTCTCAACGAGTATTTTTTTTAGGGACTGCCAGAAATTAAATTATCCACGGTAGAGTGCGTCAGTACCAATAATTTCTGGCTAGATCAAGAGTTTCTCGCTCCGGGGCACCCTACAAATTGTATATTTTTTTATTTGGAAGTCCCTTATTTGTCAGTCCCTAATGCTTAGTACGTAGTCAGGACTAAAGTTGGTGGATTTGGAAGCACTAAAGTGCTGACTACCTGTCAATCAAAATTAATATGCAACACTTCACAATTCATTGAAGATTGCTATATACCTGCAGATATAGATTGAATATCAATATTCTAAACGCTTCTATTTCTATCAACATATATTGCTTATATATCAGAATTTAAAATTAAACTTATACCTTGTATTCTTGGTAAAAAAGTCGGATGATTAATTAGAAACATACTTAATCATCAGGCTGCTAAGGTTTAGGTGTACAGCAATAAGGTAGTAAAAATTATCTTTTGATAATTTAAATCGCAGCTATTTTCCGATACATGAAATACACACCGTAAGTTCAAACCTATGTAGAGAGGTTGCCTGAAACTTTTTTCTAGTGTGGTCTATGTAAATGCAGCGCTTTGTCATAACAGAAATATCTACTGAATATTGGAGTTAAATTAACTCATGCTACAAGGATGGATTCAAATTACATTGACGCTAGTAATTATAGTAGCAATTACTCCCATTTTTGGGCGATACATAGCGCGTGTTTTCTTGGAGCAAAGGACTTTTCTCGACCCAATTTTAAACCCAGTTGAGCGCGTACTTTACTCTTTGGTTGGTGTTTCAACTAAAGAAAACATGACTGGCTGGCAATATGCGCGAGCAATTTTGTACAG
The DNA here is from genome assembly GCA_963772205.1 of uncultured cyanobacterium. Classification (GTDB taxonomy): domain Bacteria; phylum Cyanobacteriota; class Cyanobacteriia; order Cyanobacteriales; family Nostocaceae; genus Gloeotrichia. Next base: position 29,829 of record CAVYXS010000126.1, read on the forward strand.
CAACGTCGTGATGGGATTCCTGATTTTCTTCATCATGATGAGTCAGGGATGGCTACCATTAAACCCTACTAAGCTAGGTGCCCCAACCTGGGATACAGCAATACACACGACGATTTCTTTTATCACCAATACTAACCAACAGCATTATTCTGGGGAAAATACCTTAAGTTACGCCAGCCAAATTTGGGGACTGGGGTATCACATGTTCACCTCAGCGGGAACGGGTATAGCTGTAGGGATTGCTTTTATTCGGGGTTTGACGGGTAAACCCTTAGGCAACTTTTACGTAGATTTAATTCGCTCGATTACGCGGATTTTGCTACCGATTAGTATTGTGGGCGGTATTTTGTTGATAGCGGTCTGGTGTTCCAGAAACATTAGCAGGGCCAGCAATATTTCCCACCTTAGAAGACCCTACCATTAGTCAGGCGATCGCACGTGGTCCTGTTGCCCATTTTGAAATCATCAAGCAACTAGGCGAAAACGGCGGTGGCTTTTTTGGCGCCAACTCAGCACACCCATTTGAAAATCCCAACGGATTTGTCAATCTAATTCAGATTGTGGCCATGATGTCTGTGCCCACTGCCCTAATTTACACCTACGGCGTATTTGCTAACAACATCAGACAAGCTTGGCTAGTCTACGGTATGGTGGCGATCATCTCCGTTGTGTTTATTATTGTCACTGCCATTGGGGAATACAATGGTAATCCAGCTGTAAACACACTACTAGGAAGTACACAACCAAACCTGGAAGGTAAGGAAATTCGATTTGGGTGGGCACAATCATCTCTGTTTGCAGTTTTAACTACTGGAACAATGTGCGGTGCTGTGAATGCAATGCACGACTCATTGATGCCTAATGGGCTTTTCGTTGCGCTTTCAAATATGTTTCTCCAAATCGTCTGGGGTGGACAAGGAACAGGAACAGCTTACCTGTTTGCTTACTTAATCTTGGCAGTGTTTGCCACCGGATTGATGGTAGGAAGGACACCAGAATTTTTGGGACGCAAAATTGAGAAGCGAGAGGTGGTGCTGGCGAGTTTCTTGATTTTGCTAGTTCACCCCATATCTATTCTGATTCCTGCGGGGATTACTTTGGCCTTCCCTGAAAAATTGGCAGGAATTAGCAATCCTGGCTTCCACGGATTTTCGCAAGTAATCTACGAATATACCTCAGCAGCGGCTAACAATGGTTCTGGTTTAGCCGGTTTGGGTAACGTTCAACCTGCACCAACTGCGCTGTGGTGGAACTTAAGCTGTTTGTTTCCGCTGTTAGCCGGGCGTTATATCCCGATTGTCGGTTTGCTGCTACTGGCAGATAGTATATCGCGCAAACAAGCAGTACCCTTAACCACTGGTACATTGCGAACCGACACCGGATTATTTACTGGCGTTACCGCAGGGGTAATTTTAATCCTCGGCGCACTCACATTCTTCCCAGTATTAGCATTTGGTCCGATTGGCGAAGCTTTCTGGATTGCTAAAGGTATCGGGTAACCAAAAAAAACGATATCCAATTCCCCTTTGTCGGATGCGTCAGACAACCAGATCAGGGATTTCCAAATAAAAAACATCCAACTTTTCTTGTGGGGTGGGCGTCTCGCCCGCCACAAGCCAAGGGCTGGATGTCCACCCCAGAAGATGGGATCATTTATTTCTTGGTAATCCCTAACTCATTTCCTGTCAATATTTTCGGTCTGACGCATCCTACGCCCTTCATCCTTGGTGATTTACATCTCAACGATGAGCCTTTGAACCTCAACGATGAGCCTTTGAACCTCAACGATGAGCCTTTGAACCTCAACGATGAGCTTTTGAACCTCAACGATGAGCCTTGGAACCTCAACGATGAGCCTTGGAACCTCAACGATAAGCCTTGGAACCTCAACGATGAGCCTTTGAACCTCAACGATGAGCTTTTGAACCTCAACGATGAGCCTTGGAACCTCAACGATGAGCCTTGGAACCTCAACGATGAGCCTTTGAACCTCAACGATGAGCCTTTGAACCTCAACGATAAGCCTTTGAACCTCAACTTTAACTAATCTATGACAACCAACATTAATCCATCATCGTCTCCCCGTGTGCCTCAGGGAACCCGTGACTCACGCAAGCACACCCCCAAGGCAGAAATGAAAGGACTTTATCAAAGAGCAATTCGTGAGTCATTTCTTAAGTTAGACCCCCGAATTACTGTCAGAAATCCCGTCATGTTTGTTGTCTGGGTGGGAACAATTGTGACATTTCTTGTCACCCTTGACCCAAATTTATTTGGCACAATTCAGGCAAATGTCAATCAACAACGGCTGCTAAATGGGATAATTACCTTTATTCTGTTTTTTACACTTGTCTTTGCTAACTTTGCTGAAGCCGTTGCTGAAGGACGCGGTAAGGCTCAAGCAGACGCCTTAAGAGCAACACGTTCGGATACCATTGCTCGAAAAATCCTCCCCGATAATTCGATTCAGAAAGTCAATTCTACAGAACTACGCCGGGGTGATTTAATTAAAGTGCTAGCTGGTGACATGATCCCCGGTGATGGCGAAGTGATGCAGGGCATTGGTTCGGTGGATGAATCAGCAATTACTGGGGAATCTGCCCCTGTACTCAAACAGCCTGGTACAGATATTGCCAGTTCCGTAACAGGGGGCACACGGCTACTTTCCGACGAATTGATCATTCGGATTACTGCTGACCCCGGTCAAGGCTTTATTGACCGCATGATTGCCCTAGTAGAAGGGGCAGAACGTACCAAGACGCCTAACGAAATTGCCCTCACAGTATTGTTAGCAGTGCTGACACAGGTGTTTCTGATTGTAGTTGCCACCCTGCCTCCTTTTGTTAGTTACATTGCCAACTTTATCAGTACAATTTTTGGCGCCGAAGCGGGTAACAGCTTACGTGCAGGTGCCAGCGTTGCTATCTTGATTTCACTTTTGGTAGCTTTAATTCCCACCACCATCGGTGGTTTACTCAGTGCCATTGGTATCGCTGGTATGGATAGAGTCGCGCAATTTAATGTAATTGCGACCTCTGGGCGAGCAGTTGAAGCCTGCGGTGATATTAATACCCTAGTGTTAGATAAAACCGGAACTATCACCTTGGGCAACCGAATGGCTGATGAATTTATTCCCCTGAATAATTACTCAGTGGAAGAAGTGGCACGGGTTTCTTTAGCTGCTAGCGTGTTTGATGAAACACCGGAAGGTAGGTCAATTGTGGGACTGGCGGAAAAATACAAAGCGCAGGTAGACTTTGACAGCAAAAAAGTAGAAGGTGTGGAGTTTTCTGCTAAAACCCGGATGAGTGGCACAAATCTCCCCAATGGTAAACAATTTCGCAAAGGCGCGGTGGATGCAATTAAGGGATTTGTCCGTTCCCGTGGCGGTCATATTCCTCATGATATAGATGCAGCCTATGAGCGAGTTTCTCGGTTAGGCGGTACACCCTTAGCAGTCTGTCAAGATGACCAGATTTATGGTGTTATTTATCTCAAAGATATTGTCAAACCTGGATTAAAAGAACGGTTTGACCAACTGCGGCGCATGGGCGTTCGGACGATCATGCTTACAGGTGACAACCGGATTACAGCTAGTGTCATTGCCCAGGAAGCTGGTGTTGATGATTACATTGCCGAAGCCACACCAGAAGACAAAATTGGTGTAATTCGCTCTGAACAATCTCAGGGTAAGCTCGTAGCCATGACCGGAGATGGCACCAACGACGCACCAGCCCTAGCTCAAGCAAATGTGGGCGTCGCCATGAACTCAGGGACGCAAGCCGCCAAAGAAGCAGCGAACATGGTAGATTTGGACTCTGACCCTACCAAATTGATTGACTTAGTCACCATTGGTAAACAGTTGCTGATCACCCGTGGGGCATTAACAACATTTTCTATCGCCAACGATATCGCTAAATATTTCGCCATCATTCCCACTATCTTTGCAGCTGCGGGGATTGGTGCCTTAAATATTATGGCGTTAAAAAGTGCCCAATCGGCGATTATTTCGGCGCTGATTTACAACGCCTTGATTATTCCCGCACTCATTCCTTTAGCACTCAGGGGCGTGAAATTTCTGCCTTTAACAGCGGATCAACTACTACGCCGCAACATCTTTATCTATGGTGTTGGCGGTATTATTGCTCCGTTTATTGCTATCAAACTGATTGATGTTATTTTGCCTTTGTCTTAATTCTTGACTACTACAATTGTTATGAAACCTATTCTGATTCAACGCACTATTTCTGAACAAATTCACAAAAATAATCTCGCTTTAGCGCTAAATGGCTTATTACGAAATACTTCAACACCATTATTTGAAGAAATCAGCGAAATCTATTTGCAATGGCGCAGACAAAAGTTACCGCTGTATATATTCTTGGCCATGTGTTTCAACCTGGTGGTTGCGCCTGTCGTCTACGGTGCGACTGGTGAACAGTTTTCCCGCACTCAAGCTTGGACGTTAGGGCTGTTAGGAGTAGTGACGGTGAGTCTTTCTATCTATCTATTTTTTGTGATGTTTGTACCGGAGAAATTCTAATGAGTTTTGCAAGAGAAGCTAGCAGAGCAGTTCGTTCTACTTTTGTACTTTGGGTAATTGGAGCGATTATTTACCCGTTTTTGATGATAGCTTTTGGGCAGATTGTCTTTCCATCTCAGGCAAATGGTAGTCTGATTAAAAATGCCGAAGGTCAAGTGGTGGGTTCTGCTTTGATTGGTCAACCTTTTACTTCTGACCGTTATTTTAATAGTCGTCCCAGTGCCGCCAGCTACAGTACAGCTAACCCGAAAAAAGATGATGCGGGAGTGTTGAAAACTGGGGTTTCTGGTGCGAGTAATTTGGCTCCCAGTAATTCCGATTTAATCAATCGCATTAAAGGTAAAGATGACCCAGACCCCAAAAAGAAGATTGAAGGTGACTTGAATCGGTTGAAAACAGCAGGTGTAGAGCCAACTGCAGATTTAGTTTACTCCTCTGCTTCCGGTCTTGACCCCCACATTACCCCAGAAGCGGCTAAAGCGCAAATTACCAGGGTGGCTAAGGCGCGTAGCGTTCAGCCTCAGCAGTTGGAAAGTTTAATTGCTCAAAACACTGATGGGCGCTTTTTGGGTATTTTTGGTGAGCCTGGAGTTAATGTTTTAAAGCTTAATCTAGCTTTGGATATGCTCA
>CAVYXS010000127.1:0-11585 GCA_963772205.1 uncultured cyanobacterium
TTTAAATTATCTTTTAGGGGTTTTAGTTGTTGACAGAGAAAGCAATACCGAACAATTTTATTCTTTTTTGGCAGAAAATGCCGCAGACGAAAAGTTAATTTGGCAGCAATTTCTCGATTTAGTTTGGCAATATCCCGAAGCCCCAATTTATCATTTTTGTGTCTACGAATTTGATACAGTCAAACGACTAGCAAAGCTTTATGACACACCATATTCCTCGGTGCGCCCTGTATTAAATCGCTTTGTCGATATATATGAAGAATTAATTCAAAGCGTCGCCTTACCAGTAGAAAGCTACGCCCTGAAAGCCATTGCCCGTTGGTTAGGATTTGAGTGGCACAATCCCGAAGCCAGTGGAGCTAAGTGTATATACTGGTATGACAAGTGGTTAGAAACAGGCGATCGCACCTTATTGGCAATAATTCAACAATACAACGAAGATGACTGCCGTGCCACCCGCAATGTCAAAGATTGGCTAGTCAACTTTTTTCAAGATGAATACGATATAGGGACTGACAATTAAAAAAAACCTCCAGTAGGGTGCCGCAAAGAACCAGGGCGAATGGGGTTTGCCCAATGCCCAATGACGCCACTTGCTTTCCGACGCAAGGCGACAGGAACGCAGTGGCTCCCCCATGCCCCAATAAATTTCATACTCATCGCTATCTATGCAGCATCTTAAAAAACTCTTAACCAAGTCAAGAATTATTTACCTGATTCTCCCAATTATCATTATTAGCCTCTGGTTCAGCAACTTAGCATCAGCGGCTATGACTGTCACTAACATCAAGTTTATCGGTCAAGCTACCTTACCCACAGGATTAATTTTTCAAAAAACTCAAGTAGGTGGGTTATCTGGAATTACCTACGACCAAACGAAAGACCTTTATTATGCCATATCCGATGACCGCAGTGAAAAAGCACCCGCCCGTTTTTACACCCTAAAAATTGACCTCAGCAAAGGTTCATTAAAAAAAAATGGCGTTGTTCTCGTTGGTGTAACCACCTTATTAAATGAAAATGGAGCCAAGTTTCCTCCAGGTACTAGCGATACAGAAGGTATTGCTTTAACTAGTAAAGAAACTGTCTTCATTTCTTCTGAAGGCGATGTGGGGAAACTCATTAATCCTTTTATTGAAGAATTCTCACTATCTTCTGGTAAGGTAAAAACAATATTACCTATACACGATAAATTTTTACCAGATAAAAATGGTAAGCAAGGTATTCGTAACAATTTAGCATTTGAAAGTCTGACCATCACACCCGATGAAAAGAATCTGTTCACCGCCACCGAAAATGCTTTAATTCAAGATGGACCAGCAGCACAACCAAAAACCAGCAGTCCTTGCCGGATTCTACAATACAACCTACTCACAAACCAACCAGAAAAGGAATTTATTTACAATACTGAGCCAGTTACATCCTTGTTCAATATTACTGGCAAATTCGCTAGCGGATTACCTGATTTAGTTGCTCTCGATAATCAAGGAAACTTCCTCAGTTTAGAAAGGACTTTTAGTGGGTTAGGATTTAGTATTTCCCTCTTTGAAGTTTCCTTAGAAGGCGCTGATGACATTCATGATATCAACAGTCTTTTAGCCGTTGACACCAAAAAAATCAAACCTGTGCAGAAAAAACTGCTGTTAGATTTGAAAACTCTAAATGTGCTGCTAGACAACATCGAAGGTTTAACCCTCGGTCCCCAATTACCTGATGGAGAACGCGCACTAATTCTGGTCAGCGATAACAATTTCAATAAATTTCAACGCACCCAAATACTAGCCTTTAAACTCAAACTCGAAACACCAGTCATTAGATTATGGCGGGGTATCCTGCGGATTTTCAACCGCTAACTCCTAATGTTTTACCACAGAAACCAAGCTGAGTATGAGGAGAGCGATTTATAGCTTTTTTAGGACTTTAGTCCTCTCTGCGAGACGCTACGCGAAAACTACAAACCAAGCATTGTAGCTCTTCGTCGCCGCTCCCCATAACGTTTCCCTAGACACACACATCTTAAGTATGGGCGCAAGGACTTGCGCCTCTACAACCTGTGATATTTACCTAAAAATCGCTGTAATTCTAGATTCACGTACCTTCTACAATAGCAAATTACCACATTTACCGATTCATTCATGTTCAGTGTATTCACTGAAAGATTCAAGCTAATCCATTAAGAGTATTTGTGGTTTCCGTGAAATTTCTCTTACGGACAGCTTGATAAGTGTGTTAGACCATATTTAAGAGTTATTGCCGAAACTTTTATAATGATTTTATCCATGATTAACCTAATTTTATAATGATTTTTATTTGAAATTATCGAATCTATAATTTTCCTCGTCTTGTTTTTAGATAAAATCAAATTTTCATCAATTAATTGCCTCTATTTATCATTGAAAGATAAATAAAATTATGCTCCCAAATAATCTGCCAAATATGGTAAGTTCCAAAACCGAATTAGATGTGTATATTGGGAAAATTTTAAATAATCGCTATTTAATCAGAGATTTGATTGGTAAAGGCGGCATGGGTAGGGTTTACCTAGCAGAAGATCTGGCCAAAGGTGGTACGCCAGTCGCGATTAAAATTCTGTCACTCAGTTTAGAAAATCAGCAAATTTGTCAACGCTTTGCTAGAGAAATTTTTATTGGCGCTCAATTGGGATGTAAAAGTAAAAATATTGTTCGCATGTCAAGCTATGGTGTAACTGACAACAAAATTCCCTTTTATGTAATGGAATATTTGCAGGGGAAAAATTTGAAGCAAATTCTCAAAAATGAGGAATTAACAATATCCAAATTTTTAGATATTTGTCAACAAATTTGTTTAGGTTTACAGTGCGCTCACCAAGGAATCAGTCTCAAAGGAGAGATTTATCCTATTGTGCATAGGGATATTAAACCAGAAAATATATTTATTGTTGAAGATCCTACCAAAGGCGATATTGTTAAAATCCTCGATTTTGGCATTGCTAAGTTTTTAACAGAGCGTAGCGGAATGACTCTGACTGAATCTTTTATTGGTAGTTTACCTTATTGTTCTCCCGAACACATGGAAGGACGTAAATTACTGGATGTCCGCTCTGATATTTATAGCTTGGGTGTATTGATGTTTGAGATGCTAACAGGAAAACATCCATTTCAAAAAACTAGTAATTCTTTTGGGAGTTGGTATCAGGCTCATCGCTTTCAAACTCCTCCTGCATTTGCAGATGTAAATCCCCAAATAAAAATCCCGCAGGAATTACAAAAATTAATCATGACTTGTTTAGAAAAAGAAGTCAGTAATCGCCCCCAAAATATCAAAGAAATATTAGAAGCTTTAGAAAAAATATCCTGGGATATTGAAAATAATATTAGCATTGGTGGCGACAGCTTAGAAGCCTCATTTCCCGTGCAATTAGTACCTGTAACTTCCTTATCAGAACAAGAGTGTTTAAAAAAGACTTGGCCTAAGAATAAACCAATAGCAACAATTGGATTTCCCTATTTGTTACATACATTACAAGGACCAATACCAACTTTTTGGGCAATGTTACCCAAACAAGAAATTGCTAAATTTTTAAATAAAACCCAGGGGACTGAATTTATTGCCAAAATGAATGTCTATCCAATGCTTTTATGGGTAACAGTTTTATATGATGCCCAGTTTTCTCTCACACGCTGGCTATCTTATTTCTTAAATATGAAAGAAATTAAAGGGCAAAATATAGTACGTATTTTAGCAGAAACTGGCTACTATCATTTGTTGTTTTTTACTATGGAAGAACCCCATAACTGTACTCATGTAATCACGTTGACTCTCACTAATAAACAGCGCGAGCAACTTACAGATTGGCTGGCTAAGAGTCAAGATGCCAATGAATTTATTTCTGATAAACAAGCAAAAATAATTTTAAAATCAGAATATGAAAGAATTAAAGGAAAAATACTTCAGAAATTAACAGTAGAAACAAAAAGCGTAAAAATGGCTGGTAAAACTTCCATATTAGATTTTCTGATTATGCTCCCCAATTTTTATGAGTACATTAAAAATTGGACGAATAAAATAATCAAATAATTTTAAATACATCCGGATTGAAGATTTTCTAAATGTAATCTTGAATTGTGGATAATTAGAGGGTGTAAAAGTGAAAACAAGCGCATTTGCGTCTATAAACAATAAGGGGTTACTTGCCAATCGTTATGAACTCAAAAACTTAATTGGTAGCGGAGGAATGGGCGAGGTATTTTTAGCAAATGATATGTTGCTAGGGGGAATCCCCGTTGCTATCAAGTTCCTCGCTCAGACAGTTTCAGATGCCAAAATGCAAAAGGACTTTCTCCGCGAAGCTTTAATGAGTGCCGCTTTAAGTCAAGAAAGTATACATATAGTCCGGGCGTATGATTACGGTGTCAGTGAAGAAGGGAAACCGTTCTACGTTATGGAATATCTATCTGGCAAGAGTTTAAAAGATTTAATGCCGATGTCATTGGCAATGTTTATAACACTAGCACGGCAGATTTGTTTAGGGTTACAGTCTGCCCATCAAGGCATTAAAATGGAGGGCAAAATTTATCCATTAGTACATAGAGATATCAAGCCAGCTAATATCTTAGTTATCCCTGAACCAATATTAGGTCACTTAGTCAAAATTCTCGATTTTGGTATTGCTAAATTTATACATAATTCAGTCACAATTAGCACAAATAAAGGATTTCGTGGCACCTTACCCTACTGTTCTCCAGAACAACTAGAGGGAGAAGAATTAGATAGTCGTTCAGACATTTATAGCCTGGGTGTGATGATGTTTGAAATGCTGACAAACGAAAAACCTTGGCAACCAGAAACAGATTACTTTGGTGCTTGGTATAAAGCACATCACTTTGAACCACCAAGAGCGATCGCTAATGTTAAACCCAATCTGCAAATACCACCAGCCCTCAATGATTTAATCATGGCTTGTTTGGCTAAAGCACCAAGCAATCGCCCCGCAAATATCGCTCTGGTGATGCAAGTTTTGGACAGTTTAAATCAGTCGTCAAATCTGGTAGGAGACGAAGTTGGACGTACACACAGTCAGACATCTACCCCAAAAATCATCAGGGGTTCTGGAATACCTTTACCAGTAGAACAAAAATATGGGCAATTTCTCTGGCCTCAAGACAAACCTATTCAAGAAATAGTTTTTCCCCAGCTTCTAGACACCAAGCAAGGAACTATAGCATCATTATGGCTGATGTTGCCTGAACAAGAAATCAACAGCTATAAAATTTCTAAACGTTCTAACCATTTTGTCTTTATCCCATCCCCCCATCCCATGCTGCTGTGGCTGACAGTCCTCTATAATCGAGAACTCAGCCCTAAGTGGCTACCCTGTTACCTAGATATGCAAAATCCCCAAAACCATCAACTGGTTGCTTCATTAGCCGAAAATCAACGCTACCCCTTGATTTTCTTTACCCTCGAAGCACCCCACACCTGCACCAACATCATCACCAGTTATATTGATTCAGCCCAGCGCCAAAAGTTACAAACTTGGGTACAACAGAGCAAACGTCTACCACCATCTTCTCAATCCCACTTGAGCAAAAACCTCTTAAAGCAGCAATATAAGCAAATGCAATCCCGTATACTGCAGCATCTAGCAGCAACGCCACAGGTTGTCGCATCCTGATCTGGAAAATTCCTCAATTTGTCACGCCAAAACACTTGACAAGTAGAAAAAAACGAGTGATAATGGCAAAGTTGAGAAACAAGGGACTGTAGTTCAATTGGTTAGAGCACCGCCCTGTCACGGCGGAAGTTGCGGGTTCGAGCCCCGTCAGTCCCGTAGAAGTTGATGACTCTTGAGTCTATTGAAGTATACAAACTCCGCCATCCCTTGGAGAATTGCATCATTCAGGCGATGCCTACGGCGGGCTACGCCTACGCTAATTTGGGGATTAAATTTTTTTGGCGGTTGTAAAGGTACATAAGCTGTTCTGGATTTAATTTGCACCCTCGACGCGGGCAGGATGCCCGCACTACAATAATTTGAATAAATCACAATGTGTTACCAACAATATATATGTGGGTAAATTAACTGAAAGTTGCTGTAATGCCTACTGAAAACCTGACGGATATCTTATTATGTCGCTGGCTGCAGACACTGGCAGCTTTTGACGTTGACCATATAGTTGCCAACAATGCTTTTAATCACGTGGTCGCAGCTTATTGTACAGGCGATCGCAGCTACCACACAATAAAACATATATACCACGTCCTCCGCACAATTGATGCTTTGCAAGGGGACACCACAAATTTACCTGCTGTGCAACTTGCTGCTTGGCTTCATGATGTAATTTATAACACTCAATCTCAAAACAATGAAGAGAAAAGTGCTGATTATGCTGATAAATTACTAAGTAGCTTAGGTATTCCAGTTAATCAAATCGCTACTATTACTCGGTTAATTTTAAATACCAAACACCATCAAGCTGCGGTGAATGATATCGATAGCCAAGTATTACTCGATGCAGATTTAGCGATATTAGCTGCTAGTCCTAGAGAATATCTTGAATATGCTGATGGTATTCGGCGGGAATATGCTTGGGTACTGGAAGCCGAATATATTCTAGGACGTAGGCAAGTTTTAGAGAAATTTTTGCAGCGCGATCGCATTTATTTTACCCCTTTGATGTTTGATTTAGGGGAACAATCTGCCCGATTGAATTTGCGCTTAGAAATTGAGCAGCTTGATCAAATTAACGGCTGAACTCTGCTGCTGATAAGTCCATAAAAGCTTGATCAACAGTTACGTATGGGAGCAGCCTAAATAATTCAATTTTAGAACTATGAAATATCGATAAAAAAGTTGATTATCCTCGCGAAATTTTCTGCCAATTTGCTCATATGCCCATGTTGTAGAACTACGGTTTCCTTTTACTCCCAAATCTACAAGTTCATACTTCCAGACATCATTTTCTAACTTAGGTATAATCATATATAAGTTAGATGATGCTAGAAATGAATTGTCTATGGGAGAATGGGAACAAGGTATTGGTTCTCCGTCGTCTTCTAGCTCGGTTTGTACCTCAACAGTTGCTGCTAGAGCGAGTGTTGTTAACGGTGCAGCTTTCACTTCTGCAAGTAAGACTACATTTTTGGTTTCATCATGAATGATTACGTCAACTGGTTCAGTGCCAAAAGGCTGACTATCGAATCGACTTTAACTGGCTCTGGCTGATTACTTTGCACTAGTCTTAAAAGAAGCGATCGCTGCCATATTACATCAAAACAGCATAACAGCGATCATACTTATTGTATCAACGATCTCAACTCACAGAAATCACCACACCCACGCTCTCATTCGCTAACCTATCAACGGCGCACACAGCATAGGTTCCCGGTTCAACGGTAGCAAAGTTTGTCCCAGCAGACAACACTCGCTGCAGTGTCCAACCATCTCCCGTTTGGCGATAAAGTGTCCAGGAACGCACAGGTTTATTATCACCGCTTTGCCAACCTAATTTACGGTTGTTGACTTGCAGTCCTTGGGGAGGAGAAGGTGGTACTCCATTCTGCCATGATAAAGTAGGTACTAACGCAGGTTTGGAATAAAGGGAATTTTTGAATTTATCCGCAATATCCTGGCGGTTTTCATTGATAGAACTCATACTAAAGAAAATATTACCCAGTGACAATTCTTCGGCAAGATTGCGAGTTATCTTTACCTGCTTTTCAATCTCCTCATCTTTCCAAGCTTTACCGTCTAGTTGTCCGATATTATTACCTGCGTAAATGTGGCGTTTCTTAGTATTAGCTTCTGTCCACCATTTTAACAATACGGGATAACTTTGTTGTGTTTGGTCAGTGCGCCAGTAGAGTTGAGGGGCTAAATAATCAACCCAACCTTGCTCTAACCATTTCTTGGAGTCAGCATATAATACGTTATAGGCATCCAAACCTGTAATACCTGCGGGTTGTCCAGGACGGTAAATACCGAAGGGACTAATCCCAAATTTAACGTGGGACTTTGTCGCTTTTATTCCCTCAGATAGACGCAGCACCATTTGATTGACATTTTCACGTCGCCAGTCACTTAAGCTGAGTGTACCGCCAGTTTCTTGATAAGCGGCGTAGGTTTTGTGATCGGGGAAAGATTCACCAGGTACGGGATAGGGATAAAAATAGTCATCTAGGTGAATCCCATCCAAATCATAGCGCTGCACAACATCAATAATGACATTGTAAGCCCTGTCTTGAACGATTTTCGCGCCTGGGTCCATCCATAGCTGATTTCCCCATTGGTAAACAACTTCGGGATGAGTTACAGCTATGTGGGGACGGACATTAGGCGAACCCTTAAGACTAGTTTTAGCGCGGTAGGGGTTGAACCAAGCATGAAGTTCAATATTGCGCTTGTGACATTCGGCGATCGCAAATGCCAATGGGTCATAAAATGGTTCTGGGGCTTTGCCTTGAGTTCCTGTAATCCAAGCACTCCAAGGCTCTAATTGTGAAGCATACAGTGCATCTCCCTCTGGGCGCACCTGTAAAATCAGCGCGTTAAAGTTTAACTCTTGTAATTGGGTAATAATATTAACAAGTTCTGCTTGCTGTTGAGCAACAGATAATTGTGATTTGGAAGGCCAATCACTATTCCAGACAGTTGCTACCCATGCTCCCCGGAACTCTCGGCGATGATTTACCTTGACAGTACCTAGGGATATTGGTGAGGGCGTTGGTATTGGTACAGGTATTGGTGTTGGTTTGGGTACGGGTATTGGTGTGGGGGTGGGTGTTGGTGTTGGCGTTACTGTTGCAAATACCACAAGGTAAGCAGATGGAATCTTTGGCACCAGACCGAGATATACTAAAGCTTGATGGATAAAAACTATGACATCGGCACGGATGGCTGCCAGATTGGGATTCAATATTTTTACATTGGGGAAATTCGCGACTATGCCGGCACTCGTAGCAATAGCCACCTGATTTCTAGCATATCCAGGAATCTGAGCCGCATCTTGATAAATTTGTGGGAGTATTGTTAGCAGATCTGGTTTGACCTTGGTAGCCATTTCCAAGCCTGTCACCAGAGAGAGTAAAATTTCTAACCTAGTAATTCTGTTGTCAGGACGGAAGCTATTATCAGGAAATCCGTTAATAAATCCGGTTTCATAAGCGGTTTGAATAGCTTTCGCCCCCCAATAATTTGTCGGAACATCAGTAAAGGGGAAATACTGGCGTTTTTTGGGAACTTTCCCAAATGTGTTGGTGATGAAGACTGCAAACTCAGCACGGGTAAGTGAGTTATCAGGGCGAAACGTTCCATTAGAAAACCCAGTTACAATACCACGTTGGGCTAAGGCTTGAATAAACAAACGTGCCCAATGGTTTTGAATATCCGAGAACGGAGTAGTATTAGATACCATTGTCGATAGCAGCTAGCTTGCCTTGATCGTAGTTTCCTCTGTTAATTTAACAACATAAGGGCGATCGCTGCTGAAATAGCTATGATTTGTCAAAATTGCTGGTGTGCAGTTGCGTGAGTGATTCAGCAAGTTGTGGAACTAAGTTTTTTACTATAGCAATTTTAAATGAGTTGTAAAAAATATTTTTTTATCTAACCGCAGAGACGCAGTAGGGTGCGTTATCGCTGAGTACGGCACCAAATCTTTGATGACTGTGCGTTACGGATTTCATCCTAACGCACCCTACGATACCTAATTTTGTTCAAAAATCAAATAGTAGTCCTATATGTGTAATTTATCAGACAATTTTTTCATGATTTTTTTTTCATGAATTCTAATTGCTGATTAATTGTCATTAGCAAACTTGTAGCGATCGCGCCTTTTTCTTTCTGAACAATGAGGAATACTAAGCTATAACAAAAAAGAGGTATTGGAGGCGCTCAAAATTGCGGAAAAATCTACTCATTTATATCTTGGCTTTACTGAGCTTAGTTGGCAGTCTTGGTTTTTCTTATATCACAGACCGCTCTCCGATCACTAGTTGCTATCCATCGGCTTTTATTTCATCTGCTGAAGGTAAAAAATACTATGCTTATCCTGAAAAAATAGTCATTGAACCTTGGCATGGACGCCATCATGTCTATGGTATATTCATGATTCCTAATGGCTATAAAAGTGATGATTTATTTACATTCACGATACCTAATGAGCAAACTTACTGTGGTCATCTTCTGAAAGCTAGAAGCAGTCCTGATGTAGGTATTTATCCTAAATCTGGATATCATTTAATGCAGGGATTTTTGAATACCAGAGTTGCTCTTTGGCTGATATTTAAAGGTAAGGGAAATCAGTTAAAAGAACCTAGTAGCTGGAAATTAGGTTATGTGGAAAAAGAATCATAGGGCATGGGGCATTGAGAAAAATAAAGTATTTAAGATGTTAGCGCGTGATGAATTTTAAATCAAAATACCCGCAATACAAGCAGTAATAAAACCTGCTAGTAATCCTCCAATCATCGAATTTACACCCATGCGAGCTAAGTCATGTTGGCGATTAGGTGCAATTCCGCTAATCCCACCAATGGTAATCCCAATTGAGCCGATATTGGCAAAGTTACACAGTGCATAGGTGGCAATAATTATCGCTCGTTGAGAAATTTTGTGATTCTCAATCAGCGTCTTCAAATCTAGGTAAGCCAGAAACTCATTGAGAATAGTTTTTTTACCCAAAAGTGCGCCTACTTGTCCACAATCAGCCCAAGGTACGCCCATCAAAAATGCTACGGGTGCCATAATAAAAGATAATATCCATTCTAAGGAGAGCAATGGCAAACCCACACGCGCTCCTAACCATCCCAAAAGTGCATTTACAGCTGCTAATAATCCTAAAAAAGCAATAATTACCACACCGACATTCACAGCTAACTTTACACCGTCAATTGCTCCGGTGGTGGCTGCGTCAATACCATTAACGTAAGTAGTTTTTACATCCATCTTGACGCTACCAGCGGTGTTTGATAATTCTGTTTCTGGATACATCAATTTTGATACCACTAAGGAGGTAGGCGCAGTCATAAAGAAAGCAGCTATGAGGTGTTCTGCTGGGATACCAAAAGAAAGATATGCCCCCAGTACCCCGCCCGCAATTGTCGCAAAACCACCAGTCATCACAGCATAAAGTTCCGATTGCGTCATCATTGCTACATAAGGTTTAACCATCAGCGGTGATTCTGTAGGTCCTAAAAAAATGTTAGCAGCACAGGATAAAGACTCAGCGCCGGAAGTTTTCATCGTTTTCATCATCACCCACGCCAGCCCATTTACCACCCACTGCAAAATTCCGTAGTGGTATAATAAACTGATGAAGGCAGAGAAAAAGATAATTGTCGGCAGTACTTGGAAGGCAAATAAATGATCTTTGAAATTCTTGCCAAAGACAAATTCTGCACCAACATCAGAAAATCCTAAAAAAGTGCTGACGATATCTCCCAAAGATTTAAAGAGATTTAATCCCCAGGGAGTTTTGAGAATCAGCAGCGCTAAGAGAAATTCTAATCCCAATCCCCAGGCTACGGTTCGCCAACGCACTGCTTGACGATTCACTGACATGGTGTAGGATATACCGATGAACACTAAGATTCCCAGCGCGGAC
>CAVYXS010000128.1:0-29694 GCA_963772205.1 uncultured cyanobacterium
TTGAGTCATATTATTTAAATTGCAATTATCGCCAAAATCCATATTTGGATTAATTGCCTTTAGCCCAGCAGATCTTAACTGAGCTTTTACTAACATTCTCGATGTACGTCTTTGACGTGGCATTAAGCACTCCTTTGTGTTGGTTCAATACTTAGTTTCTCTTACCACGGCTATATTCAGGTTCAGCAATATCCACAAAAAATCCTATTTCGAGTAACGATATATTCCCGTAATTCTGGCGATGTTAGAGAATTTAGCCAATAAAAAATATCAACTGTTACAAAAATCTTAGCGTTTGTTGATAACGTCATCACGTTTGTTCATTACGTCATCACGTTTGTTGATTACGTCATAGCGTTTGTTGATTACGTCATAGCGTTTCTTGATTACGTCATAGCGTTTGTTGATTACGTCATAGCGTTTCTTGATTACGTCATAGCGTTTCTTGATTACGTCATAGCGTTTGTTCAATCCCGAACTTACTCATGTATCAGAATTTTGCGTTCGTAATTTGAGCGTTTAACCCTTGACAACAACCAAGTTGACAAGATACTATATAGATAATGGAAAAGCTTTAACCATATATACCAATCAAATTTTTCCCAAATTAAACTAAATAAGGATAATTATGGAACAGCAGATTTCTAAATAATCTCGGTAATGCTTACAATTCTCTAGGAGACTACCCAAAAGCGATTGATTACTACTCCTCAAGTTTAGCGATCGCCAAAGAAATCAAACACCGTAAAGGCGAAAGTCAGTCAGTAAATAATCTCGGCAATGTTTACAATTTTCTAGGAGACTACCCCAAAGCTATTGATTACTACCAGCAAAGTTTAGTAATTTCTAGGAAGATTCAAGACCGTCAAGGTGAGGAAACGTCTTTGGGTAATATCGGTAATGCTTACAATTCTCTAGGAGACTACTCGAAAGCCATTGATTACCAACAGCAGAGATTAGCGATTTCTAGGGAGATTAAAGACCGTCAAGGTGAGGAACAGTCTTTGGCTAATCTCGGTAGTGCTTACAATTCTCTAGGAGACTACCCGAAAGCTATTGATTACTACCAGAAAAGTTTAGCAATTTCTAGAGAGATTAAAAACCGTCAAGACGAGGATAATACCCTAGGTAATCTCGGTAATGCTTACGGAAACTTAGGAGACTACCCGAAAGCTATTGATTACTACCAACAAAGTTTAGCAATTTCTAGAGAGATTAAAAACCGTCGGGTAGAGGGAATCTTTTTAAACAATCTAGGAGCTGCATTGTACAAATCTGGTAATCTCAGCGCAGCCGAAAAAACCCTGTATGAGGGGATTAATGTTTATGAATCTCTCCGAGATAAAAAATTAAATGACACTAACAAAATCTCAATATTTGAAAGCCAACGGAAGACCTACAGAACTTTACAAAAAATCCTCATTGCTGAAAATAAAACTGATGCAGCCTTAGAAATATCCGAACGTGGTCGCGCTAGGGCGTTTGTCGAGTTAATATCATCTCGCTTGAATAATAGTAAAACTGAAGTAAAATCCCCCGAACCACCGACTATTTCCCAGATCAAACAAATTGCCAAAGCGCAAAATGCTACTTTGGTGCAATATTCGATTATTTACGATAATTTTAAAGTTGCAGGTAAATCACAATCCCAAGAATCAGAACTATATATTTGGGTCATTAAACCTACAGGTGAAGTCATATTTCGCCAAGCTGACCTCAAACCGATCTGGCAGAAAGATAATACTAATTTAGATGATTTCGTTACTATTAGCCGTGATGCAATTGGTGCTAGAGGTCGTGGTGGTATTAATGTATCTCAAAACCTTGATGCACCCAAAGCAAAAAACCAACTAAAACAGCTACATGAACTATTAATTAAACCCATCGCTGACGTTTTACCGACAAAAGAAAACGATAGGGTCATCTTAATTCCGCAAGATTCATTATTCTTGATTCCCTTCCCGGCGTTACAAGATGAAAACGGTAAATATTTAATTGAAAAACACACTATTCTTACATCGCCATCAATTCAAGTTTTGCAACTAACCCACCAACAAAGAAATCTAGTTTCTGGAAAAGATGCGCTGATTGTAGGTAATCCCACAATGCCCAAAGTTCCACTTAAAATTGGGGAAACACCGCAACAATTACCACCATTACCTGGCGCAGAACAGGAAGCAAAAGCCATAGCTTCCCTATTCCAAACCACTGCAATTACAGGTAGTCAAGCCACCAAAGCTGCAATCTTACAAAAAATCTCTCAAGCCAGAATTGTACATCTGGCAACCCACGGCTTATTAGATGATTTTAAAGGATTGGGTGTACCAGGAGCGATAGCTCTTGCGCCATCTGGTCAAGATAATGGCTTACTCACCTCAAACGAAATCCTCGATTTAAAACTCAACACCGAGTTAGTCGTTTTAAGCGCTTGTAACACAGGAAGAGGACGCATCACAGGTGATGGAGTAATTGGTTTATCCCGTGCTTTAATTACTGCTGGTGTTCCTAGTGTCTTAGTGTCTTTGTGGTCAGTACCAGATTCACCCACAGCATCATTAATGACAGAGTTTTATCAAAATATCCGGAAAAACCCTGATAAAGCTAGGGCGTTACGAGAGGCGATGTTGAACACCATGAAACAACATCCTAACCCTGTAGATTGGGCGGCGTTTACGCTAATTGGCGAAGCGGAGTGAAAAGGGGAGATGGGGGAGCCAAAAATGATGATTTCATTTCTTTAAAGCCTATCCCCGTGAACGCAGAGAGGTTTGGAGAGCGGTAAAAGTCTATGCATCAAAGCCGATATTCAAATTCAACCACAAATCCATCCCATCTTCACTTACCCAATTTCCAGTAATTGGATATATTTGAAACCTGAGCGTAGCCGAAGGGTTAATTATGCAAAAGGAAACTATAATAGCGTGGACATTATTTGCTAAAGTCCGTCCCCAAACATTCTTACCACTGCAATCCTTGAGTCTACAGTGGCTCAATCATATTTAAACCATGCCCACCCAACGCACAATTGAAAGCATTTACACCGATGGCGCTTGTACCGGAAACCCTGGACCTGGGGGTTGGGGAGTCGTCGTTTACTTCAGTGATGGTACAATTCACGAAATTGGGGATGGAGCCAGCCATACCACCAATAATAAAATGGAAATGCAAGCGGCGATCGCCGCGCTACAATTCTTCAAACAATCAGGACAAACAGAACCCATCACCCTGAATACCGACAGCGAATATTTAATTAACTGCGTCACCAAATGGGTGAAAAACTGGAAAAAGAAAGGCTGGAAAAAAACCGATGGGAACCCAGTCCAAAATCAAGAATTGTTAGAAACCTTAGACCAACTGAATAACAGCCTGGTTAATTGGCAACACGTGCGGGGACATTCTGGTAACATAGGCAACGAACGCTGTGATGCGATCGCTCGTGCCTTTGCCACAGGTAATATACCATATCTCAAACAATCATCTGCCAGTAATTCCGATCAATCTTTACCATCCATAAATCAAGAAAATTTAGCACAAGTATCTGATATTGAGACAAACTCGACAATAATTAACAACAGGAAACAAGAAACCAATACAGTTGCCACAAAAATTATCATGACGGAGCCAACTATCCCGCCTGTAGCCGCGACAATCGATGACAAACCAGCTGAAATGAGGGTAGCGCAACTCCGCAACTTAATTGAAACACTACATATAGCCGACGAAATCGCCCAAAAAGGCTACTTAATCACCAGTTCCGAACTAGCAGATCTCATGGATGTTCACGCCAGCGCTGTCACCAGTCGCGGAGACGAATGGCGCTGGCGAAATTGGATAGTTTCACGGGTACGACGTGAAGGTAATCAAATTCTCTGGGAACTAGAACGCGCTGACCAGATAAAAGGTGATAATGAGTAAGAAGTAGGGAATAGGGAATGGGGCATGGTAGTTCACCTATATTCCCTTCCCCGCCATTGTCGTGGAGTGCGGAATGCAGATAAGAAAATTCGCAGCACAGCTAAAGGATCGGCCAAGGGTGAAAGCCAGAATAGCCAACCGCCTTTAGCACTTTGACGATCATAAGAAGGTGCGATCGCCAATAACATCGCAAAGCGAATCACTAGCAGAAATAAATTCAATCCCAGCAAGAGGGGTGAGGGAGAAAGCAAGAGGTAGGTGAGAACGATTAACAGGGGTAAACCTTGAACTGATGTGAGTAGCCATAAATCACCCCAAATTTGAGCGCGGGGTGATGCATCTTTAAGATCCAGGCTGCGTCCCCATTCTTTCCAAGTTTCTATTGCTCCTTCATACATCCGTACTTTCAATACCTTTGCGCCATCTAAAAAGCCTACCTTAAAGCCCTGACCCGCAATATACCGGGCTAAGGTAACATCATCACAAAAGGAACCACGGGCGTTGGTATAACCATCTACAGCCGCTAAAACAGAACGACGACATAAAAAGCATTGTCCATTGGCCATAATCCTTTCTGGCTGGTCTGTATTGATACCCGCTGGGTCAAATCGGTAAAGCAGAGTCATCAACAACGCCGGTTGTAGCCAGCATTCCCCTGGAGATTTGAGGATGAACTGGGGTGACAGGGAAACCAAGTCATAGCCTTGGGCTGTAGCTGTTTGCACCAAACCAGCAACTAAACCAGGATCAGGCACTGTATCTGCATCCATCCCCAGAAACCATTGACTCGCTCCTGAACTATGCAAAAAGCCGTTATGCAACGCCCAAGGACGCCCCACCCAACCAGGGGGTAAGGGATCATCCGTCATAACGCGAAAGCGGGGGTCTTGCTGTTGTGCAGCTTTGACTAATTCGGGTGTGCCATCCTGGGAGTTGCTATCAACAACGATAATTTCCCGGACTTCGTAGCTTTGTTTAGTTAAGCCAGCCAATAGGGGACTAATGCGAAGCGCTTCGTTGAGGGTGGGAATGACAACACTAACAGTACCCAACAAATCTGGTGTTGGCTGTTGGGGTTGAATCGGCGGTTGGCGGAATGGCCCCTTGAATAGACGTGAAAGCAAAATCGCCGTTGCTGGAAGTTGGAGAAGTAGTAATAACAGCGATAGCTAGGGGGAAAATAGGACATGGGGCTAGAGAGATGGGGAGATGGGGAGATGGGGAGATGGGGAGATGGGGAAATGGGGAGAGAGATTGTTTCCTTCCAGTCCCTAGAAGTCCACCAAAGGAACAATGCTTGCTTTGTAGTTAGGACTTTAGTCCTAAAAAAGCGATAAATCGCTGACTACATACTCAGCATTGTTTGTGTGCTGAACCAATATAGCTGTTCTCTGTTGGATGCCTTACAAATTATATCGTTGCATGTAGGGGCACGGCAGTGCCGTGCCCTTACGAGTGTATTGGACTCGACTGATAACCGCTATAGTCCCCAGTCCCCAATCCCCAGTGCCTAATTTACTTCAATGCAACTTTGACATTGGCTACAGACATTTCTTGGGTGGCTGTAGGTTCCACGGTGATGGGGACTTGTACATTTTGTACACTTGTGCCTTTCCACCAGAGTGTCACAGCGGGAGCTACACCAAGTAATAACCCAAGTAATACAGGGATGGAGAACCCAGCGGCCAAGCTCATAACTGTAGCGAAGCCGAAGTTACTTAAATAAACTACCAAGGGTACATTGACTTGATCTCGCGTTAATGTCATGGGGTTGTTTTTCCACAACAGTGCAGCTACAGTCATAAAGACTGAACCAGTACCCATCCAACCAACAAAGTTTTGATAGGGCATACCAAAGAATTGCCCCGGTTGTTGCCAATACCAGAATGGGAGAGAGGTTTGACTCATGGCGGGATCAAGGACAAAATCCCAGGAAGTCAACAACAAAGCACCTAAGGCGATCGCCGCAATGTGACGCCATAAGTTGGGTTTTTTGTCAACTTCTAAACCAGCACGCGCTAGCAAATAAGCAACGCATCCCACATAAAACCACGACAAGGGAATTGTGAATGGCACTAACCCGGCAATTTTATAACCCAAGCCACTTAAATAACTATAGTGACCAAAAGGAAACCCCGTGCTGGTTCCCAATAGTTCACTGGCTAAGGAAATAAATATTGATGGGAGCATAAACGCCAAGATGCGACTCAAGCCCAATGTCCTTAAGCCATACAGGAACACAGCAGCCGCACCCAAAATCATATAAACTACACCGCCTCCAGCCATACTCCATTGCATGGCTGTTTGTCCAACTTCGGATAAATTCAAAATTACTTCGGCATTAGGTACTACCAGTAGTATTCCTACCAATCCAAACACCATTGACACGATATGACCAATCAGGCATACGCGTTCAGCAATAACAAGTTGTTTCATGATAATTCCTTAACAAGATGTGACACGCGGCTACTCGGCTCCTAACAGTTTACAAATGTTTAAGAACAAATTTAACTAATCGATGCTAATTTCTGCGTTAATTCTCTACTTTCCTGGTTGAAGTTTAATGGCAAGAGCATAACAGCCAATTGATTCCATTGGGGACTAGTGACTGTGATAATTTTGTCAAGTGTAGCCACACCTCACACAAATATTAATAATTTATACCTAATGCTTAGTACCATTACCCGGTTTCAAGTCTCAGAGCGATTCCTCCCCTGACTCTTAACTACTAAAAATATCCCTAGCATAGCAGGAAGGCGTTGAGATAACATTCCTCTCATCAGCTAAGTAAGTCGGCGCAAATAATTATCACTGGTTTGTAGTTGCGCGAATAGCGCTAAAGTAGGGGCGCAAGGCCTTGCGCCCCTACTAAATACAGAGATTTTACTTTTCGTTACATAGTTTGGTTTTTTATTGCCGACTTACTTAATACGCTGGTTTTGTCAGCTACTCTCAGTAAATCACAACTGAAAATGAGCCAAGTGGTTGGTCAAATACAGCCTTTAGTTGCGTTATATAGTTGTGGAATAATAACTTTACCCGCTACTGGAAATCTAACCCATGTCCATTTTGAAAAAAATTCCTTGGGTTTCCCTGGTGTTAGTACCTGCTTAGTTACAGTACCTTAGGCTGGGCGATATCCGAAACAAAAGCTCCTTGGTTTGTTTGGTTAGCGGTTGTGCTGGCTGTTTTGCTTTTGCTCTTGACTTTGGCCACTCCCTCGTCGAGCATGACACAATTTCCCACTATCCTGTTTAAATCAAATACTAGGACTTTTATTTTCGCCGTCTCTGCAGCTTTCATGTTATTTATGATAGTCGCTTGGTTCCACGTATTTCTTGATGGCTTACTGATGATTTCTGCCGCTATTTTGGCAAGAATCGACTTTCAAGCAGCTGGATTTAGTGAAGTACAGACGTTTTCGACTACTTCTATTTTCTCATTAGCTGGCTTAGGCTTGGGCGCAGTTATGCACATGATATTTATCCGCCATTTATGGTGATAAATTCCCAATTTACTCAAGGCAAATCGAAACCGTTGTAGTCAGCACTTTAGTGCTGACTACATAAACCCAAGCTACTACCTTTAACTAGCTACTGCTTCAACAGCAGCAACGACTGGATAAACGCTGACTTTTTTGCGAGTTTTACCGTTTCTTTCAAAGGTGACAACGCCGTCAACTAAGGAAAACAGAGTGTCATCGCTACCAATACCAACGTTGTTACCAGGGTGAAATTTAGTACCACGCTGACGTACGAGAATATGTCCCGCCCTTACAGTTTGACCGCCATAGCGTTTAACACCTAGACGCTGGGCGTTAGAATCACGACCGTTACGTGTACTACCTGTTCCTTTCTTATGAGCCATAATTTCCTCTTGTTTTTCTACTTTTGTTGATCACGTTGATCACAGGGATTGGGGTTGGGTGTGAGTAATTTTTCCTACCACCTCATCCTCCTAGTTCCCTTTGAACCATACCCCTGAATTATTCAGCAGCAACTTCTACAGGTGTATTATCATCCACTGGTGTTTCAGCGGTTACGCCAGCTTCAGCCACAAACACCTGACCATTGAGGTTAATGGAGTCAATCATCAGTCTAGTGATTTCCTGCCGATGTCCGCGCTTTTTGCGGGTTTTCTTTTTCGGCTTCATTTTGTATACCAGAACTTTGCGACCTCTAAAATGCCGCAACACTGTACCTTCTACAGTCGCCCCAGCTACTCGTGGCTGTCCAATTGATACTTCGCCGTTGTGCTGTACTAGTAATACGGCATCTATTGTAACTTTTTCGTCTGGTGCGGTAGTTAGTAGTTCAATATCGTAAAACCGGCCTGGCTCTACTCGTATTTGTTTACCACCAGTTTCAATAATTGCGTAAGTCATGGAATTGTCCTAGAGGTTGCCGTACAGGTAGCTGGTTTTGATGTCTTCTACCAGCTTTTGCAGTATGTCTACCTGATCCGAGCAGGAATTAGACAGACAATCTAAAATACTATTCCATTGAGTGGCGTTAAGTCAACCTATAAGAAAAATTTGGCTAGTGAAATCTTACTCTATCAACGCTTTGGGCTATTGGGTGTGCAAGTTTCAAAAGAAATTCGACTTGATTTGCGGAATGTCGATTGACGCTGCTGTAGTTAGTTGGGACACAGAACAGCACCTAAAAATCTGAGCAGCAGTATTCCGTTGTTCAGATTTTCTCTATTAATTAGTTAAAATTAACTACTAGTCTATGTCATTAGTTCTGATAGGTTCGTAGTTGCGCTTTAGCGCCGGCACAATCAATGACGCTATTCGCGCAGCGTGGCGAAAGCCTTGCGCAACTACTTTCAACCCCTCAAAATAAATGACACGCACTACTAGTACTTGACTACATTGATTTTGTGGGATTGTAGTCAGCACTTTATTGCTGCAAAATCCAGGATTTTAATCCTCAGTTAAGATAGCTATATTTTAATCACGTAAGATGAAAAGAATAGAAGTTGAAGCAAGAACAATTTTGGTTGGTTTGGCTGGTAGTCATGGCTATGGCTTAAATCGTCCTGATTCTGATTTTGATTATCGGGGTGTGTTTATCGCACCTAAAAGATACTATTTAGGATTTGACCACATAGAACAAAAAGATGCTGGTTGGGATGAACCAGGAATCTTGCCATTTATAGATGGAAATCAAGATACAGTTATCTACGAATTAAAGAAAATTATCCAGTTATTATCGGGAGCAAATCCCAATGTTTTAGAATTACTGTGGTTGCACAATTATCCTGTATTAACTACAATCGGACAGCATTTAATTAATCATAAACATTTATTTTTGAGTAAGAAGGTAAAACATACTTATTCTGGTTATGCTTTTGCTCAAATTAAAAAAATGGAAACCCATCGCAAATGGTTATTAAATCCACCACAAAAGAAGCCGCTACCATCTGATTTTGCTATAGCAGACGAAGCTCCATTGAGTAAAGATGAACTAAATGCTTTTTTGGAATATCTTTATAATTTAATTAGAGGTAAAATTGAGTTTTTAGAAGAGTCTGAGGAATTATACAAACTGCTAACTGCAGATATTGATTTTAAAGGTGTGCTAAAACAATATACTTTACCCGATGAAACTCTGGAATACACCCAAAATTTAACTAATAGCCGCAAAGATTTTATTCGGCTGCTGCAAAAAAGTCAAAGCTATCAAGGTGCTTTAAGAGAATGGAACGCTTATTTATCATGGCAGGAAAATAGAAATCCGGCTAGGGCGGAAATGGAGAGAAAGTCTGGTTTTGATTTGAAGCATGGAATGCACTGCATTAGATTATTACGCAGTGGATTAGAAATATTGAAAACGGGAGAATTGATTGTCGATAGAAGAATAGCTGGTGATGTGGAAGATTTAAGGGCTATCCTTCATGGCGAATATGCTTATGAACAGGTGATGAAAATGGCTGAAGATTTGGTTGCGGAAATGGACAGTTTTTATGAGCAATCAACTCTACCTCACAAACCTGACTTAGAACAAATCAATGAATTGTGCATGGAATTAGTAGAGATGCAGGGATGGTAATTGACTCATTTTAAAGAGTTTGTAGTAAGTCAGCAAAACCGTAGAAACTGATGAATAACAATAATAATGCGGTGAATTGGGTGATTCGGGACTGAGGTGAAGGTGCGATCCCTTCTCGGACTAAGATAGATATAGATGCGCCTACTACTAAGCTCAAACCTAGTACCAAATATGGTTTGTCAGGTAAAATCGTCGCCA
This sequence comes from uncultured cyanobacterium, assembly GCA_963772205.1. Classification (GTDB taxonomy): domain Bacteria; phylum Cyanobacteriota; class Cyanobacteriia; order Cyanobacteriales; family Nostocaceae; genus Gloeotrichia. Next base: position 10,170 of record CAVYXS010000128.1, read on the forward strand.
CTCCTAGCATGGCGATCGCTACCATAAGCATTAATAACTCAATAAACCTGGGCGGGTTATATTGACTAGATAAAATAAAGCTGTTGAACCAAAATTGCCAAAGTCTCATATTCAGTGTTGAGTTGTGTGTGCTGAGTTGTGTGTGCTGAATTTAGAAATCTTAACTCAGCACACCTCACTTCTAACTTCTGACTCCTTGCTTTTGACTGGTGCCGTTTTTTTGGGCATTATCTTCTGGTAGTTCGACGCCAAAGACTCGCGCAAAGGCTTTGGAAACTTTGTAGCCAGAATCAATTGACTCTAAGGGATCTTTACGTAAGCGGTGACGCAAACATAAGGTAATGACGCGGCGAATATCGTCAACGGTAACTTCGGTGCGTCCTTCATATGCGGTTAAGGCTTTGGCGGCGCGGTTGGTAACGATGTCACCCCGCAAACCGTCTACATCTAATTCTGAGCAGATTTCGGAAATTTTTACCCGCAGATCATACTCACTTTTTACTTGGGGTAACAGTGTTTGAGCATTGACAATTTTCTGCTGTAGTGCTTCTTGCTCAGTTTTGCACTTTTCAACGTATGTGAGGGGATTTTGGTCAAATTCTGCCCGTTGCTCGACGATTTGCACCCGTAAGGCTGGTTCTTTCACCGTGCGGATTTCGGCGTGCATTCCGAAGCGATCGAGGAGTTGGGGACGAAGTTCGCCTTCTTCGGGGTTTCCTGAACCGACGAGTACAAACCGCGCTGGGTGACGGATGGAAATTCCTTCCCGTTCTACGGTGTTCCAACCACTAGCGGCGGAGTCGAGTAATACGTCTACTAGGTGGTCATCTAGGAGGTTGACTTCATCTACGTAGAGGATACCTCTGTTAGCCTTGGCTAACAATCCCGGTTCAAAAGCTTTGACACCTTCAGATAATGCCTTTTCGATGTCGATTGTACCGCAAACCCGGTCTTCTGTGGCGCCTAGTGGTAGGTCTACCATTTGGACTTTTTTGAAGACTACCGGAATTTCTGCCCCTTGTGCTAGCAATTCGCGGACTTCATCACTCATTATATCGGGGTCCCTGGGGTCGCTGTTGAAGGGGTCATTAGCAACTACAGAAATTTCTGGTAAAAGATCGGCTAAGGCGCGGATAGTTGTGGACTTCCCAGTACCGCGATCGCCCATGATCATGACACCACCAATTTTTGGGTCAATCACGTTCAACAACAGCGCCAGTTTCATTTCTTCCTGACCGACAATTGCTGTAAACGGAAATACCACACGTCGCGCACTTGCTGTGGTTTGAGCAGTTGGACTCACTAAATTACCTTATCAAGATTTTCTTATCACCATCTTTTATTGTGCCATAGATGGGGTGTGGGGAAGGTGCGGGGATCGGGGATGGGGGAGAAGTTACAGAAATTTTTTGGCAATAACCACATATATTGTAGGGGCACGGCATTGCCGTGCCCTGCGTGGTCTATTTACTAAATCCTTGATGATGGTGCGTTACGGATTTCATCCTAACGCACCCTACTAGCTACTAGCGTGGCAAGCCTTAAATGGTGTAATAGATTTTCTTGTGGGGCGGGCATCTTGCCCGCCAATTAGGACGGGCGAGACGCCCATCCCACAAGAGTTTACGGCATCTTGCCCGCCAATTAGGACGGGCGAGACGCCCATCCCACAAGAGTTTACGAAACTTCGACCTCAGAACACGGAACTTCAGGGTTTGAGGCTCAAGCTTCAGCTATTTATGTACTTTTGTCAAAGAAAAACGGAAAAATACTCTAAAAATACTGTAGATAACTTTATCCTTGTATTCAAGGATACGTATAACTGCTCAAAAAATTAGATTAATAAATTTATGGCTATAGATTTACGCGAATTCTTTCAAGCAACTGACCCCAGCCGGACTCTGTTTGTCAATAATGCTTCTGATGGGAAGTATTATATTGACTTTTCGTCGGTGCGCGGTGGTGATATTATTGGCAAAATTAAACAAAAGATTTCTTTTTTTAAGCCTAATGAGGCGACTTGCACTTTATTTACTGGACATATTGGCTGTGGTAAATCGACGGAACTTGTCCGCTTACAGTTGGAGTTAGAACACTTAGGCTTTCATGTAGTCTATTTTGAGTCCAGTGATGATTTAGAAATGACTGATGTAGATATCGCTGATGTGTTGTTAGCGATCGCTCGTCGTGTGAGTCAAAGTCTGGATAAAATTACTCTGGAGCAACCCAGTAAGTTAAATGAATTGCTCGAAGGTGCGAAAAAAATCTTAAACTCTGAGGTGACGGGGTTCAAAGCTAAGGTTCCGGGTGTGGGTGATTTGGGTGTGAGTGCGGAGAAAGAAAAGTTTTCTCTGTCTTTTGGAATTGCGGAAATCACAACGAAGATAAAAAGTGACCCCACCCTACGGGAAAAAGTTAATCAGTTTCTCGCACCGCAGAAAACTCAGCTATTGTCAGCGATTAATCACGAATTGTTAGAACCTGCGATCGCTAAACTCAAACAACAGGGTAAAACTGGACTAGTGGTAATTGTCGATAACCTCGACCGCATTGATAATCGTACCAAGCCTTGGGGTCGTCCACAGCAGGAATATTTATTTGTGGATCAAGGTGAGTTTCTCACCAAGCTCAATTGTCATGTACTCTACACCATGCCTTTGTCTTTGAAGTTTTCTAATGATTACGGAATGCTGACTCAGCGTTTCCCGGAAGACCCCAAGGTGTTACCTATGGTACCTGTACAATGGCCTGATGGTAGTGTCCATAAGCAGGGGATGGCTTTGATGCAACAGATGATTTTAGCTAGAGCTTTCCCCAATTTACCACCAGAGGAGCGTCAGGGTAAAATTCCAGAGATTTTTGATCATGTTAGCAGCCTAGAACGTCTATGTAAATTAAGTGGTGGTCATGTGCGGGATATACTCAGGCTGCTAAATAGCTGGATTATGGAAGAAATGAGCCTTCCCCTTTCTGGTAATACTTTAGAGCAAGTGATTCGTTCGCGACGCAATGAAATGACTTTACCAATTTCTGATGATGAATGGGAATTGTTACGCCATGTCCAGCAAAGGAAAAAAGTCAGCGATGATCAGGGTTATCAAAAATTAATCCGCAGTCGCTTTGTCTTTGAATACCGCGATGGTGGTGAGTCTTGGTTTGATGTTAATCCCATCTTAGCTGAGGCGCGGGAGTTGTTGTGACGTAATATTCCCCCCCCTACCTCTGGTTCCCAGCCTGGCGGGAGCATCCCAAATGTGTAAATTTATTTTTTGTAGTGATGGCTCTCTAGCCCGCTTCCTGGAGATTAGGGAGCAAGATGCTCCCACTACAAATTTTATTTTGGCAAAATTGGGATGCTCCCCAGGCTCCAGCCTGGGAACGATATCCAATAGGCAGAGCCTATTGTAAAGGAGGCGGAGCCTGCTAGTAGTCCGTGTCATAAATTTTGAGGGGTTGGTTTGTAGTTGCGCAAGGCTTTCGCCACGCTGCGCGAATAGCGCCATTGATTGTGCCGGCGCTAAAGCGCAACTACGAACCCATCATAACTAATGACATAAACTACTAGTCTGCATTCCTTGTCTCTGACAAGGAACGAGGGAAATTTCAAGCAGTCACCAATTGAGTTAAATGCTTGAGAATACGCAGCACGTCGTACAATTCATTTCCAGGATTACGCATTAAAAAACCTTTTGATAAAGCATAACGGGGTGGTTTTCCTTTTACTAATTTCACAAAAATAAACTCGCTACCTGTCGCAATCAGCCCAAAGCTGGGTTGATCAGGATAGGGATTACCTAACATATAAGAGAGAATTTGGGCGAGTCCTTCTTCAATAGAAAATGAAGCTCTTTTTGATTCAATAATCATCACCCATAATTTGTCTTTTAAAACTAAAATATCGATTCGTCCTTTGATGATTACGTCTTCATCTGGTACGGCAATATCTATAGATTCTTCTGATTTTATATAAAAAGGAGATAGGTAAAAATCACCGATAAAAAGTATTGGATCTACAATTGCCATGCGGACAACATCTTCTAGCAATGGAGGATAATTGAGAAGATTCAAATAACCAGCTTTTACTTTGTCTAAAAGTTGTTTATCTAAATCTGTAGCTTCTGGTAATTTTTCTTGCCATTCCCAAAAGAATTGTTCATCTAAAACTAACTCAATGCCAAAATTATCAATTAAGTACCGTAAATCAATATCTCTTGCTTGGAGTGTTTGTGTCATAATCTGGTGATTGGTAATTGGTAATTCTAACCGCCCTCTGATTCCATTCATTCACAGGTATTACCTTTAACGCGACGCTCGCCTCAACCCTTTTACCCTCTTGTATGATTATCATTATAAATTATTTGAATATTAACTTATGAGCGACACACCCCAACTACCAAACAATGACTCGATAAAAAGCGATCGCTCTTTGCAACAATTAGCTTGGGCGATCGCAGCGTCCGCTGGACAGTTTAAGCTGATTTTGGCACGGTGTAATTATGCCAGCTGGCGCGATCGCCTCATATCCCAATTGCGAGAAATTTCTCCAGTTGACATTCGTGTGTTGGTGGTGCAGTCATCTCAGCGGACTCTTTATACTGCAATTGGGGAAACTTTTGGTGCAGAAATTCCCGGCTGTGTCATGGTTGTGGGTTTGGAAACTGTGCAGAATTTGGCTGTGATGTTAACTTCTGCAAATCAGGTGCGGGAGGAGTTTCGCCAGCATTTTCCTTTCCCTGTAGTGTTGTGGATTGATGATGGAATCTACAAGCAATTGATGGAGGTTGCACCTGATTTGGAAAGTTGGGCAATTACGCGCAATTTTCCGATATCGCAACCGGAATTAACTGATTTTATCAGCGAAACTGCTAATCAATGGTTTAGTAATAGTTTAAAACTTAGCGCTGAGGCATGTATTAAGCTGGAACATGAACTAGAAACAGCGCAAAGAGATTTACTCAATTACACCGCTGAGTTTTCCACTACGGAAAACCTCTCTCCAAACCTCTCCCCTACAAGGGGAGAGGCTTTGAATTCTCCCCCTTCCCTTGTAGGGAAGGGGGTTAGGGGGTTAGGTGAAGGGTTGATTCCACATAGCGCGAGTCAGAATTACCCAAATGGTTCTAATTTAGAACTTACAGCTAATTTAGAATCTTTATTAGGCTTTGCCAAGCAGATAAATAATCAAACAAATTCTGCTATCGAACATTATCGCCAAGCTTTAGCACTGTGGCAGCAAAGCAAGAATTTAGAAAGGCAAGCAAAAATCATTAGTGAAATTGCCTTTTGCTATTATACAAAAGCTTGTCAACAACAAGATGATAATAGTTCATATTGGCAAGCAACTAGGCAATATGCTCAGGAATATATCCAAATTATTACTCAGTTACAATATCCAGATTTTCTGGCTAGTTCCATATTTAAAATTGGGGATGTTCTGTGTAATTTGCAAGCCTGGGAACCGTTAAAGAATCTTGTAGAGCAAGCTTTAACTATACATCAAACTAACCAGCAGCCTAGGGAATTAGCTAAGGACTACAGTTTTTTAGCTGAGGTAGCTTTGGCTCAAGGAAATTGGCAAGAAGCGAATCAGTTGATTAAGCAAGCCTTAGATACTTTTGCCACGATTCCCAAGTCTACATCAGTTAATATATCAGGAATTGTTGCTGATATTCCCGACAAGCTTTTACAAGCCAATGACTTGAGTTTATATCGGTTTATTCTCGGTCGTTCTCAATATCATTTAGGTCAAATTACCCAAGCAATTATCAGTGTAGAAGCGGCGAAATTTGCGGGTAATCCGGTAGAAAATGTCAAGCTTTACGTGGATATTGTCAACTTTTTGCAGCAGCTTTACTGGGAAAATAAAGATTATCTCAAAGCCTACAAAATCAAACAGCATCGGCGTTCTATAGAACAACAATTTGGCTTGCGGGCTTTTATTGGTGCCGGTAGATTAGAAGCAACAAAACAGTCATTTATCGCAACGGGATTAATCCCATCTGCACAAGATAATATTGCACCAGAAATAGCCGCATCAGGTCGTTTATTGGATGTCGAACGGTTAATAGAACGCATCGGACGCCCTGATTATAAATTAATAGTCATTTATGGGCCATCGGGAGTTGGTAAAAGTTCTCTGGTAAATGCGGGTTTAGTACCGACTTTAAAACAAAAAGCAATTGGTATTCAAGATAATTTACCAGTGGTGATGCGTGTTTATACCAATTGGGTGGAAGAGTTGGCGCGGTTGTTGAGTGGAGATAAGGGAGATGGGGGAGATGAGGGGGATGAGAGGGAGGTAGAAGTTGAAGTTTCGAGTTCTGAGCTTCATTCATCTAGCTCAGAACTCCGTTCATCTAGCTCAGAGCTTCATTCATCTAGCTCAGAACTTCGTTCATCTAGCTCAGAGCTTCGTTCATCTCCCTCAGAGCTTCGTTCATCTCCCTCAGAACTCCGTTCATCTAGCTCAGAACTTCGTTCATCTCCCTCAGAACTTCGTTCATCTCCCTCAGAGCTTCGTTCATCTCCCTCAGAGCTTCGTTCATCTAGCTCAGAGCTTCGTTCATCTCCCTCAGAACTTCGTTCATCTCCCTCAGAACTCCGTTCATCTAGCTCAAATACTCAAAATCCCCAATCCCTACTCACTCAACTGAGAGAAAACGAACAACGCAACCTGCGAACAGTGCTAATTTTCGATCAATTTGAGGAATTTTTCTTTGTTTACACCGAACCAGCACAACGGAAGCAGTTCTTTGAGTTTTTGGGAGACTGTCTTAATGTCCTATCGGTGAAAGTTATCTTATCACTGCGGGTTGATTACATCCATTATTTGCTCGAATGTAATGATTTGCCCAGTTTACAGATTATTGGCAACGATATTCTCTGTAGTCATGTGCTTTATAAACTGGGGAACTTCTCACGGGAGGATGCGAAGTCAATTATTCAGCGGTTAATTGAAAGAACCACATTTCACTTAGAACCTGCTTTAGTTGATGAACTGGTAAACGACTTAGCCGAAGACTTGGGTGAAGTGCGTCCCATAGAGTTGCAGGTTGTGGGGGCGCAATTACAAACTGAGAAGATCACAACTTTAGCAGAATATCGGCAACGTGGGACTAAAAAAGATTTAGTACAGCATTATTTAGATGAAGTTATCAAAGATTGCGGTGTAGAAAATAAATCAATCGCCGAAGTTCTCCTCTATTTACTCACCGACGAAAAAGGAACGCGCCCCCTCAAAACTCGCGCTGAGTTGGAACGAGAATTGCAGCCATTATTCTCGGTTAGTGATGCTAAATCTTCGCAGATCCCCCCAACTCCCCTTAAAAAGGGGGGCTATCTTTCCCTCACCCGCTTCTTCAGGGAATCGCCGAAGGCGGGGGGATTGAAAACTGGGGGGGATAAAGCTGATGAAATTAGTAATTTAGACTTAGTATTAGAAATATTCGTTCAATCTGGCTTAGTGGTTTTGCTACCAGAAAACCCTGCCGACCGTTATCAACTGGTGCATGATTATATAGCCGCCTTTATCCGCGAGCAAAAATCACCGCAATTAAAGCAGGTGTTGGCGGAACTAGAAGAAGAGAGAAAACAAAGAAAACTAGGTGAGGTAAAATTCAAGCGCTTTTTGAAATTCAGCATTTTAGCTTCCGTAGCCACAGGTTTAGTAGTCGCTGTACTAGTGAAAGTAACATTAGAGCTACAAGGAAAAGCCGAAGTTAATGAAATTAACGCCATCAATAATGCTTCTCAAGCACTTGCAATTTCTGGACAATATCCAGATGCTTTAATAACAGCCTTAAGAGCGGGTTACACATTCAAGCATACACTTTGGGCACAGCAAAGAAGCGATACCCGAATGCAAACTGTGTTAACTTTACAGCAAGCGGTTTATTTAAAGCCAAATGAAAAGAAAGAAAACCGCACAATTGAGGTGAATACCTTAGACGGTCATAGCAAGGAGGTCATTAGCGTCGCCTATCAGGCCCGATGGTAAACAGCTAGCTTCTGCTAGTGCTGACAAGACCATCAAAATCTGGGATGTCAGCAGTGGTAAACTTCTCAAAACTCTGACAGGTCATAGCAAGGAGGTCATTAGCGTCGCCTATAGCCCCGATGGACAACAGTTAGCTTCTGCTAGTAATGACAAGACCATCAAAATTTGGGATGTCCGCAGTGGTCAACTCCTCACAACCCTTATTGGTCATAGCAAGGAGGTCATTAGCGTCGCCTATAGCCCCAATGGACAACAGTTAGCTTCTGCAAGTTATGACAAGACCATCAAAATTTGGGATGTCAGCAGTGGTCAACTTCTCAAAACTCTGACAGGTCATAGTGATCGGGTCAATAGCGTTATCTATAGTCCCAATGGACAACAGTTAGCTTCTGCTAGTGATGACAAGACCATTAAAATTTGGGATGTCCGCAGTGGTAAACTCATCGAAATGCTTACTGGTCATAGCAATTCGGTCAATAGCGTCGCCTACAGCCCTAATGGACAACAGTTAGCTTCTGCTAGTGATGACAAGACCATCAAAATCTGGGATGTCAGCAGTGGTAAACTCCTCACAACCCTGACTGGTCATAGCAGTACGGTCTATAGCGTCGCCTATAGCCCCAAAGGACAACAGTTAGCTTCTGCTAGTGATGATAACACCATCAAAATCTGGGATGTCCGCAGTGGTAAACCACCCAAAACTCTGACTGGTCATAGCGCTAGAGTCTATAGCGTAGCCTATAGCCCCAATGGACAACAGTTAGCTTCTGCTAGTTGGGACAATACCATCAAAATCTGGGATCTCAGTAGTGGTAAACCACCCAAAACCCTTCCTGCGGAACGCTACGCGAAGACTGGTCATAGCAAAGGGGTCAATAGCGTAGCCTATAGCCCCAATGGACAACAGTTAGCTTCTGCTAGTGATGATAACACCATCAAAATTTGGGATATTCGCAGTGATCAACTTTTCAAAACCTTTACTGGTCATAGCAATAGAGTCCTGAGCGTCGCTTACAGCCCTAATGGACAACAGTTAGCTTCTGCTAGTGATGACAAGACCATCAAAATCTGGGATGTCAGCAGTGGTCAACTCCTCAAAACCCTTATTGGTCATACCAATTCGGTCTTTAGCGTCGCCTACAGCCCCAATGGACAACAGTTAGCTTCTGCTAGTCGCGACAAGACCATCAAAATCTGGGATGTCAGCAGTGGTCAACTCCTCACAACCCTTATTGGTCATACCAATTGGGTTATGAGGGTCGCCTATAGCCCCAATGGACAGCAGTTAGCTTCTGCTAGTGCTGACAACACTATCAAAATCTGGGATGTCAGCAGTGGTCAACTCCTCAAAACCCTGTCTGGTGATAGTAGTTGGGTTATTAGCGTTACTTATAGCCCTGATGGACAACAGTTAGCTTCTGGTAATGCTGAGAATACTGTTAAAATCTGGGATGTCAGCAGTGGTCAACTCCTCACAACTCTTATTGGTCATAGCAATGCGGTCATAAGCCTCGCTTATAGCCTTAATGGACAACAGTTAGCTTCTGCTAGTCGCGACAATACCATCAAAATCTGGGATGTCAGCAGTGGTCAACTCCTCACAACCCTGACTGGTCATAGCGATTGGGTTAATAGCGTCGCCTTCAGCCCCAATGGACAACAGTTAGCTTCTGCTAGTGCTGACAAAACAATAGTTTTATGGGATTTGGATTTTGATAATTTATTACGCAGTGGTTGCGACTCGCTAAGTAATTACCTCATATTCCATCCAGAGGTGTTGAAAGAGTTGCAATCATGTCAAACTCCAGCGCGGTAGGCGGAGGGGGCGAAAGTTTTAGTCATTCAAGGTGAGAAGTTAGCGCGACTTCGTGATATTCCCGGCGCAGTGGCGAAGTTCCGCCAAGCGCAGCGGTGGGATAGCGGTTTAAAGTTTGATCCTGACGCGAAGGCGCGGAAGTTGGGCGATAAAGGTATGTAACGTAGTAAGCACTTTAGTGCTTTCTTCCTTCAGCACTGAAGTGCTGACTACGGTTGAATTACGTAGTCAGCACTTTAGTGCTTTTCTTTCCTTCAGCACTTTAGTGCTTCTCCTTCCTTCAGCACTGAAGTGCTGACTACGAGATGGAGGATTATATTTATATTTCCCTTCCTTTTCATCAAAAACTTCACTAACGCTTGAAGAGTTAGAACCTTTTAATAGGAAATGTATTTAAAATCACGCACAAGTAGTTAATTACTAATCTAAGATTGTATAGTTAATTGCCAACAATCTATCTTTTGAATTAGGTATTATTGCCAAACTATTCTCTTGTCTGCTGGTAAATATTTCTCGGATTTAATGTTATAAAAAACTACAGGGGAATAATTATGACGGTAGATTTGCGTAAGTTTTTTCAAGCTACCAATCCCAGCAAGACTCTGGTTGTGGAAAATATTGAAGACCAGAAATATTACATTGATTTTTCTTCGGTACGCGGGGGGAAAATTATTGAGGAACTGAAGGATAATATTGCCTATTTTTCTCCTGATGAACCAACTTGTGTTTTATTTACTGGACATATTGGGTGTGGTAAATCTACAGAATTACTGCGATTAAAAGCTGAATTGGAATTATCTGGTTTCCATGTGGTTTATTTTGAATCGAGTCAAGATTTAGAAATGGCTGATGTAGATATTGGCGATTTTTTCTTGGCGATCGCTCGTCGTGTTAGTCAAAGTTTGGCTAAAATGGACGTTGCTGAACCAAAAATATTAAAAGAATTGTTGCAAGGTGCGTTGAAGATATTGAACGCAGATGTTACAGGTGTTAAGCTCAAGGTGCCGGTGGTTGGTGATGTTGGGGTTGCCCATGAAGGTGAAAAGTTTTCTCTAGCCTTTGGCATTGGCGAAATTACAGCTAAAACCAAAAGTGATGCCACATTGCGCGATCGCCTGAATCAATATCTCGGTCCGCAAAAAACTAAGCTGTTAGAAGCGATTAATCAAGAACTCCTCGAACCTGCGATCGCGAAACTCAAGCAGCAGGGTAAACAGGGATTAGTCGTCATTGTCGATAATCTGGATCGCTTAGATAGTCGTCCTAAGTCTTGGGGTCGTCCTCAACAAGAATATCTGTTTATTGACCAAAGCGAGTATTTGACTAAGCTGAATTGTCATGTAGTTTATACAATGCCTTTAGCATTAAAATTCTCTAATGACTATGGAAACTTGACGCAGCGATTTCCTGAAGACCCAAAAGTCTTACCAATGGTACCATTACAATTACAGGATGGTACAGAATTTGAACCAGGGTTAGCATTATTGCGACAATTGGTATTAGCCAGAGCTTTTCCTGATTTAACGCCCCAGCAGCGTGATAGTAAAATTACCGAAGTTTTTGATAGTATAGACACTCTAGACCGCTTGTGTAGCGCTAGCGGTGGTCATGTAAGAGATTTGTTGCGACTGCTGAATAATTGGATTCAAAAGCAAAGGGAACTTCCCCTCAATCGGGAAACCTTAGAAGCATTAATTCGCATCCGTCGGAACGAAATGACTATGCAAATTTCTGATGATGAATGGGAATTACTGCGCCAAGTCAAGCAACGTAAAAAAGTTAGCGGTGATCAAGAGTATCAAATACTCATTCACAGTCGCCTAGTATTTGAATATCGCGATCGCCACGGTGAATCTTGGTTTGATATCAATCCCATTCTCGCAGAAGCTAGGGAGTTGGAGTCATGAGTATTTCTGATGGGGGGAGTTGGGAAGGTGAAACTCCGAGTTCTCCCCACCACCCCACCACCCCACCTTTCCCCAACGAAGAAGCACTAGAAGAACTCGCATGGACGCTAGAGGCTTCTGCTGGTCAGTTTAAACTAATTTTGGCGCGGTGTAATTATTTAAGATTGCGATCGCGTCTGGTAAAACGTGTGCAACAGCTTACCAATATTGACATCGAAATTCTCAATTTACAGAGAAATGATAAAACACTTTATGCCAAAATTCACGCCAAAGTTAAGGATAAACAACCAGGTGCATTGATGGTTTTTCACTTAGAATCTGTGCATGATTTAGAACAGATATTAAGTGCAACAAATCAAGTGCGGGAAGAATTTCGGAAGAATTTTCATTTTCCTGTAGTTGTGTGGGTGAAAGATGATGTTTTGCGTCAAATGGTACGATTAGCGAGTGATTTTGAGAGTTGGGCTACAAGTACAGAATTTGTTATTCCCACCAATGAATTAATTTCTTCACTCCAAGAAGATACAAATACTCTCTTTGCAATAGCACTCACTTCTGATACATATTCTATTAGTTGGCAGATGGGATATCTGCGCCGTCAAGAAATTGTCACAACCCTGAAAGATTTACAATTGCGAGGACAGGAATTAGAACCAGCATTAAAAGCCAGTGTAGAATTTGTTCTTGGTCAAAATGCTTATTTAAAGAATCAGGTTGATGTGGCATTAATTCATTATCAACAAAGCTTACAATTTTGGCGTCAGATGTCCCAGGAGGAGATGGAGGGATGGCGAGAAATAAGTAATTCCCATTCCCCAGTTCAAAATCCCAAATTAAGAGCGGGAGTATTATTGTTTTATATTGGGCTATGTTACCTCCAACTAGCGGAGAGGGAATGTTTAGGATATAGCTTTACTGAACATGTACAATCTCGTAATTATCTAGAAACTGCTGCCAACTATTTTCAGCAGTGTATCACCACTTGTACTGAAGCAAATTATCCGTTTTTAGTTGCTAAATTTATCAATCCTTTAGGTGAGGTATTACAACAATTAGAAGCTTGGGACGAGTTACAAAATCTTGCTCAAAAGTCTTTGAGTTTGCAGCAACTATATGGAAATCCCCTGCGAGTAGCTCAAGTTTACGGATTTTTAGCAGAAGTAGAGGCTAACAAAGGACATTGGAAAGAAGCCAAGCAAAATGCTTATACCGCACTGCATAACATTGCTAAAAATAAAGTAAATCAACAACAGTATCGAGCTTTATATCTGTTGTTATTAGCCCAAGCAGAACAAAATTTAGGTCAGGTAGAACGAGCGGTAAAACATCTACAAATGGCGCGAGATATTGGTAGTCAAGATAATCCACATCAATATATTCGCATTTTACAAGCACTGCGATCGCTCTATTGGGAACAACAGCGATATTTAGATGCCTTTCGTGCTAAACTAGAGCAGCGTTCTATTGAACAACAATATGGATTTCGAGCCTTTATTGGTGCAGGGAGAATACAACCGCAAAGACAGGCAAAATTAGCCCTGACTCAAATAGTCCAGACTCGATTAATTCCCTCACTACAAGGTGAAACCATCGCTCCAGAAATTACTGCATCTGGTAGAGGAAGAGATGTTGAAAATTTATTACAAAGAATCGCTCGTCCTGATTATAAACTAATAGTAATTCATGGACATTCAGGCGTAGGAAAAAGTTCTCTAGTCCAAGCAGGATTATTACCAGCATTAAAAAACAAAACTATTGGTCTCCAAGATATTTTACCCATAGCAATGGGAGTTTACACCAACTGGGTTAGAGAATTAGGAAAACTATTAGAAACTGCTCTGAAGGAAAGAGGAATCACAATAGAAACCGGAGAGAAAGAGAGTAATTTTAATTTTTCACCCTTTACCTCTGCTTCCCTAGATTCAGCCGCAGCCATCCTCGATATTTTGCGGCAAAACGAACAGCGTAATCTCCGGACAGTGCTAATTTTTGACCAATTTGAAGAATTCTTTTTTGTTGATCCATCACCAACTAAAAGAAGATTATTTTTTGAATTTTTGGGAGAATGTCTCAACATTCTCGGTGTGAAAGTAATTTTGTCCTTGCGGGAAGATTACCTGCATTACTTGTTAGAATTTAATCGTCTTCCTAGTATGAATATCATCAACAACGATATTCTGAGTAAAAATGTCCTTTATCAATTAGGTAACTTTGCTCCCCCTGATGCCAAATCTTTAATTGAACGATTAACAGAACACTCTAATTTTCATTTAGAACCCGCCTTAATCGAGAAATTAGTCCAAGATTTAGCAGTTCAATTTGAAGAAGTCCGCCCCATAGAATTGCAAGTAGTAGGGGCGCAATTACAAACAGAGAACATTACAACTTTATCCAACTATCAAGAATGTGGCCCAAAAGAAGAATTAGTTAAACGTTATCTCAAAGAAGTAGTAGAAGACTGCGGCGTTGAAAATAAAGAAAAATCGGAAATCATTCTGTACTTACTCACCGATGAAAAAGGAACTCGTCCCCTCAAAACTCGCTCAGAACTGGAAAGAGAGTTACAGTTATTAGCAGATTTTAGCGTAGAAACTCACAACTTAGATTTAGTCTTGCGGATATTTGTAGAATCAGGAATAGTCGTTTTATTACCAGAAAATCCCGATGATCGCTATCAACTAGTACATGACTATTTAGCCGCATTTATTCAAAAGCAACAAAAACCCAAATTAAACGAATTAATTGCAGAACTGAAACGAGAAAGAAATCAAAGAAAACTCAGTGAAGAAAAACTAAATGTTATTTACAGACGCGCCATCTATGCGACTACCGCTGCTGTATCCGCTTTAATTATACTGGCGATCGCCACCTTGGGATTTATCTGGACAAAATGAGGGGAGTGGGAGAGTGCTGAGTGGGGAGGTGGGGAGGTGGGGAGGTGGGGTAGATAAGGGAGATATAGCAGTTTTCAGTTGAATGAGGTACAAGAACCCCACCCCCAACCCCCTCCCCGCAAGCGAGGAGGGGGCTATGATGTACCTCACGCTGGCGGGAAACGCTATAAGGGAGATAAGGGAGTAGTAAAAAATTATTCAATATCCTCATCCTCCCCATCCCCCCATCCCCCCATCCCCCCATCCCCCCATCCCCCCATCCCCCCATCCCCCCAATCCCCATCTCCTGCTAAAATATTCATGTCACTGCTCTAAATCTCACTGGTGATGAACAAACCATTGGATGAAACGCTTTCCATGACAATTGCTAAAAGTATCAAAAGCAAAGCTAGTACACCATTTGAGAATGCTTACAGAGCAGCACTGGTTACTGAGGGAGCCAAATATGTGCAAGGATTTTTAGTTTTTCCTGGACACCCATACCAACCAATTGAATACAGTTGGATTGAGTTGAGCGATCGCATTGTTGACCCCACCCTACCACACCTACAGAAAAACCCCCAAGAACTTTGGTATTTTCCCGCACACAGTTTGACAGCAAAGAAGCTGAAAGCAATTATTGAAGAATCAAAAGAAGATTATCCAGAAGATGATCCACTACCAATTTACGGAGACGCACCCTATGAATATTATGGGGATGTAATGTTAGGTGGTCAAGACTATTTGCAAGCCTATAAAGCTGCAGAGGCTAAGTGTAAAGAAATCAATCAACTAAATGTTGAGAATAATTAAGATAGTAGTGAGGACTTTAGTCCTCAACATAAGGACTCTTAAGATAAGGACTAAAGTCTTGACTACAAGTTTTATATAACTTAATACGATTTACCATCGCTACCAAAGTATTCGCGATAGCTAGAAATTTTATCTCCACGCACATCAAAAGAAACTGCAATCCGGTTTTTGTAAGGTTCTCCTAGCAATAATCCTTCATCCCGAAACTCAAATACAACTGTTGTCTCATTGCTGGTAACTCGCTCTAAAGAAGTTAGTTTAATTCCCGGATGAAAAGATGTAGAAACATATTGAAAAAATTCATTTGCTCGTTCTTTTCCCTCATTTAAGCCGTGGAATTTGCCGATTGGGAACCAAAAGGTAAAATCTTCGGTAAGGATATCGAGAAAGGCTTGCCATTCACCTGTCGCTAAACCGTGGGTAAAATGTTCAAAGGCTTGGTGAGCGACTTTTAAGGTATGTTCAGAATTTTGTGTCATGTTTGTGAATATCTAAAACCTGACAACTACTTTGCCACAATTTCGACCACTGAGCAGGTATTCAACAGCATCAGGGATAGATTCTAGACCATTGAATGGGGTTGAGTCAACGGCGACTTTGATTTTACCAGTGTAGAAGAGATTGAGGAGGCGATCGCGTGCCTCTGGGATATATTCTTGATCATGTTAATCTTTCACACACACAGGTTTCAAATGAACAACAATACCTCCACAGGGCGTAAACATGTAGAAACTCAAGAGTCACTTAACTCAGTTCTCAACTTTCCCCAAGTACCTTTTCAGGTGGAAAACTTTGTTATTGGTAAGGACGGTACAGCCCAGGTTCTATCCATCAACGAAAGTACAGGTGAATCTACACAACGAGTCATTCTCAAAAAGGGTTGGAAAGCACCCATTGGTCATTTCACTACCGATGTAGAAATTTTTGTGTTAACTGGGGCACTTTACCAGGGTGGGTTTTTACTACGTAATCTCAGTTATTCTTTTATTCCAGCTGGTATACCCACAGGCCCTTGGAAAGCGGAAGAAGACACCATTATATTATGGATGCCAGATGCTACCCCTAATTATATTACAGAAGATTACGCAGCCCTTGAGCAAATCCCAGAAACTTCTGTATATCATGCGAATATGCAGACTCATGAAAGAATGGCTGAGTATCTTCCCTTGCAAGAACTCCACGCCATGAAATGGGAGAGTACAACTTTTTTACCTCCTGGTTCAGCGCGTAAAAGCCTGTATACCAATAAAAAAACTGGACGCGCCACATGGATTCTTGGTTTAGTACCTATGTGGATTGAAGGTAACTTCTATGCTGGTCATCCTACCACAGAAGAGGCATATGTTATTTGTGGAGATGTGCTTGGACATTGGTCTATGAGCGATGATCCTTTCAATAGACGCTATGCAGGTATGTACAAGGACGGCTACTACTGGCCATCTGCACATATTCCACATGGCCCATTCTGGACTGAAAGTGGTGCATTACTTCTGTTTCGCACCAAAGACCGCCTAGACTGTTATTGGATACTGCATAACCCAGATATTACTCAGCAAGATCAGACGCGTCTGTCGGTTCGCACTGAATCAGGACAAGTGAGTATCTGCCACATTATATTTGTAGGGTGTGTGACGCTACGACAAAAACCTCTACATAGATTAGGATCTTATGGCGTCACGCACCGTTCTTTTTCTGTGACACATACATAAGTCCTATTATTTTTTTGCGTAGTATGCTGAGTATGAATTATTCTATATTTATCGTAGTCAGGCAAAAGTAGGCAATGACAGACACGTTAGGATGGAGAAAGAAATTTGGGGTGCTTGCGCCGAGTACCAACACGATTGTCGAACCTGATGTTCACGCGATGGCTGTACGGGGCGTTACGTCTCATATGTCCCGGATTCATATTAAAGATCAGGACTTGAGTCCCTGACGAAAAGATGGTGCGTCTTTTGGAGCAGATGGACGAGGAAATTGTCTTTGCGATTGATCGGGTGATGACGGCGGGTGTCGATTACCTGATTATGGCAATGAGTGCTGAGACTTTTTGGGAAGGAATGGAGGGGAACAAAGCATTCATCAGACGGATAGAAGATTATGCTGGTATTAAGGTGGCTTCGTGCGCCTCAGCGTGTCAGGAATCTGTCGAAGCTTTCAAAATCAACAAAATCGCGGTAATTACACCTTATCAGCGCGTGGCTGACGACAAGATACGCCGCTTCTTCAGTGACATCGGGGTGGAAGTCGTCCGGCTGAAAGGACTCCGTTGTCCCACTGCAGTGTCTATCGCTGAGGTTTCCGAAGATACTCTTCGCCAGCATCTTCAAGAACTCGATGGTGATGATATAGACGGTATCGTGCAAATGGGTACTAATTTGAATATGCTCCGGCTTGCTGACGAAGCGGAGCGGTGGCTGGGAAAGCCGGTAATTGCTATTAATGCAGCAACTTGGTGGTATGCTTTACGACATAACGACATCCAGGATCAAGTGTACGGGTGTGGCAGACTCTTGAGAGAATTTTGAAAATGGCGAATGATTCCCACACAGTGTGGATATGATATTAAACTCCTAAAACTTTATCCCATTCTAACTGATGCGCTAAACCATACTTAATAAAATCTTCTGCTTTAGCTTTATCGCTTTTCCCAAAAACACCTAAACTGTAAGGATTATCTTGCATACGTTGTGCGACTTGCTCTAGTTCAAATTCTCTTACTTCCTCTCTTGGCTTATCTGGTTTAAAAAAGTCTACAACCAAAACAGTTCTGTCATAATTGGTGTAATTATGAGGACAATGGGGATAGCTGTGATCTAAAACCATGAATTGTCCTTCATGCCAATAAAGCTGCTCATGGCATATTTTCATCGCCACATCTCCCTCTGGCACAATCAATCCTAAATACCCACGATTCATGTGAGGGTTATAATTCACATGCAGCTTAATATCCAAGCCTGGATGAAATGTCCCAAAATACACATTTCTGAGGATATTATCATCAGTTAAGTTGACTTTTTCTATCAACTTAGCCAAATTGGGAAAATATTTCTCTCTTAATTCCTTAGCTCTTGCTGCAGCCTCATCTGTCCGATAATTAGGATATTCTATTTGATGGATTTGAATATATTTTTCAATAAATAACCCTTGAAATAAAATCCCAAAAGCAGTGTATTTACCACTTCCTTTGGTTTTAATAGTTTTATTTTTAGGACCTAGAACATCATAAGTAAATTGTAACTCTTCTTCGGAGGCATGATTAATAAACTGTGTAAACTCATCTCTAATCACTAGCCAGTTATTTTCCAGGCTTTTGAGAAAAAGAAATTGCTCTGGGTCTAAATGATATTCATTAAAATTTGCCATTGTCTTGCCTCCTGAAAATAATTTAGTAAAAAAACGTTACATCTTGATGGTATTTAGTTCGCGTTCCGGTAGGATGTGGAAATTGTGACTATAGCCCCCTCCTCGCTTGCTCTGAGGGGGTTGGGGGTGGGGTTATTGTACCTCATTCAACCGAGAACCTCTATAAACCGGCTTCTGTACTCATTTTAGTGTGAGGTCTACCATGTCTGAAGCACCCATATTAGATAAAATTATCAAAAATGTGCGGGTAGTTCGTCCGCATCATGATTCCGTCGAACTACTGGATTTAGGAATTAAAGATGGGAAATTTGCTCAAATTTCTCCTAATATTACCCCAGAAAATAGCCAAGAAGTATTTGATGCCCAAAATTTGCTAGGCTTTCCTGGGGTAGTTGATGCTCACATGCACATCGGTATCTATCAACCACTTGATCAAGATGCTGTGAATGAAAGCAAAGCAGCAGCAATGGGAGGCGTGACTACCAGCTTAAATTACATCCGTACAGGACAATATTATCTTAATAAAGGCGGCTCTTACAAAGATTTTTTCCCAGAAGTTTTAGCACTATCACAAGGTAATTTTTTTGTAGATTACGGCTATCATATCGCCCCAATTAGCAGTCAGCATATTGAGGAAATGCAAATGCTATTTGAGGAGTATGGAATTGGCTCATTTAAAATTTTTATGTTTTACGGCGGCTATGGTTTGCATGGTTTTCTGAACAACAAAACCTGTTCTGGCGGAAATTAGTGA
>CAVYXS010000129.1:0-26523 GCA_963772205.1 uncultured cyanobacterium
TGTACTGTAATTGTCTTATTAGACAACAGCGATTCTAAACCAGTCAAACGTTCCGATTGCAACAAATAATCATTGCCTAAAACCTGACGATAAATAGCAGTAATCACCTGTGCAATTTCTGCCTGCGTCGCATTGTAACGTAATTCAATGACAGCAGCTTTACTAAAAGCAGAGGTTCCAAGTCTTGATGCAGCGGTTGTAATAGCCATCTAAAAAGTCTCCTGGATGAACAATGTCAAGAAAGGGCGATGCTAATTACCTTGCGCCCTTGGCGATTGAGTTGTTGTAAGCGATTCGATAACTGATCGAATGGCACAACCACTTCGCTAATGCTTTGGCGAATGCGCGGTGAGTTGGGGGAAGCCGCTTGTGTCACACGAATCCGATAAGTATTACCACCACGATTCCCCGTTGAGACACCGGTTAACGAGCCAGTGGAAGCAGGATAGATGGGGGATACCAAATTCTTTCCCAGATCCCAGGTTAATTTTCCTTTGGACTTGTTTTGCGAGCGATCGCTATTAGCATAGCCTCGGTACAACTGGAAAAAATGCGGAAACCCGACGGTTTTTTGTCCGAGTGTAGTTTGGAAGCCCCGATAGTAAGGAACTATCGCATCCCCAAAGTTTTGTTGATATTCGACAGAATCAATGTAAGAATTAATCTCAGCTTCGTAACCTTGAGAATTATAGATATCAACGTGGTAAGCAATTTCTGACTCATCGTATGGGGCACGACCGAGTAGATGCTTATAATTGAGTTCAATAAAGCGAACTTGTGAGTTGGTATAGAAGAACTTTTGGCGATACAGTTCTGATTGAGCGATCGCCCGAACAAAAGCCCGCACTGTGGTTTGTGCCTGCTGCAATAGTGATTCTGCACTAGAGAGTCGCTCACTTTCAAACAGATGCTCATTGCCTAAAACTTGGCGATAAGCAGCCCAAATGACTGACTTTACTTCCTCTGCCGTATTCACAAAGCGTAATTCAACTTTTGCACTGTCTGCAAACGGAAGAATTCCCAATCGGCTCGCTTCTGTTAATGTTGCCATAATCCTATCTCTTCCTTATTTTTTACACATCTGCCAACATTAGACTCAAGGTAACAATTTCTTACGTTACAGCTAAAAACAGGTCAAAATTTATTTTGTGGATTACTAATTGTCCATCACTTTAATTTCGTTTGTAGTTAGCACTTTAGTGCTGAAAAATCCCACACTACAAACTTATTCATTTTCATAACTAATCAGATGAACCACAAAATATGTCAAAAATCAAAAATTTTTTCACCATTAAGAAAAGCTTTGCGTAATAAATTGAAATGTTATAGACTCTGGCAGCACAAGTATTTCAATCAATTTAAATTGACTGCTAACACATCATGAAGTCAATGCTTACAACTTTCCCAACTTACTACGCAAATGCTTGACGCTTTTGCAAATTTGCAACGTTTGACGGCTGCAAACCTTAGATTCAGTTTTTAGGGAACAGGATTACACACTGCCAAAAATCATTTGGTAATACTATTTATCTGTATTCCGCAATTACCAAATTATTTTCTTACCCCTGTTACACAAAACTGAAAAACCTGTTAAAACTCATGGGTATGAGTTGCTCCGGCTCATCAACTGAGCAGTTACGGCTTTATTAGCTCAGAGCATTGATGATATAATCAATGTAGGAGTTGGCTTCAACACCAGGATCACCTGTGATACCATGATTCGCTTTGATGTATTTGAGAGCTTCAATGTACCAGCTAGGAGATAGTTCAAAGGTACGGTTGATTTCAGCCAAACCACCAATCAAATAATCATCGATTGGACCTGTGCCACCTACAACTAAACCGTAAGTAACAATCCGCAAGTAATAGCCGATATCACGGACACACTTCTCTTTACCAGTTTGAGTAGAAGCGTAGTTGGGGCCGGATGTAGTTGTGGTATAAGGGAACTTCTGATACACAGCATTAGCTGCAGCTTGAGCAAGGCTAGAGGCATTTTTAGACAGGCTTTTTGCTGCTTCTAAGCTGACAGCTGCTTGGCGGAAACGACCAAATGCAGTTTGGAGTTCGGTGCTACTCAAAAAACGACCTTGGGAATCAGCAGCAACAACTGCTTCAGTTAATGGAGTTTTAGTCATTGAAGAATTTTCTCCTAATTTCTTTTACAAAAAACTGGTTGAATAGACTTCTTGCAAAAATTGATTTTTAAGCTTGATTTTGCTTCTCTGCAAGAGGTCTGATGAAACGTGTTGCGATATTTTAAGCAACTTAAGCAACTGCTGCTGCTGCGCGATCAAAATAGGATGCAACTTCAGCAATCAGAGAGGTACAATCACCACGAGTAACGCCGTTGGGGTCATTAGCAATGGCGATAGAAGCATCTTTAAGCTTCTGAATACCAACTGCAACGGAAGCTCCTGGAGTACCCAACGCTAGATAGGTTTCCCGCAATCCATTGAGGGCGCGGTCATCTAGAACGCTAGCATCGCCCGCAAAAATTGCGTAGGTAACATAGCGAAGAATGATTTCCAAATCACGCACACAAGCAGCAGCACGACGGTTCGTGTAAGCATTTCCACCAGGTGCAATGAGTTGAGGTTGTTCAGCGAACAACGAACGAGCTGCGTTAGCAACAATGGCAGACGAATTGCTAGAAATCCGGTTCACAACATCAACACGCTTGTTACCGTCTCTAACTAAACCGAGTAGAGCATCTAACTGACTATCACTGAGGTATTCGCCTCTAGAATCAGCTTGAGATACAACCTTGGAAAAGGCATCCTGCACCATAGTTTCAATCTCCTAAATTTTGATTAATTGAGAATTTATTGATGAGGGTTCAAGCCAAAAGGTGAAGAATTTAGTTTTCACTTTTTATGTCTAAAGAAACATCTATGGGATTTTTTAGACATTAATCTTAGCAGAAAGACCAACCAGTCTTTCATTTTAAGAAAAAGTTTGTCAACTATTAACAACAGTCATGAAAATTCTGCATCAGAAACTTCATTCACTTTGTTTTTCTTCCAACCCTTACAAATTCTTTTATCAGTATAAATGTTTGATATCTATTTTTATTTCTTTTTTGCTAAGAAATGTTTAGAAGATTCAGTATATAGATACAACTATTGTTTAGTATGTTGAATATCTGCATTATTCCTGATATTTGTGTTGAAAAAATCTCGATTTTTGTAAAACATAAATATCGCTAAAAACCTTTTCAATAAAGGCTTTTGCTAAAAATAAGCTATTTTTAGACGCATTAAATTCAAATAAAAACATATTTATATTGTGAATTCAAAAAAATATCATACTCTCATTAATTTATGAGAGAATTGCATTTTTTATCAAAAAATGTGATGATAAACACAAAAAAAAAGAAGTCGCGATTACATTTTTTGGGTAATGCTTTACAAACTGTAATAAAATAATCAGAATGTTGATAAAAGGATATTTGTCAAGTATCAAATTGAATGTAAATACCCATAGATAAGGTGGGAATACGCTTCTTGAATTCCCCCTTATCTATGGGAGTTTCGACAATCTTGTCTTGTTCCAGAGATACTAAGTAGAGCTTTGCGTAAAATCGTGGCGAATTGAGGGTAGAAATTTAAACGCAGAGGTTCAGGTAAGCGCACAGAAACGCGGAGAATTCGCTACTAATTAATGAAATGCTGTACTAAGGGCGATGGAATTATCCCCAGTCCAATACACTCGTAAGGGCACGGCACTGTTCCCTACACCAGACGATATAATTTTGTATTGCATCCAACTAAGAACCGCTATAGTCCCTAGCTATAATTCAGTGTTTTTTGGCATCCCCTTAGGTTTTATAATTGATCAGCATAGGGGTTTGAAAATTCTTGTTTGGAGTTAGCTGTTAATTTATGGATGCAATGGAGTTTTTTGAACTAAGTACAGGTAGATGGCGATCGCAACGCACGACACACCACCTGGCCTTCAAGCGATCTGAAGCTGGGGAATCGGAGATCCAGGTACAAGCTTTGGCTGCGGATGATCCAAAAGTGATTGAAATTTGCCAACTCCATGAGGTTGACCCCAAGTTAGCGATTGGTGGTGCTTTTGTCTCTTGGCATGGTGCAATGGGATGGGATAGAGAAGAGGAAAATCATGAAGGTTCCACTGTATTTTCCCTGATTCCTGATGCAGATAACCCGCGCCAAGGATTACTACTGCGAGAACGGGGCTATGCAGAAATTGTCCCAGTAGCGGGACACTATCAGATGGATGATGAAGACGGGTTAGTTCTGACGACCGAGTATGAAAGCATGAGTTCGATTGAAAGATTCTGGTTTGTCGGTCCTAGCATCCGGATGCGAACCAGTACAGTGAAAAGATTTGGTGGTTTTAGCACCGCCACCTTCTGTACCGAATTCCGGGTGGCAGACGGTTCAGAAGTTACCTCTAACCTGGATGGGGCTGATCTCTCAAACGTGACCCCTGACCAGATTAAAAATGGCGCTGCACCCACAAAATACTTCTCCTTCTTTGGTTGGTAAATTAATCATCACCACGAGTAGCGATCCATTTACACGAGGGTTAGACTACCTGTATGGAGTTCGGAGTCTGGCTCTCGATTCAGAAATGATCGATGTGGTTTATGATATAGATAACCGCATTTCTCTGTGTGCCTGGATCGGTAAGCATATTGATGCGGTGAATACACAACTGGAAAAACATCTTCAGGCTTGCCACGATTGTTTTCACCCGTGGGAGCAACCTGTTATACAAATTTTTGCTGCTCCCTTCGCTCAGTCTTTTGGGATTGATGCTCTCTGCAATCTGGGGACAAATCCCATCACCATCCTGATTGATGTAGGGCGAGTGGTGCCAGCAGACTGGTTATTATTAGTCGTCCACGAATATGCCCATGCTCATGCTGGATATCCAGGGCATCATGAACAATTTGCGCGATCGCTAACTCATCTCTGCCTAGGATTAGGAATTAAACCTCCCCCTGGTAAGTATAGGATGGAATCTTTACTAAAATCTTATCCTCATTGCCGTCCTACTCAGAACCCATTGGCGTTTTGGCGAGGAGAATAAGCTAGTCCAGCAATCAAATGTTACGAATTACTGCTTTCTCTCGCAAATCAAAAGGCGAAATCTCTCGACAGACATATCCTGAATTTTGAGACTCCCAATGTGGATAGCAGTTACATGGCTGTGAATTAAAGGCTGTGGTTATCGGGTGCGACTTACTCGACCAATCAACGCCGGAATTTTTCATATGCGAATTATTTGTAGCATAGAGGTGTTTATTATGTCAATTCCTTTGTTGGAGTATACCCCCTCATCTCAAAATCAACGGGTTACTGGCTTTGAGATACCTGGTGATGAACAGCCCAGAGTTTACACAACAGAGAACCTGCTGTCAGCCACCGAAATGGATATCTTGATTACAGCTGCTTATCGGCAAATTTTTCATGAACAGCAAATGCTGTCTAGTAATCGTGAAATCTTCTTAGAATCGCAACTCAGAGCCAGACAGATTACGGTTAAAGACTTTATTCACGGATTAATCTTATCCGATTCCTTTCGACGGCTCAATTACGATGCCAACAATAATTATCGCTTTGTGGAACTCTGTGTACAAAGGATTTTGGGGCGGAGAATTTATAGCGATCGCGAAAAACTCGCTTGGTCGATAGTCCTGGCTACTAAAGGACTCAGGGGCTTTATTAACGATTTGCTCAACACCGAAGAATATATCAACAACTTTGGCGACGATACAGTTCCTTACCAACGCCGCCGCGTTTTACCCCAACGTTCAAAGGGCGATTTACCCTTTGAACGGATGGCACGCTACGGCACTGATTATCGTGATAAGTTACCACTTTCTATGAGGGGATACAAGCAAGTTGAGCCATTTAGTTTACAAGCATTCTTGCGTAGTTCTGACAGGGATGTGGTCTTATTGCTAGTGGCTTCTATAGTATTTTTGATAGCTTCGTTGTATTTGCTACCTTTATTTGGTTTGTTGCCAAACTTTGGTCCTTACTAGTATTACACTACTTTGCCTAGTGGGTAAGTTCGTAGTCAGGACTTTAATCTCTGCGTCAGTCCTCGATCTAACCAACGTCGCAATGTGATGAACAAACGTGATCTTGAGTCCACTCACGTACCATCAAGATCCCGCATTACCCCACGCCGGTTTTGTCTAAAGTCAAAACATCCCCTCCCCGCAAGCGAGGAGGGAATTGGGATGTGGGGTAAAACATATATGGCATAAGCGTTATAGCTTAAGTTGACACCAATGAACATTGTTGTGTCCCTACCTGTTTACCGCATTCATCCGAAAATTGCTGTATGTTCAGGCTACATAATCAAACAGCATAGTATTCATGTAGCGATCAGTCCAATCTGTACCAAAGGACTTTTCTAGAACGCGGCGGGTTTTATCATTTTGTTGCTGCTTTGTACAGTAATTTCGTTGACCAGCTAGTACCCTGGAGATGTCAAGATTTGAAGTTAGGGGCGTTTCTATACTAGCAATCTGACAATGAATGGTTAAAAATTCCCGCACTCGTCCCAGAAATTTATCTTCTTCTTGAGAGTCTCCCGGACGCACAAACAGACAAAAGTCCGAAAAGATATCGCCCCACTCTGGTAAAGCCCGTGGTTGGGAAAACTCCAGGGGAGATAAAACAGATAATTCTTGATAATAGCGTGGTGGTAAGGCGCGATCGCTACTGACTGGAGACAAATCGGCGATCGCTGCACTAATTGCCCCACCTCGCCCACCTACCAAATCTGTGCCAAAAATGGGAATGGCATATTCGGGATTGGGGAACATCACACAATGGAGAATATCTAATCCACTGCCTACCTGAGCCAATTCTAAATGCAGCTTGCGAAATTGCGGCGTCTGGTAACAATGATTTTCAATGACTAGTCGTTCCCCTTCCAAGTGTCCCTCGACATAGCCTAAACCTTCTGGAACCGAGTAAGGAGAGATATCCAGGTGCTGGTGCCAAATTTCTTCAATGGAATCTGCCAACCTGTGGATGAGAGAATGCTGACGGTTTCTTATCGATGTTTGCATAGAGTTCAACATACGCTTCTCTTTGAGTATAGGATTAACCTACCTTGGCGTATAGTCCGTGCAAAACCTGTGCAATCTGGGGATTGGGACATTCCTCAGAGGTTAAGATAAAGCACTTTATTATCAACGAGATATAATACTCAAATTTTGATTATAAAGAAAGAAATTAAATAATATTTAACAAAATTAGCTAAAAACAAAAAGTATAGTTTACTACTTATAATCTACGAAATACATAGCTATGATCAACTTACAGCTATTTTCACGTATTTGAACCACATCTATCGTCAGGGCTGTTTCACGCTTAATTTTTCTATAGATAACAGATTCAGAATTTATATTCTCAGTAATTACGCTATTCCTCTGGAGTTTGGATTGCGCTGGTAGGACTATTTCAATTTGCGGATAAAGTCGTTATTTCTTAAGGAAGAATTGTCATGCGTCAAGCTGCTTCAAGAAGTATTACAGTTTTTGCACTTCTATCAATTTTTATGGGGACTGCGAATGCAGCACCAACATCCAGTAGCGCTGTTGTAAACTCAAGTGATTCTAGTGCCAAAAAAATTGCAAATTGTGTTTTGGATCTAGGAGGATTCTGTTTTATAAACAATCCTTATAGTGCGCCTAGAGTTTCACCTCAACAACAATATACCGATGTATATCAAGAATATCAAAACGAATTTAATAATTTTGGTAACGACAAACCTACGACAAACTTAACTGGCACTTGGATTGGTAAAGGAGGAGGTTTCACGATAGACGAGCGAGGTTGCACCGCAGGATACACAGGTACATTAACTTTTAATGGTCAAGATGAGCGTGGGGATGTTAAATCTAGGATGGAACAACGTGGTAATCAACTGATTATTCCTGATGCTGTAGTTAATTATTCGGTTGGTGGAGGTGGTTCCTATATAACTCATTCTCAAGGTAAGATTTCTAACGATAGAATTATAATTCTTAGTTCAGCAAATGCACCCTTTGGAAGCTTGATAATAAAGAGCATAGGAACTGTTACCAAAGATGGTATTAAAATTAATAGTAAAGTAACCTGTAATACTTCTCGCGGACCATCTGCCGATACAATAGATTCTACTTCGACAAGACTTACACCAACCCCTTATCCATATGCATTAGGAACACCTGACTACTATCAATTTCGTAATGATGATTTTAAAAGGAGAAATCCTGATTTAGAAGCGCCACATTACTACCTTGACTTCGGTAAACGAAATCTTGAAAAATACTTGAATGAGACTTATTATAAGCTTACTCAAACCGGTAAAGATTTTCTTGATAAAGTCAAAGTATCTTTACAACGTAAAATGGAAGATAAGTTAATATCTGATCCTTTAGCATTTGCTGAATTAGAAAGGAACGATGAAGAATTTCGTGAATTTGCATATGAAACTCACATCCCTGTTTATTGTGAATCTGGTTGGGGTGAATTACCTTTATCTGATAATCGAGAAATTGCATGGACTATACTGTCAGATTTAAAAACAGGAGATTTAAAAAAAGTATGGCAAAATTGGGATACTCAGACAGCTTATAGTATCAGTAAAAATTGTGGTTTTGGTAAAACTATTGGTGATTTACTTAATTCCTTGAACAAGCGATTTTTTCCTTAACTCTATTATTCTGGTTGGCGATTAGCCTAGCCTAATTTCATCACAACTATCTTAAAGGTTAAGCGATCGCCAGAATCAGGAGAAATTTGATTGGGCGATCGTTATTAACTTAAATATTGAGTGAACCAAGCATCCAAATCGGACATACCAGAAAAATCAAGCAAAGCTTCCCCCAAATTTTCCAACTGTTCCAGCGAGAGAGATTCAACTAGTTGACGCACCTCTTGGGGTAATTCTCCCACCCGTCTAGCTAATTGACGTAGAACAAGCGATTTTTCTCCTTCCTCGCGTCCTTCCTCGCGTCCTTCCTCGCGTCCTTCTTCCTTGATTTCTCGATATACCTGTGTTTCTCTCAGTGTAATTCCCAACATTTCCTCTACCTCCCGTTGGCTCTTGTTTTCAAATTTGTATACCATTATTGTCGTCAATAACTCTATTATGGCGCGATTTTCTGGCTGAGGAACTTCCTGCTGACTTCTTGTAAGCAAATATCTCGCTTCTTCTGTTACTTGCTCGTCCTCGATAGTTGTCAATACCATTAACGCTACCCACAACGGTAAAGAGCGAATATCACCCAATTCATCCAAATATATGCGATTTACCTGTGGACTATTAAGTTGACTGATATAGGGACGAATATCAGCTTGTTCAAGACTACGGGATGGGTAAATTATTACTATTTGCAGATCACTAAATCTATCCCGATTACGGTAGAAATATAACCAAGATTCCGCAAATACCCTTTCATAGAGCCTTTCGTCTTTTTGAAACTGTACCTCACAGAAATAGACAACTCCGGGATTTTGAGTTTCTGGAGGTAGAAATACACCATCGATTTCAAATTTTGGTTCTTTAACTGCTACCGAATCATATCGTGTCCGGTTAAAGACTTATCATGAAGACGGCAGGGGGGCAGGGGGCAGGGAGCAGGGGGAAAGAGAGTTTCCCAGTTTTTGCACAGATGCGGGAATTATAACTAATTAGGCGGACATGATATCAAATCGGTATTCATCTGCATTTACTGGCGGATTTGTCAATAGCTCAAATAGTAAAGTTGGCGATTGTTGAAATAGTTTATAGAAAATTGAATCTCGACGCATGGATAGCTTTATTGGCAGATTCGACTTTCTCGATTTTAAGCTTTAAGTGCTGCAAATCATCTATGTCTAGCATCGCTTTCGCGATCGCTTTCAAAACTTGCAATGCTGGTGTTTTCAGATGGGGAAAGTCTTGGAGAAACTCTGTAATTAGTGTCATTCCCCCATGCATACCCCATGCCCCATGAAAAATCAACTTACCCATGCTTTTACTCTTTGTAACCGCCTAAGAATCCGGTTAGCTAGTTCGCCACCCATCACAGGCTTAAACAGATAATCATCAGCACCGACAGTAAACGCTTTATTCTGACTACTCGAATCAGTCAGCACACTCAAAAATAATACTGGTAAACGTTGCCAATGAGGGTCACTGCGGAGAATTTGGCAAAGTTCAAATCCATTGATCTGTGGCATATTTACATCTAACACTAAGGCATCGGGGGTAACTGCTTGCAGTACCTGTCCAAAATTGCTGCGGATCGGCAAGGGTTGTTACCTTGAATCCCCAAGGTTTAAGCAGGGTTGGCAGAGTGCGTAACCAATTTTGATCGTCGTCGAGAATCATGACTTTGTTTGCCTTCTCCGTACCGCGCAACAAATTGACAGCGGCGTCAATCACTTGCTCAGGAGGGATGGGGGCTGGCAAAAAAAGTTTTCCGCCCCGCCGCATCACCTCCAGGCGATCGCCTAATTCACCGCGATCGCCTATGACGACAATTGGCAAATCAGGATAACGATGTGCGAATGTCTGCAATGTCTCCCAAAAATTACTTATCTGGGATGTGTCCAACTCCGATGAGGTTGAGGTCAACCGCAACAGGATGACATCGGGATGTTGACTTAAACGATCAAAGACAGACTCGGTTGTGAGCAAGGCTTGAGTCACATCTGGCAATGCAGCAATCTCAATGCGAATTCCCCGAATAGTTGCCACAGCTTCTAAGGACTGGTTTAACTCGGTGTCAGAACTTACAACCAACAACAGCGGTGACTGTCCGTTGGGAATCTGGGACATCTGGATCACTGTGGTATAATCAATCTCTTGTTGCAGAGCCATCACCAGAGTTTTCATCAGTGGCGCATGTTTTGGTTGTAGCGGCTCTCGACCACCCAACCAATATTCTAATTGGCGGGCGATGTGCATTGTCTTGGTTAGCCCAAAGATTCCCAGAGTACCCGCTAGTTTGTGAGCCACTTGTTGCGCTTGTGCTTGTTGTGGGGGTTTGAGTCTATCTGCTTGCAAGTCTCTGACAACCTGTAACAGAATGTTCATCTGTTCGAGGCTTTTCGGTTTAGTCGTTTTCCAAGTTTCGTTGAGGAAGGCGAGGTATTGTTGCTGGGAATCGAGAGAAGAAATCTTCGGCGATTCGCTAAATGTTTCTATAGAGGCAGCTATTTCCAAGGAACCCGCCGGATTATTCACAGCAGGTGTAGAAGATCGAGCAGTTGAGTTTTCTGTACCTAATGCTTTGAGGTAGTAGCCCCTGCCATGCATGGTGGAAATAAAATCAGGGCTAGCGCCTGCTGCAACTAACTTGTGACGCACTCGACGGATATGGGAGCGCACTGTTGCTTGAGAGGGGAATTCTTCCGAAGACCATAATCGATCTAGAAGTTCTTCACTGCTAAACACATGCTGGCAGTCGCGCAGCAAAAGTTCTAGCAAATCATATTCCATTGTTGTCAGGTTCAGTGGGCGACCATTGTAAGTCACTTCACAAGTACTGGGGTTCATCAGCAAATCTCCCCACGTCAGCAAGGGAAAAGGATTGGTACTTCCTCGCCTGAGTAATGCCCGAATTCGGGCAATTAGTTCTATGGGATCGAAGGGTTTAACTACATAGTCGTCTGCACCTGCATCTAATCCTTGCACTTTGGCAGGTACTGGTATCCTGCCCTGTTAGTAACATAATGGGAGTGATATATCCCTCTGTGCGAAAACGCTTGCATAAACTGATACCATCCAACTTTGGTAGCATGATATCCAGTAGAATTAAGTCATACTCAAAGGTAGAGCCATAAGTCCAACCCATCTCTCCATCTTTAACAGTATCTACAACATAGTGATGGGTTGCCAGATTCCTGGTCAGAACTTTAATTAATGCGTCATCATCTTCTACAAGCAAGATTTTCATTAATGGGGCTACCAATGGAGAATTTTGGCAATTTGATCCGGTAAATCTAGGGAGTTGAAGGGTTTGGTAATTACACCACTCACTCCTAAATCATTAAACTGTCGCTTTTCCGCTGTTTGTGCTTTAGCGGTTAACAGAATTACCGGAATTTGTTCAGTCTCAGAATGAGACTGGAGTTCTTTAAAGGTAGCAATACCATCCATATCTGGCATCATTACATCTAACAAAATTACATCTGGTTTTTCTGTTTTGGCAGTTTGGATACCTTCGGAACCAGAACTAGCTGTGAACACTTCCCAACCCGCCGTCATTTTAATGCCAAATTGCACAACGGTTTGAATGGTTTCTTCGTCATCAATGATTAAAATCCGTTTATGATGCATACATAACCCCTTATGAGATATTGGCGCTGTCAAGGGTGGGTAATGTAAACCCAAAGGTACTTCTACAACCTGGATTGCTCTCAGCCCAAATTCTACCGTTATGTTGCTCGATAATTTGGCGACAGATGGTCAGCCCTAAACCAGTAACACCTTTTTTGCGTCCTTCAAAACAATATCATTTTCATCGCCAGTCGGCGGGAAACTCTCTTACCTTGAGTAGGTAGAGTTTTTTTATAATTGGGCGATCGCTTGATTGCGTCCATCACTGCAATCGCCCCTGATTTGTCCTATATTTTAGCTGTGAGCCACATGCCCAACTTCAATGAGGTCTTTGGCACTTGCCCTGCATTGAAGTGAGCAACCGAATTAATCCCACTTAACCACGGCGATATGGGACTGTTTTCTCAATATCAATGTTGGAGGTAGAAATGAGATTTGGACTGCCGGCTTTAGGATTGATGCTTTGGGCGATACTGAGAAACAAACTGGGATCGCCAGTCTTTGGTTGACTGTCGTAGGTACGGAAGTTGCGGACAGCCTCTTGCCAGATCGGTTGAGGAAAGCCCAATTGATTGCGGTGGTAAGCATCGTACCGAGGAGAGGTAATATTGAAGGGAATTTCACCAGCAACACGACTAGGTAGAATCCGACGGCGGTGATAGGGAACGGTATTTTCACCAAAGTTTTCGATGTATTCATCACTGTTGAGGAGGTCATCAACAAACCCCTTGACTCCCTTAGTCATTACCACTGCAGACCAAGCAATTTTCTCTGTATTACTGTAAACCCGACGTCCCAAAACCTTTTGCACACAGTGTTCAACAAAACGATAGTTACTGTTTTTGTTATAGAAGCTGTCGATAAAAGTATTAGATAGCAGTAACCCACGGATGAAGTCACGAACTGTAATCTGTCTGTTGCGAAGTTGAGATTCTAGGACAATTTCACGATCCCACTTAAATGCATGGAAGAAAATCTGGCGATAGGCAGCATTAATCAGATTTCCTATTTCTGTTGGTGAAAACAGATCATCGGTTGAATAAATGATAGCTGCGTCATCGCGAGCGCCCAGGGCATCTACGCGCTGGTTTGGACAAGAAGGAGAATAAGCTAATAGAGGAATAGCCACGTTATACAAACCCCCAGCATGACAAAACTTGAAAAATGGCATTTTGATCATAAAAGATAAGGGGATTTCAACTTGCACTAGTCTGATAAAACTTTACACACCTTAACTTTATAGTTGTTGGTTAATCATCTCACACACAACCTGATGCCTCTAAAACCAGGCGACTTTAAATCTCGCAGCAATTGTTAAAACTAAAAAACTTGATGTAACGATTAAGTTACATAAATTTAGTTGATAAAAATCCTGAAAACGCTTGCTGAAAAAGGCGTGCTGCCATTCTTAATATTTCTTAATCAAATTTCTATTTGATCTTCCTTGAATTGCACTAATTTTGCACAAATAGACTGCTCTAATCAATTATTAAAGATAGCCAAAAAGAACTGAACTGTTGACCTATCAAACTAAAGATCAGGTTCTTAAGGTTGCTCTGATGGCGTTGACAAGGCTATTGCCTAAGTAAGTCTGATTTTCTCAAAGAAAGTCTGATATTTCATGCAAACCATCTAGCTTTAGAGAGTTTGATGAAATTAGGCTGTTTTGTGCAACAACCTTTTCAAAATGCTGAGACAGTTGACATTAAACGTAAACTGAATCTCTGCATTTTGTAGCCAAATTATACTCAATCAATCGAACAAATTAGGAGATTGGATCAATGTTAGACGCCTTTACCAAGGTCGTTGCCCAGGCTGATACCCAGGGTCAGTTAGTAACCAACGCTCAAATTGATGCTCTATTGGCAGTAGTTAAAGATGGTGCAAAGCGCACCGATGTTGTGAACCGCATTACAAGTAACTCTTCTGCGATCGTCACCAATGCAGCTCGGTCATTGTTTGAAGAACAGCCTCAGTTAATTGCTCCTGGTGGAAATGCTTACACCAACCGTCGGGTTTCTGCTTGTATGCGTGATATGGACATCATCCTGCGCTATGTCACCTATGCGGTATTTTTGGGAGACTCTAGCGCTCTAGACGATCGCTGTTTAAATGGCCTGCGTGAAACCTATTTGGCGTTGGGTGTTCCTACCTCTTCTATGGCAACCAGCATCCTCAAAATGAAGGAAGCGGCGATTGCGATCGCTAATGATCGTAACAATATCCAACCAGGTGACTGTACCGCTTTGATATCTGAATTATCCGGCTACTTTGATCGGGCTGCTGCTGCGGTTAGATAACAGTCTTCCGGGCTGACATGCAGGTTGCAGGCAAAATTCTCAAGTGCCGTCACCTTGCTTCAGCATACGTTCCACCTAAAGCTTTATCCAGTTAAAACTTTTTAAAATACTACGGAGATATTATTTCGATGAAAACGCAATTGACTGAAGCGGTTGCAGCTGCAGATTCTCAAGGCCGTTACTTAGGTAACGTCGAACTTCAAGTAGCATTTGGTCGCCTGCGCTTGGCTACCGCCGACCTAGAAGCAGCAAAGGCTTTGGGTTATAAAGCTCAACAGTTGGCTGAAGGTGCTGCTAATGCTGTCTACCAAAAGTTCCCCTATACCAACACCTTACAAGGTAATAATTACGCCTCTGATGCTCGTGGTAAAGCTAAGTGCTTACGCGACATCGGCTATTATGTGCGGATCATTCAATATTGTCTGATTGCTGGGGGTACAGGCCCTGCTGATGATTACCTATTGTCAGGTCTGGCTGAAATGCACAGCAGCTTTGAATTGGTTCCCAGTTGGTATGCTGAAGCGCTCAAGTACATCAAAGCTAATCATGGCTTAACAGGTGATCCTGGACTTGAGATCAACTCCTACATCGATTATATCATCAACGCGCTCTAGTTGGGTGCTTTGCCCGAAAAGATCAGCAGATCTATCGATACGATGGCTTTGTTGATCATTTCGGGCAACTTTAATCAGCAGTAAAGTTAAAAATCTGGGAAAAAACCTGTTTACTGATTAGTTGCGTGGGGAAACAATCATGGTTGGCTTACAAGAAGCAGGGAGATTGGGGATTAGACCCTTTGAAGAAGTAGCACCGGTTGAATTACGCCCTAATTGGACTCAAGATGAGGTTCAAGGTGTGATTTTAGCAGCCTACCGCCAGGTGCTAGGTAATGAGCATCTGATGGAGAGTGAGCGGTTAGTGGGCTGAGTCACTTTTGGTGCGGGGTTTGATATCAGTGCGAGAGTTTGTCAGGGCGATTGCCGAGTCAGAACTGTATCGCCAGAAGTTTTTATATCCTAACTTTCATGTACGTTTTATTGAGTTGAACTACAAGCACCTACTGGGAAGGGCACCTACGATCAGACTGAGATTGCTTATCATTTAGATCTGTTCATCTCCCAGGGGTACGAAGCTGAGATTAACTCTTACCTCAGTTCAGTAGAATATGAAGATAGTTTTGGGAATAACATTGTTCCCTATCATCGAGATTTTCAAGTCGATCACCCCGGACAAAGAGCGATCGGCTTTAGCCGTTTGTTACACCTCTATCGCGGCTATGCTAACAGCGATCGGGCGCAGGGGCAAAAACAACCCCGCTTAACCTGGGAAGTAGCCAGAAATTTGGCAACCCCAATCTCTTCTCCTGCTACTAGTGCGCTCTCTGGTGGTTTGGGTGGATCTCGTGGGGATGTTTACCGACTACGGGTGCTACGCTCTGCGTCCCCCAGATCAGCCGTTGTGCGCCAGAGCATCAGTGAACTACTTGTTCCCTATGACCAATTGACGACTAAACTCAAACAGTTGAGTCGTTCTGGCACTAAAGTGATTAGTGTAACCTCTGCCTAAATTCATAGGGTATTGGGGGTAATCTGTAATAGGAAATGCCAGGAAGTTCTGACCTATTACAGATTACCCTTTGTTGATCCAACCCACCCATTTTTATTCATTCCATGACAAATTAAATTATTCAAGGAGAATTTCCGGTGGCTATTACAACAGCAGCATCTCGCCTAGGAACGTCGGCGTTTAGCAATGCAGATCCGCTAGAACTGCGTCCCAAGGCGACTCAGGGAGATATTGAAGCGGTTATTCTGGCTGTTTATCAGCAGGTATTGGGTAATCCTCATCTCCTGAATTCTGAACGTCTTGTTATTCCTGAGTCATTGCTGCGCGATCGCCAGATCACGGTGCAGGAATTTGTTCGTCAAGTTGCTAAATCCGAACTGTACAAGCAGAAGTTTTTTTACAACAATTTCCACAGCCGGACAATTGAGCATAACTATAAGCACCTTCTAGGACGGGCACCTATGACCAGTCGGAAATCACTGATCATATGAATCGCTATCAATCCCAGGGCTTTGATGCAGATATTGACTCTTACATTGACTCACCGGAGTATCAAGAAAGCTTTGGTGAAAACATTGTACCTTATTACCGAGACTTTGTTACCACAGGTGTGGGTCAGAGATCAGTCGGATTTCCCCGTCTACTACAGCTTTATCGGGGCTATGCCAGCAGCGATCGGGTACAGTTGATTGGTAAGCTGCCCCGATTGGTTAAGGATCTAGCTCGTAATACTGCTTCTGCGGTAGTACCTCCTTCGGGTAGTGGCGGAGGCTTTGCTTTCTTACCTGCGTTAAAAGGCGACGCTTCCTTTAGTGCTTTTGGTGGATCAAAAGCTTTCGGATCTGGTCAGCTTTTTCGAGTTGAAGTCACAGGAATTAGTCGGCCTGGCTATCCTAAAGTTCGCCGGGTTAACAAAGCCGTTATTATTCCCTATGAAGAGCTGACCCCTCATATGCAGAGAGTGCAGCGTCAGGGTGGTAAGATCGCTAGTATTACTGCACTCTAGGCTGAAATCTAGGGTTTTGACAGTGTCAATTTTAGATTTTAGATTTTTTTGTTACTTCTGCATTTAAGTAAGTTACTGGAAGTGGCGAAACCCCAACCTCCGCGAAGTAGGTTGGGGTTTGATTTTTGAAAAGATACGTAGGGGACTGACATGACTAAAATGATGCAATGCACTTGGATGGAATTAAACGCAGATGCACGCAGATAAACGCGGATAGAACTTCTGTTATTGCACTATTTTAGCCTTGACACGCCAGTAGGGTGTTTTATCCCTGAGTCCGGCACCATCATCAAAATAAAGCTATTTTGAGTAGATTTAGCTAGCTTTTTCAGTTCTGTTTCCCATCCTCAGTTTGGCATAATTTGCCGGAGTGTTTCAGTCAGAATTGAGTGCCTATGAATAGTTGCAAATCACATAGTCAAGTTGTGAATAGTTCCCTTGTATATTGATTCAGGTTAATGATAAGTTTCGATCATGAAGCATCGAATTCAAGGTGATTTGTATGGCAGCCACAATCATTCCTTCTGACGATTCCAGAGACTACAGTAGTTGCCGAGTGACAATTGAAGTGACAGGGGGTTGTCATCGAAAGACAATGCGGATGGCGAAGTACACAAAGACAATTTCTTATAGTTGTCTGTCTCAAGCGATTCAGAGTATTCATCGCCTTGGTGGCAAGATTACCAGCATCACTCTATCGCCTTCCCATTCTCAAGTCTCAGGGATTGAGTCCGTTCAGCCACTATCGGAAATAGCACAAAGCAATGTGCTACCTTCACCAGCACAGGCTGAATCTATCTTACCAGCGGCTCAACCGCAGGATCTGAAAAACTCTGCCAAAATACCTCAGGTAACAAAACTAACTTACACTAAGCAGTACACATTTACAGGGGAGTGGTAAGCTAACCCCAAATAGTTGCAGCGGCGGCAGAAAAATGGTCGATGATGATGCAAAAATTACTCACCGCTGCTGAACTCAATTTAGCAATTATGTTGATTGAGACGGTATCCCATACTGTGAACTGTCTCAATCAGGTCTTCAGTGGCTCCCGCCGCTTTGATTTTTTGGCGTAGACCACGGATATGAACCTTGACCACATGTTCTTCTGGAGGCGATTCTAACGCCCATACATGTTCAATCATCACGCGGCGACTCAAGACGCGGCGACCATTCCGCAGTAGCAATTCTAACAGACCATACTCCTTGGGTGTCAAATGGATGGGGGTTTGTCCATAACTGACTTCATAGGTGCTGGGATTGAGACGCAAATTGCCCCATTCTAAGATCGGTGGTGATGTCACACCCCCCCGACGCAGCAAGGCGCGAATGCGAGCAAATAATTTTTGTAAATCGACTGGTTTAACTACATAGTCATCTGCTCCCACATCCAGCCCGTTAATTTCATCGTTGATTGTGTCACAGGCACTGAGCATGAGAATAGGTAAGTTATGACCGTGCGATCGCAACCGATGGCAAAGACTTATGCCATCCAATTCTGGTAACATCCTATCCAACAATAGCAAATCATAATCTAGGGCTTTGGCTTGATACCACCCGGCTTCTCCATCATGGACAACATCAACCACATAAAGTTGGTCTTTCAGGGCTTCTG
This sequence comes from uncultured cyanobacterium, assembly GCA_963772205.1. Lineage (GTDB taxonomy): Bacteria > Cyanobacteriota > Cyanobacteriia > Cyanobacteriales > Nostocaceae > Gloeotrichia. The sequence continues at coordinate 18,795 of CAVYXS010000129.1, forward strand.
CCAAGGTTTCTGCTAGGCGCACATCATCTTCAACCAGGAGAATCCGCATAAACAATCGGGATATTTTTGGCAACTGTAACTCTGCGTTTGTGAACCGGAGACTCCCTCCACAATTTTACGAGAATTTTTCTCCTAAATCCCGTTCATTTTTGAATTCAAAATATCTCTTTATCACATTTTGCGGATTTTTATTGCAAATAAATGTAACATTATATTAATATTTATTAATTTTGGTAATTCTTTCCGATTTCTTTACCATTTTCTGACCAGTTTCCTGACTGCTGGTATGAGATGTTGGATTTACTTAGCCTGTAGATCAAAGGCGATTTCCAATCCCAAGTCTAAAATCCAAAATGGTATGAGTCTTGCGATCGCTCCAGTAGGAATACTACCACCCACTGCTGAAAAAAAGTTGCAAAACTGGATTCGTAGTCGCCATGTTATTTGTTCGAGAAACTTTTTTATCTTTGAAACCGTAGATTCTACAGCACTGGAACGATTTAGTGATTGTATAGCAGTCTTAGGGGGAACAGTGATTTCTGTAGACTCAATTGGCAAGTTTTGGATAGGTAATCATCGTCAAGTCATTCTGTATCGAGTCAGAGCTAGTTTGCACACTCCTCACCATGACTTAAAACAATATTGGCTTAAAAACGGCAGTTTTCGGACGAGATTTGCTCAACAAATTTGATGGGAGAACCCTCATGTCGATTCCTTTGTTAGAATATGCACCCTTATCTCAAAACCATCGAGTCGAAGGGTTTGAAGTTCCTGGCGATGAACAGCCCAGGATTTATACAACCGACAACCTCCTGGCTGCTTCGTCTATGGATATGTTGATCATGGCAGCCTATCGCCAGATCTATAACGAGCAACAAATCTTATCCAGCAATCGTCAGCGATTTTTGGAGTCTCAGTTACGGGCTGGTCAAATTACTGTCAGAGACTTCATTCGCGGATTAATCATATCCGATTCTTTTCGACGACTCACCTACGAGAGTAATAATAACTATCGGTTTGTGCAGATTTGCATTCAGCGGATTTTGGGTCGTAATGTTTATAGCGATCGCGAAAAATTTTCCTGGTCGATTGTGCTAGCCACCAAAGGACTACAAGGTTTTATCGATGACTTACTCAACACTGAAGAATACGTGAGTAACTTTGGCTATGATACCGTTCCTTATCAACGCCGCCGGATCTTACCTCAACGCGCTCAAGGTGAACTACCCTTTGCTCGTATGGCGCGTTATGGTGAAGATTATCGCAACCAGCTTCCCTTTCCTAGCCGTCTCGCCCGTCCGATTCCCACTGGTATGTTTGACGAATTTGAACGGTTTAGTCTCTATACCTTCATCAACCGTGCTGACTGGACTACCAGCTTGAGTCTGATAGGTTTTCTGTGGGTACTAGTTCTCCTCCTCATCCTCTTTTCAGAAGCTAACAACTTGATAGGCGGTTAATTCGGAGAGTCAGGGTTTAGCATTGCTAAACCCCTACCGATAAGTCTTTGAGATTTGTTCCACTCTGATTGGGGTCTTGCTCGTACCGAAAACAATCCAAAATCCAAAATCCAAAATCCAAAATCCAAAATCTAAAATTCGGAGGGTCAAGTGGGAATTGGTACAACCTGCTGGGTGACACTCCCGTTGTGAGGACTTCCAATGTGCCCTACAATAGGATATATCTGTTATGGGTTGAGTCCAATACGCTCGTAAGGCGCCCCTACACCCAACAATATAATCTATAAGGCATCCAACTGAGAATCGCTATAGATGAAGATGGGGGCGTTTGTACAAGAGTTTTCACTGTTTTTGGACTGCTTGATACCTCAATACCTTTTTGTCAAAACACTTCAGCAGTCAATTAAGTTATGTAATTTTTATTAAACTAAAGCGAATAATGTCCCCCTTGTCCTTGTATGATTATGAGAACTTTGTAATATTTCATAAAGGAAAGGGAGATTTTGTATTCGTGGCAATTCCTCTTTTAGAATATTCACCTATTTCTCAAAACCAACGGGTAGCAAGTTATGAGGTTCCTGGAGATGAGCAACCCCGGATCTACTCTACAGACAACCTGCTTTCTTCAACAGACTTGGACATTCTGATTGAAGCAGCCTATCGTCAGATTTTTTTCCACGCCTTTGCTGCGGATCGGGAACGTTTTCTAGAGTCTCAGCTTCGTAGTGGTCAGATTACAGTGCGCGATTTCGTTCGCGGCTTACTGCTATCTAATACCTACAGGCGCAGTTTCTACGACCTCAATAACAACTATCGTTTTGTCGAACAAACTGTACAACGGGTTCTCGGTCGTGATGTTTACGACAACCGGGAAAAGCTGGCTTGGTCGATTGTCGTGGTGACAAAGGGCGTTCAAGGCTTTATCGATGACCTACTCAACTCTGAGGAGTATCTCGAAGCTTTTGGCTACGACACATTACCTTATCAACGTCGTCGGGTACTCCCCGGTAGATCAGAGGGTGAAGTACCCTTCAACATCAAGTCTCCCCGCTACGATGCATACCATCGTGCTAAACTTGGGTTCCCGCAGATCATCTGGCAAACTACTGTTCGCGGCTTTACTACAACAGACAAGAAGCCTAAAGCAGGAGATCCAAGAAATTTCCTGGATCTAGCTCGAAGTATCAACCCAACCATTAACCCACCGCCACGGCTCTCAGTAGCGAATATTGATATCTATGGATCAGTTCCCAATCGTAATAAGTAACTTGATCTAAAAACTCAAGCATAGCGTATGTCGCACCTGAATCAAAGTACGGCATACGCTTTTTTACAGCAGTTTTCCAACTCAGGCACATTCATCATTTACCGCGCGAAATCCGAGTTCCAGTAGAGCTTTGCGGATTTTGTCCTTAGAAGGGCGGACTTTGGGAACGGCTAATCCCAGTTCTCTCGCGGTTTCAAACAGATCTCGCATCAACATATCCAGAGAACTATCATCTGCATCTTGTGGCAGCGTCTGAATTCTGGCTTCGTATGCTAATGTATAAAGTTCTAAGTGGTGTTTCCCCATCACTCTCGCCAGTTTCCTCAAAGTTTCCGGGGTAGGACAGGTTCCCTTAAAGCAAGCACCTCTAAGTCGAGGCTGAGGCACACCAGACAAATCAGCCAGACGGTTCATACTGATATTCTGTTCTTCCAAGTATTGAAGAATGAATTGTCCTAAAGGGGAGCAATCTTCAGCTTTTATTTGCAACCTTGCTGGCATTGTTGGGAAATCACGAAACTCTAAATATTTACAATATAGCGGACTCAAAGCCATTACGCATGATCTAGCAATTTTCGGTGTTGTTGAGTCTTGAACAGATCAATTTGCTGAATTTGAGAAAATACCCAATTTATAGGGTGCGTCAAAAAATACAGCGTTTTTCAGGTAAATGAAGTACACAGGTAGGGGCACAGAATTGCTGTGCCCTTGCGATGATCTGTACCTCACAAAGTTGCAATCTGCTGTAATACAACTGCTGCACTTGTTTATAAGCTGTTGCGTATTTAATTTGTATATTGGATGCGGGCAAGATGCCCGCACTACAATAATTTTGCGTTTTCGTGTTATACAATTTAGCTGCACATCAGCTTATTTATGACTGACGCACCCTACTTGTTTACAGGCTCACAGTTAATTTGACATCAGCTAACTGGGCATTTTCGGCGACAATTTTCCGGAATAATTCGCCGTCAATTGTCTCTTCATCAGATAACAAATCTACTAGACGCTCCAAAACTTTGCGGTTGTCTTGCAACAGTTTTTTGGAAATTTGGTAGCATTGGTTGATAATTTCGCGGACTTGGGAATCTATTTTGGCCGCAATCTCTTCAGAATATTCTGATTTATTCATCCAATCGCGTCCCAAAAATACCTCTTGGCTCTGATTTTCTAGGGACAAGGGGCCTAAATTGGACATACCAAACCGTGTCACCATTTGTCGTGCCATATTTGTGACTTGTTGTAGGTCATTCCCAGCACCAGTAGTTACTTCCGGCTTGCCGAAAACAATTTCTTCGGCGGCGCGACCTGCTAAAGTGGCAGTAATCCTGGCTTTGAGTTGGGAACGAGAAACCAATCCTTGCTCCTCATTAGGCGTAAACCAAGTTAATCCCAAAGCTTGTCCTCGCGGGATGAGTGTAACTTTTTGCACTGGTTCATGGTCTTTGATTAGGGTTCCCACCAAGGCGTGTCCGACTTCATGGTAGGCTATTAAGCGCTTGCTTTTACTGTCTACTAAGGCTGTACCTTCCATCCCGGCGACTACCCGGTCTACAGCAGCATCAATTTCTAGGAGTGTAATCGCCTCTTTGCGTCTTCTGGCGGTGAGAATTGCTGCTTCGTTGAGTAGGTTAGCTAAATCTGCACCAGTAAAACCAGGGGTGCGACGAGCGATCGCCTCTAATGATACGCTAGGATCAATTTTCTTATTCCGGGCATGAACTTTCAAAATCTCTAATCGCCCTTTTAAATCTGGTGCATCAACTATCACCTGTCTGTCAAAGCGTCCAGGACGCAACAGTGCTGCATCAAGAACATCTGGGCGGTTGGTGGCAGCAATAATAATGATGCCAGTGTTACCTTCAAAACCATCCATTTCCGTAAGTAGTTGGTTGAGGGTTTGTTCTCGCTCATCATTACCGCCACCAATACCAGCACCTCTTTGTCGTCCTACCGCATCAATTTCATCGATAAAAATCAAGCAGGGCGCATTGTCTTTAGCTTTCTTAAACAAGTCGCGGACGCGGGATGCACCTACACCCACAAACATTTCCACAAATTCCGAGCCGGAAATACTAAAGAATGGTACAGCATGCTTCACCTGCGATCGCCTTTGCCAATAAAGTTTTACCAGTACCAGGAGGACCAATTAACAGTACACCTTTGGGAATACGTGCGCCTACAGCGGTAAATTTTTCTGGCTGTTTGAGGAACGTGACAACTTCTTGCAGTTCTTCTTTGGCTTCTTCCACCCCAGCTACATCATCAAATTTTACACCTGTTTTTGCTTCCATTTGGAATCTAGCTCTGGATTTGCCAAAGTTCATCGCTTGGTTAGAAGCATTGGTAGACCGCCGCAGGAACAATAGCATTAAAGCCAACAGTGGTAAAATCCACATTAGGTTGATCAACAAATTCACAGCCGCTCGACTGTTGGCAGAGGAAACTTCAGCAAAATCAACTTTTTTTTCTTTAAGCTTGTTAATTAATTCTGTATTTTGATCCAAAAGTCTCACCTCTATGGGTGAATCTGGCTTTTCTGCTAAATATACTCTGGCTATTTGTTCGGCTTCGTCAAGTTCTACTTTTTTGACTTCCCCCTGTTCTGTTTTTTGAATCAACTGGCCATAAGTTAAGGGAGAATTGTTGCGCTCTGCTTTTTGTGCCAACGCCGGATAACTCCCGAAAATCCCCGGTAATACGAGCAAACTCGCTGCTAGCGCCCCAGTCCAATGAACGCGCTTTACCGATTGTGGTTTATTCAATGCCTTTTTCCCAAGATTTGTCATAATAATTACCTTTTGTCTCGCTGGCATTACCTGAGCGCTGGTTTTATGCCTATTCTTCTAGCAAAAATGGAAATAACTGGAAATAACTGGTTTCTCATCTAGTTTAACTTCCACATTCAGGCATTCTCACGTATCTTTATATTAGGTTTAAATAATACAGTCTATCAAGTAGTGTCATTTAAGTGTCTGGTAGTCTGTCACATCAACAATGCTTAGTATGAGGAGAGCGATTTATCGCTTTTTTAGGACTAAAGTCCTAACTACACTACAAACCCAGCCAGGTTGAAAGCTTAGGATTTACTGAGTTTTTTTCTGCCTGAGCCAGTCACTTCTATGGTAACTATTGTCACAATATTCTGTTTCTCCTTGTGCTGTTGATTACTCTACCCATGAATGGAGATTCCCCAGTTCCCTAAAAGTCTTGTTGTTTGACATATTATCCCACAAATGGCTAATATAAACATAGTCATAACGATTACGCTTTTTAACAAAAATTAGTAATTTGTGAGTTAATTATGGTGAAAATTGTTGGTATTGCTGGTAGTTTAAGACCCAACTCCTATACCCATCTAGCGTTGCAAATAGCAGTACAAAGGCTAGAAGCTCTGGGTGCAGAGGTAGAAGTTCTCGATTTACGCCAGTTACAGCTACCCTTTTGCAATGGCGGTGAGGACTATTCAGAGTATCCAGACGTTCAGCGGTTGCAGGATACGGTTAGCAATGCTGATGGGTTAATTTTAGCCACACCTGAGTATCATGGGAGCGTCAGTGGGGTGCTAAAAAATTCCCTAGATTTGATGAGCTTTGAGCAACTGTCTGGTAAAATAACCGGATTGATTAGCGTATTGGGTGGTCAGTCGAATAGCAATGCCCTCAACGATTTACGGCTAATTGTCCGCTGGGTACATGCTTGGTGCATCCCTGAGCAAATAGCAATTGGGCAAGCTTGGAAAGCCTTTAGCCCTGAAGGTAAACTGATAGATGAAAAACTCTCCCAACGATTTGACCAATTTGCTCAGAGTTTGATTGACAATACTCGCAAGCTACGAGGAGGATGAATTGATCCTAGTAGAGCGATCGCCAAATCCAAAATCGCAGAAGGGCTGACTGGAAAAAACCCCTGTCTCATTAATTTTGAGGTGTATGTAGTCAGCACTACCCTGCGGGTTCCGCCTTGCGGTATAGTGCTTTAATGAGCGATAAATCGCTCACGACGTAACCATCATCATTAATCCGATAGACCACTAGTTTTTTCTGTGTGACTCAGAACTCACCACTAACCAGTTTTTCCAGTCTGGAGGAAATCAACAGAAATGTTATGAAACGTAAATAAGCTGGAAATCCTTACCAATAATCAATAACAAAGAATAAATCACGAGCAATAGAGGTCAAGTTTATTTGCGGTGACCAACTTAATTTGTACAATGCAACTGTGACCTGGATTTTGTCGATATTTTGGCTCTTTAACCATATTCATGAGCATTGCGACTTCCGTACTGAGTGATCTGCTACAGTCCCTACCCTACCTGCGGCCTCAATTATATTTTAAGGCCTCACTCACCGCGCTTTCCCATGCGATGGAAGATCAGGTTTTGGCGGCGACTTTAGAGCAGCCCCTGGTGATTGCTAGCTTCCAACGTGAGCGTTTTTACCGCCAAGAAGCTCATCGCTACCAAAGGCTAGCAGTACGAAGTAATCAAATATACGTTTTATCTGCACCAGAAACGGATTTCACCAATAGCTCGGAATACTACGAAAAAGTAGCTTTTGAGCCTGATGATGCCTTAAGTCAAGAGTGGCATTTGGTGGTGATTGGTGATAATTATGCTACTTGCTTGGTTTGTCGGGAAAGCCTAGGCTCGATCGCCAAAAATCAGCAAGTACCAGAGCTAAGTCCTAGTTTAGATATGGACACAGCCAGAAGGTTTGAAGGAATTTGGACTTCGGAGCGGGGAGTTAGCCTGAAAGCCGCCGAATTACTGTTAAACAGGATTTTAGTTTATAGACCATCTCTAGCTAGCAAAATTACCCAAGCCCGGCAGAGATTTGGTATCGGCGAAACCAGAACCTACTCAGGCCTAGCGCAAATCAGCGAATATGCTTGTGATATCGATACTGACCCCTTTGTGCAACGTTTAGTCACTTACCTGCAAGCTAGTCAGTATAAATTACACAAAGCTTACCGTTCAATTATCGCCCAAGCAAGTAAAGAA
>CAVYXS010000130.1:0-9054 GCA_963772205.1 uncultured cyanobacterium
CTTTTGTATTTTGCTTGACAGTTCTTCAATTAATTCTACTACCATAGACAATCCAATTCTTCTTCAAATCCCTATTTGCATAACTACACAAGTAACTTTGCTTATTTCTGATTGAGAAGATGTTCTATACGCTCTATGAGCTTATGTATTTGACTCTCCCTATCCCGATTCCACTCACGAGACCAAATTCTGTAAATGCGCCAGCCTAATTTTTGTAGAACTTCTTGGCGGAGGCGATCGCGATCGCGTGCTGTGGGATATTTATGATAAGTTCGTCCATCACACACAATCCCTAAAAGATATTCCTCCATTTCTGGCTTTCGGTTATCTATCACAACTAGGTCAATTGGGTAAGCCGAACGACCCACCCGTTTCTTAACTGTATATCCCCTTTCTGTTAGAACCTGATAGATATCTTCTTCAAAAATAAAATCAGAGTGTTCGAGTTCATCATCAAGCTTTTCATCTAGTTTTTGACCGCCACTTTGAGTGTATGCAAAATACTCTTTAAGCAATGCAGCTTGTGGACTTTTTTCTGCATCAAAATTTTCTGCTTTAATTGAGGCGACTAAAACAAATTTACATTTAGCGCGAGTTATTGCAACGTTTAATCTTCTTCTTCCTAAATCCTGTTGAATTTTACTAAGGTAACCAAAGGAGTGATTTAACTTATCGCGTTTTTCGTTATCAAAACCAAAGCCAAAGCTAAAAAAAATCACATCTCGTTCATCACCTTGAACTTCATCGATTGGTTTGATAAAGAACGTACCTGAGTTATCTTGACAAAATTCTTCTATTTCTGGATGCTGACCACTGATTAGATAGAGTTGTTCGCTGATAGCTTTTGCCTGTTGTTTACTTGAAGTAATAATACCCAAAGATTGCTGAGGGTATTGCTGAAAATGCTGCACTGTCAGTTTTGCAATTTCCTCCGCTTCACGGATATTATCTCCGCTACCACCACGATCATATATTCCGTCTTCAACGTAATGAAAATGTACGCCTCGACTAGTATCTTTTACAGGGTTGGGGAAAGAAATAAGTTTTGAATTGTAAAATTTTTGGTTTGAGAAGGCAATCAGGCTCTCATCTTGGCTGCGATAATGCCAACTCAAAGTACGGATTTTCATAATTGATAACCCAGAACACTCATCAAGCAAATTTTCATAAACTTCTTCTTCTTCATTCTCATTATTAGAGACTGTACTTTTGAAGTAAGAGGTTGGTGGTAACTGCTGGTCATCTCCGACAACAATTAGCTGTTTTGCTCGCATGATGGAAGATACTGCTTCTTCAGTACAAACTTGGGAAGCTTCGTCAAAGATAACAACATCGAACTCCACAGCATCGGGATCTACATATTGACTAACCGCTAAAGGACTCATTAGCCAACACGGCTTTAGATTAGTAACAAGTTGAGGAGCATTTTTGATAAATTGACGAATTTTTTGTTGTCCTCTTTGCTTTTTTCTTTCTCTTTTTAGTAGTTCCAACTGTTCCGCAGCTTGCGGCTGTGTTGACCACTCTTGCCAACATTCAGCATGGAGTTCTCTCAAACGTTGTATTGCAACTTCATACTGTTGTTTATCTTTATCGGAAAATTCATTTATTTTCCGTTCGTGGAAATCTTGCTTAAAGTTCCGCAACTCTGAATTGTTAGAATGTACATCTCGCAGCAAATTTTCATAAACACCTTTTTGGAAAACTGGGAACCACATATTCGATGGAATGTTAGAATTACCTAGCTTAGATAAAAAATCTTTAGTTCCAAGAGGTTCCAATTTACGCATAATTTCTTTATAATCCAACCACTGTTGGAATAAATCCAGTTCATCACTGGCTTGAGTTCGTAATTTTTCAACTTCATCTAAAGATAATCCTTCTAATACACCAGATGCTGTCATCCGTTCTTGAGGAAAGTGTTCTCTTAAGAATTGAAAGCCTTCTTTTATCTGGTTTAAAGAGGTTTCTAAATCTTCTGACAGCCTTCTTAGTTCGTGATAACTTTCTCTTAAAGCAATAACTACTGCTACTTTATTTTTATCTAGTTGCTGCTGTTGATTAAGTATTTCCAACCATTCAAGACCTTGCTTTAGTTCTTGCAAGTCTGTCATTTCTGCCTTAAATGAAGAACCAAAAGCTTGACAAGCTTGGTGTTGTCGGTCTTTTAATGTATTTAAAATATCTTGCCGCTCAATTGCTTTTTCAATATCTGTAATTACTTCTTGTTCGGAAATTCGATTTTTGTCGTGCCTAAGATTCATGATGCGTTTACGTTCCTTTCTCTTAGCACTTCGCCATTGCCAATAAGCTGGTTGAAAAAAGCGGAAAATACCCGTAAATTTTCTTGAAAAAAGCCTACTAAGTTCTGATAAGTTAACAGTTAAAAATTCCCTAATATACTTACTATTTAATTCTAAATTAATATTTTGGTATTTTGTAATATTTATTTCTAAATCATCATACAAATCTTGCAGTCTCTGTAAATCTGTAGAGATTGACCAATTTTCTACTCCTGATGGAGCATTTATAATATGAGTTACTGCTGGATGTAATTGCTCCAAATCGTAATAGTTTTGGAGTTGATCTGTTATTTGCAGCAATTCTCTCAATGAAATTACAGTATCTTGAGCGAGCTTAATTCCCCTAGTTTCAAGATTGTCAAGATTTGCTAGCAAATCTCTTTCAATATGAGACGACCAAGACTGATATTTTAGCGGACTGCTTGACCATATTGTTGTTTGTCTTCGCCGAAATATATCCTCAAATTTACCAAGTTCTTCCAGTAAATTTTTTGCATACCATAATCTAGTTTCTGACCACTCTTGAAGATTAGAGAGATTAAACTTTAGCCCAGGAATTTCTTCTCGTCTCAACTTGAGTATTTCGCCATACAGATCAAAGGCGGATTTATTTAATGGTTGCTCCGGTTTATGTAAACCTACTGCATGATTATTGAGAATTTGCCGACAGTCACTTAGAGTTTTAAAGAATGTATCCCAATCTCGCTGCTGCAATTCGTTTGTTTGTAAAAGATGAGTGAGAGTTTGTTCTAGTTCATTAAGAAAATCTTTTGTTTTTGTTGTTCCTTGATGATGTAAATTTAGACAAGCATCTTCCAACTTATTTTCTTTCAGCCTTTTAAAGACAACTTCCAGAGCAGTTTGCTTTTCCGCAACTACAAGCACTTTCTTTTTTTGGCCGATTAACTCAGCAATGATATTGACAATCGTTTGGCTTTTTCCTGTACCAGGAGGTCCCTGTACTACGCAGCTAACTCCATTCTTGACGGCTTCTATCACTACTTGCTGGCTGGAGTCTGCATCGCATATTTGATAAATTAACGAGGGAGTGATTTGATCGAGTTCTTGTGGTTGAGGAATAGTATACTGATTAACATTATCAGGTGTTTCTTTTAAGGCTAGCCGTTGCAGTATCGGATGATTAGCTATTTTCTCATGATTTTGTTCCAGGTCTCGAATCATTGCTGCTTTTGCATCCTGGAATAAAGTAAGATGTGCAGTTTCTTCTACTTTCCAGTTGGGTTGTTTACTAATCGCAGTACGAACCTCATCAAAAAAACTCTCATAACTCAATTTTTGAGCGCGATCGCTATCAGGCAGCGTAATATTAAATTCATCGTGTAACTTGTTAACTAAAATAAAGTTAACAGAAATGTCATCTTCTGTAGGGTAAAGTGTAAATTCTGGTGATTTACTACCTTTTTTTTCTAGTCTAACTGGAATAAGCAGGATAGGAGAAATGTACTTTTCCTGCGGTTTTTCGGGGTCATACCATGTCAAAGTAGCAAGGACTAAAAAGAGACTATTAAAACCCTTCTCCTCTAGGCTTGATTTTGCACCTTTACGAAGTTCGTCTAGAAGTTTTATCAGGTCAGGATTAGTCTGCTTGGTTCTGAGTTCACTAAAAGGAAATGGAATAGGTTCGTCTCCAACAAGGTTTTTATATAAAAGTGAAGAGGTTGTAAGAATATCAACTACTGGCTTTTTATTTTTTCGGAAGTCAAGTAGCGGATTGCTGTTACTTGAATCAGCAAGTTTATCCTTCCAATACTTGATTTTCTCTTGAATCGATGGATTTATGTGGTTACTCATTGGCTTCCGATTATTACTAGTTAATCTCAACAGCCTATTTTTGATACTTTCTATTTTAAGTGAATTTTCGGTTAATAAAATGAATTTTATGCAAAATTTCAGAAAATTACAGTAAATATATTGAGAAAAAGGAAGATAAACGCGCTAGCAAGTTTGAGACCTGTAGTCTGCTGTTATTATTCATTAATATTTACACTAAAGACAACTGACAACTGACAACTGATCAATATGATGAAAATCCTCCATCTCTCAGATATCCACATGGGAAGCGGCTTTTCCCACGGACGGATTAACGCAGTCACTGGATTGAATACACGATTGGAGGATTTTGTCAATACATTATCTCGATGTATTGACCGAGCGCTGACAGAGAACGTGGATATGGTAATATTTGGTGGTGATGCTTTTCCAGATGCTACTCCACCGCCGTTTGTGCAAGAAGCTTTTGCTAGCCAGTTTCGCCGTCTTGTGGATGCAGAGATTCCGACGGTGCTGTTGGTGGGAAACCATGACCAACATTCCCAAGGACAGGGAGGAGCGAGTTTAAATATTTATCGGACTTTGGGCGTGCGGGGTTTTGTTGTGGGAGATACCCTAACTACTCACCGGATTGAAACCCGCAATGGTAAAGTGCAAGTTATCACCCTACCTTGGCTGACTCGTTCAACGTTAATGACTCGCCAAGAAACTGAAGGTTTGTCCATCGCCGAAGTCAATCAACTGTTAACTCAACGCTTACAAGTCGTCTTGGAAGGGGAAATTCGCCGTCTTGAGCCTGAGGTGCCAACTATACTTTTAGCACATTTGATGGCTGATAATGCAACCTTAGGCGCCGAAAGATTTTTAGCTGTGGGGAAAGGCTTTACTCTGCCTTTATCTTTGCTGACACGACCCTGTTTTGATTATGTCGCCCTGGGGCATGTTCACAAGCATCAAAATCTGAATAAATCCAACGATCCGCCGGTGATTTATCCAGGAAGTATTGAGCGCGTGGATTTTAGCGAAGAAAAGGAAGACAAAGGTTATGTGATGATTGAACTGGAGAGGGGTAGGGTGAATTGGGAATTTTGTCCCTTAAGTGTAAGAACTTTCCGGACAATTGAGGTAGATTTATCGAAAGCAGATGATCCGCAAGCGGTATTAATGAAAGCGATCGCTAAACATGATCTTCAAGATGCTGTAGTCCGGCTAATTTACAAACTCCGTTCTGACCAATTAGATCTGATAGATAATTCCTCCCTACATGATGCTTTAACTTCGGCTCACACCTACACCATTCAACCAGAGTTAGTCAGTCAGTTGGCGCGTCCCCGGATTCCTGAATTGAGTGCGAGTAGCAGCATCGACCCCATAGAAGCTTTGAAAACTTACTTAAATAATCGCGAAGACCTCAAAGAGATCGCCGCATCCATGCTGGAAGCAGCGCAGAAGTTGCTAGGAGATAAAGAGGAAGCTGTGCTGGAAGACAGTTTTTAGCTGTTTGGCGAATGATATAGGAATCATATTTGATTTCTGAAAAAATTTAAGTATTGTAGGGTGCGTTATCGGCGAGAGTACGGCACCAAATCCTTGAAAATGGAATTAAACGCAGATGCACGCAGAATACATACAGCGCTTCCGGCTATTAGGCAATACAGTTTTTCTACCTGCCCCGCTCCTCTCATAGCTTTCAGCTTTGAGGATGTACCTCATAGCTGCCGGAAGTGCTGTATAAGGGATTACCAAGAAATAAATTATTCCATTTTGTGGGGTGGACATCCAGCCCTTGGCCACGGGCGGGCGAGACGCCCACCCCACAGGAAAAGTTGGATGTTTTTTTATTTGTCATATCGTGTCCGGTTAAAGACTTATCATGAAGACGGCAGGGGGGCAGGGGGCACTTAGCTGGGGGAAAGAGAGTTTCCCAGTTTTTGCACAGATGCGGGAATTATAACTAATTAGGCGGACATGATATCAGTCCCTAATATCGTGTTCAAACATCCTCTGAGGGTAAATCCGGAAAATGGTAAATTAATCGTGAAGTATACCTGGAATTCACTGTGAGTGAGTTTTATCAGAAAAAGTTAGATGCTGACACCAGAGAGTTTTTTGAACAAAACAATAGGAGGTATATATGACACAACAAAAGTATTTACCAATCATCTTTGTTCGGGGATATGCTGCTAAACAAACAGACGTTGAAACAGCGATTGACGATCCATTTTATGGGTTTAACAGTGGTTCAACCCATATTCGGGTGGGAGAGAAAGGACAGTCACAAAAGTTTTTTTTCGAGAGTCCATTGCTGCGGTTGATAACTGACCACGGTTATCGACCGATTTTTGACAATAACCAGTTGAGTGTTAACTTAAAAAGTATTTATATTTACCGATTTTATGATGTAACTACCCAAAGTTTTGGTGACCAGACAGCAGTCCGACTGGAAATTGAGGAAATAGCCAAGGGTTTAAGAGACCTAATCAACACTGTCAAACAGCAAACTGGTGCTAATAAAGTTTATCTCATAGCACACTCAATGGGCGGTCTTGTCTGTCGCAGTTTAATTCAAAAAATTTATCCAGAAAATAATGAAACAGCTCTAGATCATATTGATAAGTTATTTACTTATGGCACACCTCATGGTGGTATTCATTTTCAGATGGGACATGGCTTCATTGAAGGACTCAGGGATACATTCGGATTGAATAATTCTAATGACTTTGGTCTCCAGCGGATGTACGAATATTTGACACCGCAAGTCAAGTCAGGCGATCCATTAAACCCAAAATTTGATCCACAAAACCTAGCGGGCGCATTTCCCGAAGACCGCGTTTTTTGTATTATCGGTACTAATGCACAAGATTATGAAGTCGGTAATGGTCTGATGCGTCAGGTTGTAGGGACACAAAGTGATGGTCTAGTTCAGATTGCAAAAGCCTACGTCAAAGGAAGTCATCGCGCCTATATTCACCGCAGTCACTCTGGGCGTTATGGGATGGTTAACTCTGAAGAAGGCTATCAAAATCTACAACGCTTTCTATTTGGTGATATCAAGGTAAAGCTGTCCCTGAGCAATATAGAATTAAGCGATAGCGATAGTACTTTTTATCAAATGGAAGTCAGAGTTGCTCTGCGTGGTCTTCCTATTCCGATCCATGAACAAGCGATCGCTGACTATTGCCCAATTGTACTGGAGTTAACTCCGAGTAAGCCTATCCCGCTGTTTACAGCCTTCTTAATTCCGCGATACTCTGCCTATGCTAATAATACCTGTAGATATGTTATTCGACTAGCGGTATTTTCTTTCAAAAGAAAAGATCAGGACTGGCTGTATGGCGAGCACATAGACCAAGTACCCCTTTGGTCTGATTATCTGATCGTTGATGTTGCGTCTATAGATGATAGCTATCAGGCTAGATATAGTTGGAATTCCCAGACATCAGAGCCAAATGTCCAATTAAATCCTAATGCAGCGATTCCCTTACCTCAACGGGGACGAGACTTGTTTGGATCAGATGCACTGGTACAATTAGAAATTTCTAACTGGGACTCCGATACCGCTGGACTTTCACAGGGAGAGGTTGGGAATGAGGTTGCAGGTGTGTCGATGGTAAAAGTCTGAGTGCTTAAGTCCTAGGTATTGCAAAAAACTGAACAACCCCCTACCCTACAGGTTCCGCCTTGCGGTACGCAACGAGATAACTCTTAACAGAGGAAGAATCAGCAAAGAAGATAGAAGTACCGATACTTTATCCCTGGTATTTGGTCAAAGGGTCGAAGCTGAAGAACACGTTTCAATGCCAAGTATCCTTTTCGATCAACACCAAAACGGAAAAGCTTCTGCTTTCCATCACGTTCTAGTTGAACTAAAGCAAAATAATGTCCATCCTGCTCAAAAGCTGCAATTATTTCGAGCATTCCATCATGATTATCACGCATGGGATTGTTAACTTGCTATTTACGAGTCTATCAATCGAACCACGATTCACATATGCAATTCGGGAAAATCTGCTGAGGCTTGACAGGATACTAGTGGAGTAAGATTTTAGTTAAGTACATATACTGGGTTTTATGTTAAGAATACTGCCTAATGTCTTGATTGCCGCTACCGTTCTCGTTGCATCAACCAATTACCCCAGCAGCACACTGGTTGGAACCTGTGCGTCTAAATGTGGACCGCATCCAATTGAGTTTACACCCGGTCAACCCATCCGCTTAGAAGTCGTAAATAAGTCGTATAACTTAGTGCAATTAGAGAAACTCCAAGGAACGAAGCCTATTCCCCTGCAACCTGGACAGGAAGTAAAATTAGAGCAAGAAGACGTTACACAGCCCAATGTTTCTCTCATTTTTTGGGATGAAAAGGGATTACCACTACAAGCAATTGTTTCTAAACCAAACTTTGGCACATTGCGCTTAGAAATTCGTCGGGGTATCCGCAATCCAGGCGATCGCTCTCTTTATATTCTCAATGATGGTCGTGTAAATGTATATTAAAATCTAGCGCCAGGATGAGTTATAGCGGTTTCCATTCAGATGCGGTACAAAATTAATTATATCGCGAGTAGGGGCACGGCAATGCCGTGCGCTTACGTGTACCTCACGGTTGTCGGGAAACCCTATATGAGGTATTAGTTAGGGCGTACCAAAAAATCAATTACCCAATATTTGAGTTCTTCGGGTGTGTCAGTCCTAGATATTTACAGTGGGGCAGTTGTATTATTTTCCCTAGCACCCTGCAAATTTAACTCCTAACTCCTAACTTTTATTGTGCTAGACCAATCTTTAAATGAACCTGCAAAACCCCGTAGGCGCTTACCTAATCAGCGTTGGCAAATTTCACCTCAGCAAACAGAATTTGCTCAAAAACTGGCGTTAGCGACGAATATCTCACCGATTGTCAGCCAACTGCTGGTAAATCGCGGTGTAGAAACTGTGGAACAAGCACAAATATTTTTAG
>CAVYXS010000131.1:0-8091 GCA_963772205.1 uncultured cyanobacterium
GTCAAAGCCCCAGAACGCTCAAAAAAAGCCTATTTCGGATTATATCCTTTCAAATGGCAGGATAATTGGCAGCGGTCATTTGATGCACTGCGAGGAGATGGGCGGTTATTTGTAGCGCCAATTTTACAGACTCTGATTCTCAACCGCGCACCCACCGAAACTATCACCTGGGCTGATAAAGTCGCCAGTTGGGACTTTCAATGGATAATTCCCTGTCATTTTGACGCACCAATTAAAGCCGAACCCCATCAATTTCGCCAAGCATTTTCTTTTTTAGAAAAGCAGCCGGCTGTGAGTGCGGGGTTGTTTCAGACTAATAGCTATCCCTTACCAGAAGATGATTTTAAACTTTTGAGGCAAATTGATCAAACGTTAAAAAACAGTCGAATTGTCCCACCTGCGAAAGAAAAGGTTTAATTAGGTTGGCTATTACAAAGCTGAATCAAAAATTTGTTGTGCTGTAAGATTAAGTTGGGGGAATAAAGGCGATGCAATTAAATTATTTCCCCTAAACTGAGTGATTTGATAATCGCCGTCAACTAATTGGCAAATTGTCATAGTTTGTTGTTTAGGATTACCTGTAAATCTTTTGCCACCCAGCGCCCCATAGTCCACAATCCAATATTCAGGAATCCCCATATATTCATAGTCCCTAAACTTGTCGTAGTAGTCGTCTCGCCAGTTGCTGCTGACAACTTCAACGACAATAGGGATAGATGCGGCTTGAATAACAGTCGATTGCTTGCTCCACAGAGGTTCATTCATGAGATTGTCATGATTTAAGACTAAAATATCGGGAGAATAGGTAGAGTTATTGCTATTAATTTTGACAAATGCAGTTTTAGGGATGCGAAATGGAAGTCCCATTTGCAAGAATTGGAAAGTTATCTGTGCTGCCAAAAATCCAACAACATTTTCGTGTTCGCCTGTTGGGGGTGGCATTTCTACAATTACTCCTTTATGTAGTTCGTATCGTACCCCATTTGCAGGATACCACTCGATAAATTGTTCAAAGGTTACTAACTGGGGTAGAGCTTGAGTCATCGTTACCACCTCCACATATATTTGACTTTATCATCGCTGCCCGTGGATGGTGCCCCGTCATCAGAGTAAGTAAGTCGGCGCAATTATCGTTTGTAGTTGCGCTTGGCTTTCGCCACGCTGCGCGAATAGCGCTATTCGCGCAACTACAAGCCAAATACAGAGATTTTACTTTTTTCGAGTCAACCCTAATACAACGCCTTCACCCAATCCCATTCCTGAGTTAACCCTGCTCTCAAAGACACCTGCGGCTGATAACCCAAAATATTCCCCGCCTTAGATACATCAGCAGCAGTGTGACGCGCATCTCCCAGCGCTTTTTCAATATGATTTCTTTTAATGGGTTGTCCGACAATTTCTTCCATTGTGTCCAAAACTTCTTTTAAAACCACCCTACTACCACCGCCAATATTGAAGATTTCGCCAACAGCTGCGGGTACTTTAGCTGCAGCTAAATTCGCTGCTACAACATCACTGACAAAGGTAAAGTCCCGTGTTTGCTGTCCATCACCGTAAATCGGAATCGCTTCATCCTGCAAAATAGCTTTAAAAAATTTATGAAACGCCATATCTGGGCGCTGTCTGGGGCCATAAACTGTGAAATAGCGCAATGAAATAAACGGAACGCCAAAGTTTTTGTGATACAGTCCACACAATCTTTCCGCCGCTAGCTTAGTAATCCCATAAGGAGAAACAGGTTGAGGACAAATCCCTTCATGGGTGGGTAGAGTTTCCGCGTCACCATATATACTAGACGATGAGGCAAATACTAGCCTTTTCAAGCTTTCAGCATTCTTTGCCGCTTCTAATAAAATTTGCGTTGCATTAATGTTTCGTTCCGTGTACATGCGGAAACCTTTACCCCAACTCGTCCTTACTCCGGCTTGTGCTGCTTGATGGTAAACAACATCAACATCTTTGAGGAGTGTTTGCCAATCTAAAACCTGCATATCGCCTTCAATTAAGGTAAATCTAGGCGACAACTGTAAGTTTACAAGATTCTGGCGTTTGCAAATAGGATCATAGTAATCATTGAATTCATCAATCCCGATTACTTCATCTCCTTTGTGCAGTAAAGCCTCTACAAGGTGCGAACCAATAAATCCTGCGGCGCCAGTGACGATAATTTTAGCCATATTGCCTATTTTGTGTGAATTTTTTTTAATTTGGGTAGTCATACATTAATAATGACTATCATTAATCGTCCTTTCTGCCATAGATAGGGGGTTGAGGCGAAGGAATTTGGTTGTTTTGCGTAAAATCATCACGGTTTTAAACGCAGAGGGACGCCGAGTCAAAAGTCAGCTTGCATAAGTGTGAGAATTGGTGAAAAAATTGATCCGCGAGCAGCTCTTGGGCATTCTCGTAACGCATGAGACTAACGAGGGAATCAGTGAAAGTTTTAGTTGTCGGTAATGGGGGGCGTGAACACGCTCTAGCGTGGAAACTGCTACAATCCAAGCAAATTGAGCAAGTTGTGTGTGTGCCGGGGAATGGCGGAACGGCAAGCATGGAACGGTGTCAAAACTTGCCTTTGGCGGTAGATGACTTTCCAGGAATCAGCCAATTTGCTCAAGAATATGGTATAACTCTGGTGGTAGTTGGGCCAGAAGTGCCCCTAGCAAAGGGCATCACAGACTATCTCAACTCCCAAGGACTGATGGTATTTGGGCCAGGCAAAGCAGGAGCGCAGATTGAGGCGAGTAAAGCTTGGGCTAAAGCCCTAATGGAAGAAGCAGGAATTCCCACAGCTAAAGCAGCGGTATTTACGGAGGCAGCAGCAGCCAAATCCTATGTAAAAGCGCAAGGAGCGCCAATTGTCGTCAAAGCTGATGGCTTGGCGGGTGGTAAAGGTGTCACTGTTGCCGAAACAGTAGAACAGGCGCAAACCGCTATTGATACCATTTTCCAAGGACAATTTGGTAGTGCTGGTGAATTTGTTGTCATTGAAGAATGTTTACTTGGGCAAGAAGTTTCCGTGTTAGCGTTGACAGATGGGTTAACCATTCGACCTTTGCTGCCTGCTCAAGACCATAAACGCATTGGTGAGGGCGATACAGGCGAAAATACTGGTGGAATGGGAGCCTATGCCCCAGCGCCCATTGCCACACCAGAGTTAATGGCACGAATTCAAACAGAAGTCTTAGAAAAAGCGATCGCCACCTTAAACAGCAAGAACATTGATTACCGAGGTGTACTTTACGCCGGGTTAATGATTACACCCGATGGCGACTTTAAAGTTTTGGAATTTAACTGTCGCTTTGGCGACCCAGAAACCCAAGTAATTCTACCGCTATTAGAAACACCCCTAGAAGAATTGCTTTTAGCCTGTGTACAGCAACGTTTAGGCGAATTGCCCCCCATCGCTTGGAAAACAGGAGCAGCGGCCACCGTCGTCGCCGCTGCAGGCGGTTATCCAGCAGCATACGAAAAAGGTAAAGTCATAACTGGCACCGATGAGGCAACCGCTTTAGATGTAACTGTATTTCATGCAGGGACAAAATTAAACCAGGAAAACCAAGTTGTCACAGATGGAGGAAGAGTGTTAAATGTCACAGGAATTGGGGGGAATTTCCAGCAAGCGATCGCCCAAGCATACTCTGCAATCCAATCGATCCAGTTTGAGGGGATGTACTACCGTAGAGATATTGGTCATAGAGTGCTGAGTCAGGAGTGAGGAGTAGGGGAGTAGGGAACAAGGAGATATTTTTTTGAATTTATTTCCCCATCCCAACATTCCCCATCTCGGCAACATATTGGTCAAATAACTGTTAATTTTTTAGTTGTTGGGGTTTATAAACGAACTACTAACAACTTTATTTAAGATGCTGGCTCTTTTGAAAACAATCCAAGAAGCGATCGCCAATTGGTGGTCAGATTTCACCCTCCAAACTAAGCTATTAGCTGTAGCCACCTTAGTGGTTTCGTTGGTGATGAGTGGTCTCACGTTTTGGGCAGTAAACACGATTCAGCAGGATGCACGGCTGAATGATACCCGCTTTGGTCGCGATTTGGGGCTACTTTTGGCTGCGAATGTGGCGCCCCTAGTTGCTGATCACAATCTGAGTGAGGTTGCTCGATTTTCCCAACGGTTCTACAGCAGCACCACTAGTGTGCGTTACATGATCTACGCTGATGATACTGGGAAAATCTTTTTTGGCATTCCCATTTGGGAGCCAGAAGTGGAAAACTCCCTGACGATTGAGCGGCGGATGCAACTCCCGGAAGATTACCCTGGTGATGAGGAAGCGCCGATGGTACGCCAACATATGACCCCGATGGCGCCGTCACCGATGTGTTTATTCCCCTAATCGTTGATAAAAAATACCTCGGTGTCTTGGCGATTGGCATTAACCCAAACCAAACCGCAGTCATTTCCACTAATTTTACCCGTGATGTCACCATCGCCGTTTTTATCACGATTTGGGTAATGGTAATTTTGGCAGGGGTGATTAACGCTTTGACCATCACTAAGCCAATTAAAGAACTGTTGGTAGGAGTAAAACAAATTGCTACGGGGAATTTTAAGCAGCGAATTGACTTACCCCTAGGTGGCGAACTGGGAGAGTTAATTTTAAGCTTTAATGATATGGCCGAGCGCCTCGAAAGTTATGAAGAGCAAAATATTGAAGAACTGACAGCAGAAAAAGCCAAACTAGAAACCCTGGTTTCGACAATTGCCGATGGTGCCGTGCTGATTGATAATAATATGCAGGTGATTTTAGTTAACCCCACAGCACGGCGAATTTTCGGCTGGGAAGGCGTTGAGGTAGTAGGTAGCAATGTTTTACATCACCTACCTTCAACAGTGCAAATAGAAATCACCCGTCCCCTGTATGAAATGGCTGCAGGCGAATGCGAAAGTTCGGAATTTCGGATTTATCTGAACCAACCTACCAAGCGCACTATCCGCATTCTGTTGACTACAGTACTGAATCTACAACGAGAAAGTATCAAAGGCATTGCCATAACGGTACAAGATATCACCCGTGAGGTAGAACTCAACGAAGCAAAAAGCCAATTTATCAGCAACGTTTCTCACGAACTGCGAACGCCTCTATTCAATATCAAATCTTTTATCGAAACTTTGCACGACTACGGCGAAGATTTGAGTTCCGAACAACGGCAAGAATTTCTGCAAACTGTCAATCATGAAACCGATAGACTGACTCGTTTAGTTAACGATGTTTTGGATTTATCCAAACTCGAATCTGGTCGTCAATACAACTTCGATGGGGTAGATATAGCACAAGCGATTGAACAAACCTTGCGTACTTACCAACTTAATGCTAGAGATAAAGGCATTGAACTTATACAGGCAGTTGCTCCTAACTTACCACTAGTAGTGAGTAATTATGATTTATTACTGCAAGTATTAGCAAACTTAGTTGGCAATGCCCTCAAATTCACTCAGGCGGGTGGGAAAGTTTCCCTCCGTGCCTACCAATTAGATCCTCAGCCCAACGCTTCTTCCCTCAACCCAAGAGAACAGAATCAGTCACCTGCAGTCAGGGTAGAAATTTCTGATACTGGTATTGGTATTGCCCCAGAAGACCAAAAGGCAATTTTTGACCGCTTCTTCCGGGTAGAAAACCGCGTTCATACCCTAGAAGGCACAGGCTTAGGCTTATCGATTGTCAGGAATATCATGGAAAGGCATCGTTGTCAAGTTCATTTGGTAAGTGAAGTTGGCGTAGGCACTACTTTTTGGTTTGACTTAGCCGCATTTGAAGAAAAAGCACGATCAGTGGTGGTTGAAGCGAAGTAACATTGGATGTGTTGGGGAGTGGCGGAAAATCTGTCCTCCCCCTCACCCCACGAAATCAAGAGGTTGACAGAGCAATCAGCAAACAGATTAATAATAAACTCAGTATTAGTAATAAAGCCTGATTTTGTTGTATCCAGCTTTTCATCCTAGCAAACAAGCTTTGAGGCTGCGGCTGTTGTGGCTGTAACTTGCTCTCTTCAATATTTTGGTAAAGGGTACATTCTTTGGCGTGGGGACGTTGGGGAAAATTGCAGGTATCATCAGCATGATAGGTGCAGCTGTCACACAGATAACCGTTCCCAGTGGCACGGTACAATGGTATGCCAGGATGTCCGTAAGCCTTGAGTTTAACACGGCAATAGGGACAACTAATAGCTTGATCATCAATAAGTTGATGGCAGCGGGGACAAGATACAGTAGCCACAACCAAAGGGTATATAGGTAAACATCTTGATTCTAGCCATTTCCGTGGGGGGATTGTATTTGAGATTTGTCAATGAGTGTTTATCGCGGTTCTGATTGAGATGGGGTACAAAATTATATCGCGAGGTGTAGGGAACTATGATGGACTGTAGTGCGGGCATCTTGCCCGCATGAGCGAGAGTAGGGTGCGTCAGAAGCGAGAAAACTGGGGAATAGCAAGAGATTATTGGTACTGACGCACCCTACAAATTGGAGATTTTTTTAATTGTCAGTCCCTAACATTAGCGCAGTAGTCGGTTTTTTTTAGCGATGGTGTTAGCCACAAGAAAATTTTGCTCACAATAACGGGAACAATAAGGCTGTACAAGTTCGACATACCTGCTGTATGCCAAATATTAAAATTATTCGTGCAGCCTTCCGTGAAATTCAGAAGCTTCCACCTACGGCTTTTGTGAGAGTCTATGAAATTTTAGATCGTTTGAGTCAAGGCGATTTTACCAACACCAGATTTCTAGAAGGATATAACGAACTACGCCTGCGACGAACTAGAAAGTACAGGGTGAGGGTGATTTGGCAAGAAGAGGACAACGAAAATATTGTAGTAATTAAAGCAGGATGGCGCAGTAGTGTTTATGATGGTGCTTTTGAAAGTCGCGATCGCGCCAATTCTCAAACAATAGCAGAACTTGTCAATCCTCAAGGTAAAGCACTGGCTGAAAATCCCGCCTATCGCTGGAATCATGAACAAGATACTGATTGGTACAAGTTTGTTTATGGTAGTTACCGCTATTCTCCGGTATTGACAGCTTACCAAAGTGATGTACTAGCGGAACCACTTTCAATATTGCGATCTGCGTTTTTTAGCAGTGCTTCAGTATCGCATTACCCAAAAGCCACTGCTGATACATTTGAAGATCATGCTTGTATAGTTGTCCAAAGCGCTCCGGGAACTGGTAAAACTGTATGTGCGACTTTATTTGCTTGTAATATTCAGCGTGAGCGTGGATGGAACACAATGCTGATTGTTCCAGAAGCTTTGCGTCGAGATATTTCCGAATACGCTGAAGTCAAACAAGTAATTAATCATGAAAATTTTTGGCTTGGTAGTTTTGCCGAATGGATAGGAAAAATTTATCCTGATTTTAATGATTGCCTGGCTTCGCCACAACAAGAATTAGAAGCTTTGCAAGTAGCCACCAAATTTCTGCGTCGAACTGATGTGAGTACAGCCGATGTTTTACTTTATCAAGCTTTTGTTTTAGACGAAGAAAATCGTCATCAAAGTAAAAATGTCATGTATACAGTTAACGCTCAACGGATTGGTAAACTTTTAAATATCAATAAAAAACATTGGTACAAAGCTTTAGCTTGTCGTTTATGTCGATTGGATGCTGCAAATCATTTAAAAAATAAAATACCTCAGCCACCCAGCAATGCTGAATGTAGTATTTTAATTATTGATGAAGCCCAAGATTTTTTACTCAGTGAATTGCAAGCAATCATTGCTGTATGTAAATCTTGGTTAGCGAAGGGACATAAAACCTATTTATTGCTGTTGGGTGATTTAAATCAAAGAATTATGCCCACAGATTTTAACTGGAGTCAACTGCATATTAAACATATAATTCAACTGCAGCGAAATTATCGAAACTCTAGGCAAATTTTAGAATTCGCCCAGCAATTTTGGGATATCGCTCAAAAAATTGCCAGTCAAAATAAATGTAAGCAATTACCAGCACCAGCGAAACCAGATGATGCCTTTGAAGTCGGCGAATCAGTACGGTTATTAGAATTTACATCGCCAGTTGAAGCTAGGGAATTTTTAGTTAAATTAGAACGAGAATATGGACAAGAAAATT
>CAVYXS010000132.1:0-8336 GCA_963772205.1 uncultured cyanobacterium
CTCCCAAAGGAGGACTTTTGTATTCCTACCAACAGAGATTTTGGTAAAGATGCATCAGGGTGCATCTATTAAGAATCTCAAGTAAACCTCAAGGAGTTTATATGAACAAAGGTGAATTGGTTGATGCTGTAGCTGAAAAGGCTAGTGTGACGAAAAAGCAAGCAGATGCAGTTTTAAGTGCTGCTTTGGAAACGATCATCGAAGCCGTTTCCTCTGGCGATAAGGTAACGCTGGTGGGATTTGGTTCCTTTGAATCACGGGAACGTAAAGCCCGTGAAGGTCGTAACCCCAAAACCAATGAAAAGATGGAAATTCCCGCTACCAAGGTTCCCGCTTTCTCCGCTGGAAGCTGTTTAGAGAGAGGGTAGCACCCCCAAAACCCCCCAAGTCCTAGGTTCTACTCTAGGGACGTTGATTTAATGCGGCAAACTGCACACGGGGGAAATTTAGCCTGGGCAGCAGCACTGGCTGGCTGTCCCCGTGAGGCTATTCTGGATTTTTCTGCCAGTATTAGCCCGTTGGGACCACCAAATAGTGCGATCGCGGCTATTGAATCCCAATTTGGTAATCTTCGGCACTATCCAGATCCTAATTATAGTGAACTGAGATTAGCTCTCAGTCACTTCCATCAACTGCCTTTTGAGTGGATTCTGCCGGGTAACGGCTCCGCAGAATTACTTACTTTAGTGGGTAGGGAATTAGCAGAATTAGCCGCAGAAGTTTAATGACTCCAGCCTTTGGCGACTACTACCGAACCTTGGCTGCATACAACGCTAAATTACTGGAGTTTCCTGTTGATTTGGAAACTCGGGACTGGGGAAAGGGGACAGGCACCAGGGGACAAAGTGAAAATGTCTCCCCCTCTCCCACTTTCCCCCAAGTCCCAAAATTGCGGTCTATTGCTGAATAATCCCCATAACCCAACAGGTAAAATGTTTTCACGCTCATCCATTCTGCCCTACTTAGAGCAATATGCAATGGTAGTGGTAGATGAGGCGTTTATGGATTTTGTCCCTGTTGAAGAGGAACAAAGTCTAATTTCCCTAGTACAGGAATATGAGAATTTAGTAGTATTGCGATCGCTCACAAAATTCTACAGTCTTCCTGGATTACGACTAGGATATGCGATCGCTCACCCTGACCGCTTGTCTAGATGGCAATTGTGGCGCGATCCCTGGCCGGTAAACACGTTGGCGGCTGCGGCTGCAATTGCTGCACTGGTTGATACAGATTTTCAACAACAAACCTGGAAATGGCTACCACCTGCACGAAACCAACTCTTTCAGGGTTTAGCCACCATTCCCGGATTACAACCACACAATAGCGCTGCTAACTTTTTACTAGTTGAGTCACAACAGTCTAGTTCACAGTTACAGCAAAAATTGCTCAAACAGCACCAAATTTTAATTCGCGATTGTCTAAGTTTTAAAGAACTAGGCGATCGTTTTTTCGGGTTGCTGTCCTTTCTAGGTCCGATAACCAGCGCTTACTCACAGCACTTAGTGCCGAGTGCAGCGCAGGGGAGGGGTGATAGGGAGGATGAGGGGGATGAGTAATTGTCCCCTAGTCCCCTAGTAGTCTGTCTCATTAATTTTGAGGGGTATGTAGTCAGCACTTTAGTGCTTTAATGAGCGATTTATCGCTTTTTCAGGACTAAAGTCCTGACTACGAACCAAGCTTGAGAATCTCTTTTTTCTTCCTCCTCTGCGGTTCGTTCTCTTCCCTAGCACAATTAATGTGATGGACTACTAGCCCCATTCCCCATGACGCCACAAAATTCCGACGCAAGGCGACAGGAACGCAGGGCTGCCCCCATTCCCTAGGAATTTTAGATTTTAGATTTTAGATTTTAGATTGAAGTCAAATCCAAAATTGCCAATCCAAAATCCAAAATTGAATTGCCCCATCCCCCATACCCTAATGACAAATGACTACGATATTGTGATTATTGGGGGTAGTCTAGCTGGACGCGATGCTGCTTTGGCTGCTACCCAACTACGTGCTAAGGTTGCCTTGGTGGAACCCAATTTTAACTATGGGTTTGTTTATCACCATGCATTGAACCAAATCAGCAAACTTTCCCGGCAGCTGGGTGATGTGGTTGGTATTAATATTCATCCTCAGCGGGTTGATTCTCCAGAAAAATCGCAAATATTTGTGACATGGAAAGAGGCAATGCTGTACGCTCAAGGGGTTGTTGCCAATCTCGAAGAACAGCATTCTGCCGCCATCCTAGTTGCTTTAGGCGTTGATGTCATTATTGGTAAAGGTCAATTTCAATCTTCCCCCCGGCTGGCATTTGCGGTTAATAACCGCATACTACGCGCTCGCACTTATTTGCTAGCTAGTGGTTCTCGTCCAGCAGTCCCAGAAATTGAAGGATTGGAAGCCACTGGCTACCTGACTCTAGCCAATATTTGGTACTGCCTCTTGGATGGGCGGACACCAGCCAAAGATTGGGTAATTATTGGCGGCGTTCCCCAAAGTATTGAAGTTGCTCAAACTTTAGCGCGGTTGGGTTGTAGAGTGACGCTGGTAGTTAAGCATCCTCATATTTTGCCCCATCTTGACGCCGCGATCGCCCAACTGCTGCAGGCACAGTTAGAAGTTGATGGCATACGTATTTTTACTCAAACAGCAGTAACTCAGGTGATGCGGATTGAGGATAAAAAGTGGGTGCAAGCAGGAGATAAGGCAATTGAAACTGATGAAATTTTAGTAGCAATTGGACAGCAGCCAAATTTTGCATCTCTGAATTTGGCAGGTGTAGGTGTAAAATGGCATCGGCGGCGCTTGGTGGTAAATAATAAACTGCAAACCACTAACCCGAAGATTTACGCTTGTGGTGATGTGATTGGTGGTTACGATTTTGCTAACGTCGCTCATTATGAAGCTAAAATTGCCATCAACAATGCACTATTTTTACCCAAAAATCAAGTCAATTATCGATTCATCCCTTGGGCAATATTTACACAGCCGATGCTGGCGCAAGTTGGTTTAACAGAAACCCAAGCCAAACGGCGATATAGAAATAATCAAGTATTAGTTATACAGCAGTATTTTAAAACATTAGCAGTCGCCCAAATAAGAAATGAAACCACAGGTATCTATAAATTAATTGTGTTAGACAATGGCGAAATATTGGGTGCAGAAATATTGGGTGCGGAAGCGGCAGAATTAATTAATATTATTACTTTGGCGATATCACAAAATATTAAAATTCAGCATTTAAGAAATTTAGCACCTGTCTATCCGAGTTTCTCAGAAATTTTCCTACAGGCTGTCAGCAACTGGAATCAGCAAAGGTTAAATAGTAATCTAGCTTTGCAAGAATTTTTGGACAGTTTCTATCAATTCCGCCGCGATTGGAATTTGTGAAAGCACAAAACCACATTGATTATGATAGTTAAAAACTTCGTAGTAAGGACTTTAGTCCTTTCCTTGATTGCTTCAGCCCTGGCTACAAACCCCACAAAATTAATCTGGTATAACACTGTAGTATCTGTAGGGTGGGCATTGCCCAACGCCACTTGCTTTAAGCCGGGGAACCCGTGCAACGCAGTGGCTCCCCTACGTATATTTCAAAAATCAAATAGGAGTCCTATAGCTTGGGATGGTGCGTTACGACGTTCCGTCTAACACACCCTACAAATATTAATGTGCCAGTTGTGTAAGTCCTAATTAAGTTAAACTGGCATTAAGACTCATCATGGAGAAACCCTGATGCTACAAGTTAAACATCAATTTCAAAGCTTTGAAGAGTATCTAGCCTATGATGACGGCACAGACAAACTCTATGAGTTGTTTAATGGAGAATTGATTGAGATGCCGCCAGAATCAGGAATTAATGTTCAAATTGCAAATCGTCTTTTACTCATTTTTGCATTCCTCATAGGAATTGATCGAGTGCGGGGACATGGTTTAGAACTGGAAGTAAGAGGAGAACCCAGAAACCGTTATCCAGATCTAACTATTATTCGCTCTGAACATATTCAGCAGTTAGCAAAGCGTAATACTATCCGCCTATCAATGCTACCGCCTCTATTGGTGATTGAAGTAGTTAGTCCAGGAGAATTGCAACGGGATAGAGATTTTATTGCTAAACGTGTACAATATCAAGATTGCGGGATTCCTGAATATTGGATTATTGATCCTGAAACCCGAACTATATTAGTTTTAGAACTCACTGGCAAAACCTACACTGAAATTGGTAATTTTTCTGGTGATGATTTAGTTATATCTCCACAATTTAATCAACTAAATCTCAAAGTATCGCAAATATTTGATGCTGGTAATCAAGAGCAAAAATAATTTACTTGGTCTATTTAAGTTTATAGCGCAACACATTCAGATGCCGTACAACATCATACATCATATTGCGAGGTGTAGGGTGTTCATAATTCATAATTGAATTAGTTGAATTTTTACTGCTTCCATCACCGCCCATACTACCCCCGCCGCGACTAATGGCACAGTCAAGTTATCAGTGCCGTGAGGCGAAATTCCCTCAGCTAATGTCGCCAAAGCACCACTGAAAACAGCCGCTAAAAGTGCCTTACCTGTGCCTAAAGAGACTGCTAACGGACTCAGAACAGAACCGGGTAATAGCAGCAGTACTAAAAATATGGCTGTCGTACTCGCTACAAACATCGCCGCTGAACCTTCCCAAGTACGGATAGAATTCCCCACTTGATATTTATGTTGTCCAAAACGCCTACCAATTAACGCTGCTAACGCATCTCCCCAAGTCATAGCCATAATCCCAGCTACAGCGATGGGGGCGTTATCCACTGGCGCATCTGGGCGCCACAGCAGCCCAAATAGTAGAGTGACTGAAATGGCAAAATAGACAGTACCGGGTGAACTATCCTCGGTATCCATTGCGGCAATAATTCGGTAGCGATATAATAAATAATTGACACCGATAAACGTAGCAAAGGGTATAATTCCGATTTGCCAGTGCTTAAACAGCAAAAGTACACCAAAAACCCACATTCCTGCGCCGATATGGATGATTTTGCGTGTTAAATCTGGCTGAATCCTAAAAAACTTCCGCAATCCCTCACCAATAATTAGTAGGCTGATGGCGTAAATATAGGAAGCTACAAGCCCTATAAAATCATTGTTTGTCATTTCTCCCCATCTCCCCATTCCCTCACTTCGTGCGTTCGCTATTCCGTCTTAGGCTTTTATCTATGAACGCAACACTGCCAATACCTTGAAGAATACCACGACCAATTAAACCCAAACCACGACCAATTACTTGGGTGAGTATGAAGACAATACCACTACCTAAAAATTTGATTAGTGATTGTAACAGAGGTGCGATCGCATCCCTAAATTCTAGTATCAATGTCACTAATAGCCTAATCCCAGAAAGGTTTGCTAATTCTTGACTACGGGGAGCATAAATTGAAGTCTGAGCTATACCGCGAGACGAAAATACAAATAGTTCATAACGGCTTTCAAAAATTGCTGTTGGTTCATTTACATAATTTTGTACTCTGTATTTCCAAGACAAATTGTTTCTAAATTTTTCAATTTCTCGTGTGGAAATTAATTTGCGGTCATAAAAACTTTGCTTGATCAGTTCTAAATCTGCCAAAGAGTTCAACAAGGGCTGCACTACGCCATTTGCTACCTGAATTAACAAATTTTCTAAAATCATTAAGGCTTGAAACTTGGCTTCGGCGCTTCCCGCCGGGTAAGAGGTATTATCAATTTGTAAATCTGTTTGAAATAGTAGATAAGAAAACAATTCCATAACTAAAGGAATTTTGGCGAGAATTTGGGTTTGCACAACTGCAGCATTTTGCAGCAAAAAATTGACAATTTCTAAATGGCGATCGCCTACTTGCACTTGCGAGAATTTACCAAAAAATTTTGTAACTGCTTCTTGCCATAAATCAGATAATATGGTATTGTTTAAATCATATAATTTATTCAATAAAATTCCTGATTCACGTAATTCATCTAACTGTTTAGTCAGATTTTGCAGAATCAAATAAAGTAACTCTCGTTTTTTATCTTCACGAAAAATATCAATTTCCAAAGGAATATTTGTAACATTTTTCAAAGTAAATTGAAGTTTAGTAATACAATCTGCGAATAAGGCAGATTGGATAGCTCTGGGGCTAAGTAGCGGTGGCGAATTTTGGATTGGTTGTGAGTCTGAGTCTGATATAATAATGGCATTAATGACAGTGGGAATCGCCTCAGGCTGCTGTTTTTGTCGCCTTTGCTCTGGTGAAGCCAACAACCGATTTACCAGCCAACGAGCCGCCTGTAGTTCTCTTCGCTGTCCAGCCAAAATTGCCCGATCTATGAGTGGGAGTCCGGGGACTTGTAGTTGTGCAGTCACATCAGCTAGGGAGGCGTCTATTTGAGCAATTCCCGACAATCGCCAATTATTCCGCAGTCGAGACATAGAGACTTCTTGATTCTTCGGCTGCCGTGCTGAGTACTGAGTTATATTGCTCCCCCTCTCCCCCTCTCCCATTTCTCGCATCACAGCCACTAACTCAGCCACGGGAGTACCTTTAGGACAGTAGCCATCTACACCAGCAGCCCTGGCTGCTAAAAGTAGTCCTGAGTCGGTGACAGAACTGAGGAGTAATATTGGTAAATTAGGGTATTGGGATTTCAATTGCCGACACAGTTGTAAGCCTTGCTGCTGACTTGTAGTGGTACGACCATTGCCTAATTCCAAAACCACTAAATTGACTAAATTAGGGTCTTGTTTGGCGAGTTCTGCTAAAACTTGCAAAGCAGCAATATCTGTTTCCACATCTGATACCACTTGCATCTGAGGCATTGCTTCTAAAGCTACCCTCAGTCCTAAGCGGAAAATGGGATCTTGGTCAATTAACAATAATTTTAGATTTAAAGGGCGATCGCTCATAGTCTCCTCAAAAAAAAGAGAGACTGTTTTTTTTTATCAGAAAACACTTGTTCTGACAACTGACAAATTAAGGGCTTGCTTGTGAGTTACGGTATCCATAAAAGTTAATACTGTACTCAGTAATCCGTACTCCTGTTTGTTGTTCAACTTGGCGGATAAAATCTTCTGGTAGTTCTATATGAACGTCGAGGATTTGATTAGTATCAATACAATTTACATGACTGTGAGAATCACTGATATTACCGTATAAACGACCGTCGCAGTGTTCAATACATTCAATGATTCCTTGACTAGATAATGCTTCTAAATTTTGATAAACTGAGGTGTGACCAATATCTTTACCTTGGTGGTTTAAACGATCATAAATCTCTCTGGCAGAGAGATGTTCATTCGCTTGCCAAAGTAGTTCTAAAATAAAGCGCCGCTGGCGACTAACGCGCATACCCAGCACTTGACACCGCTCCAGAGCATCTTCTAGGGAACGAATTGGTTGTGTAGATATCGCTGGTTTTTGCATATTCTAAGCTTGTTAACTGTTGGGGTAATTTTCCCATTTTCAGGGTTATTGGTTATTCTTATTTGCGAAAATATTACATACCGCCTTTTCACCTCTACCTGTGTGATTGCTTTTGATTGCTGCGGATATCACAGGCTATGATTTTCTCTACTTGACGGTTGCCTTGCCACACCCTAATCTAAAACAAACTCATTACAACTTTAGCTTAAAATAGCTGTCAATGTCCACTGTCAGATAGGTTTTTCCCTAGCCCTACAGCAGATAATTCAAGAGAAAAAACTCCACCCACTCAAGGGGAGAGAGTTTTTGTCAGTAATCAGTGACATTTGCTTCCGCATGACATGGAGCTACGCTCAAAGCCGCAGGGTAGTGGTGACTAAGTAGGTAGGCATAAAAAAATCAAACTATAGCGATTATCGGTTGAGTCCAATACACTCGCAAGGGCACGGCACTGCCGTGCCCCTACTAAATTTATTTATGGGGATTCCCTACTGCCTACTGCCCATTGCCTACTGCCTTCTTAAGAAACTATCAAAATTAATGAGACAGACTAACAGTGCCTTGGTAACGTATTTGACTAACATAATCTCGTAAAAATGCTCATGTTATTTATACGGAAATCTGGGAAGGAATTCCGCAAATTTAAGCAGATTCACGTATTAACATCACTTCTGTCAATTTACATAATGTATTTAAGAAAAATGCGGAAAGTTGCACAGTAAACACGATTTTCCTATAAATTTCGACAAAGAGGCAAAGACGAGAAAGACGCGATATTCTTCGCGTCTTTATTTTGCTATTTACTTGCTCCAGACTCAAAGTCAGTGCCCCCAACTCAAAGTCAATC
The DNA here is from genome assembly GCA_963772205.1 of uncultured cyanobacterium. GTDB lineage: Bacteria > Cyanobacteriota > Cyanobacteriia > Cyanobacteriales > Nostocaceae > Gloeotrichia. The sequence goes on from CAVYXS010000132.1 coordinate 8,266, forward strand.
TAGCGTCAAGCCCCGAAAGCTGCTACTGTGGATTCTCGATCCTACAGTTGAGTATAAAGTTCTGAGTCAAT
>CAVYXS010000133.1:0-6089 GCA_963772205.1 uncultured cyanobacterium
CAAATTTTGGCAGCATAGATATAACAAACGTTGATCATGATGATGAGGATGCCAAAATGGCTTTCAGTAATTCAATACCTTCGCCAAAAAAAGAGTATGAAGAGATAGGGCTGACGTAGTAGAGTTGTTGTCTTCCCAAACGACAACTCAAAACCCACGAACAGCCCATGCTCGATATCTTATCACTGCTACAATGCTTATTACCACAGATAAACGCTACAACGATGCGGCAATTGAACCAGATAATCCTGGCCATGTTAGCAATGAGTGGCCGAGTGACGATGTTAGGAATTTCTCGTTGGGCAGGCGTTGGTGGTAGTTATCGGACGATGTTGAGGTTCTTTCATACAGTATTCCTCTAACATACTTGGTATTAGATGGTCATTTTGGTAACAATAATGCTTTGCAAATGGCTCGGCAAGTCAACTTGCACATAATTTCCAAGTTACGCCATGATTCAGCATTATACGTCCCTTATGAAAATCCTGACTCCAGTAAACGCTCTCGTCGTAAATACGGTGATAAAATTGACTATCGTAATATACCTGACAAGTATTTATGTAAAAGCAGCATAGAGGATGAAATCCAAACTGATGTTTATCAATGCACTCTCCTTCACAAGGAATTTGCCCAACCCCTAAATATAGTTATTTTGGTCAAAACCAATCTTAAAACTAATGCTCGTAGTCATGTAATTATATTTTCTAGTGACCTAAAATTGTCATCTGAAGAACAATACCTTCGCCAATTTACGAGGGTGAGATGATGATGCTTTAACCATTAACTCCCATTTCTCACTCAGCTTGGCAAAAACAATCAGTCCTAAAAATTCCTTCTAGGTTTCCCACAAGGGTTTTTTAACGTATTGACGGTAGGATAAGGGTTTCAGATTTAAAACTACCTTTCCATCAAAACGCTTATGTATGCTTAATTTTGACAAAACTGGCAAAATTTATCTAGGCTCTTATTTTGGCAAAGGTATTGTTCATGTGTCCTATTCTATGACACTGTGTGTACCCCGTTTCACTTATTTTCCTCTGCTACCCCTACTTATTGAGCCGATACCAGACAAGCCTTTTTTCCTGCTATCGGACACTTGACGATCACCTCAAAAACAAGCCACACTGAGTGCAAAAGTTCCCATGGACTACAAGCCGGAGATGACAACTGATCTCATTTGCCACAATTATATTGATGGTGAGTGGTTGAGTGCAGCAACGGGAATCACCCTCGAAAGTCGCAACCCGGCTTTAGTGACTGAAGTTGTGGCGACGTTTCCCCGTTCCTTAGCCAATGATGTAGATATAGCAGTAGCCGCCGCTCGCAAAGCCTACCGCAGTTGGCGCAAAGTTCCAGCCCCAGCCAGAGCCGAATATGTCTTTCGCGTCGGGGAAATTTTACTTCAGCACAAAGAAGAACTGGCGCAGTTAATCAGTCAAGAAATGGGTAAACCCCTGACGGAAGCACGGGGAGATGTGCAAGAAGGTATCGACTGTGCCTTTTACAGTGCTGGCGAGGGACGGCGATTATTTGGACAAACTACACCATCAGAAATGCCCAACAAATTCGCTATGACGGTGCGGACACCGATAGGGGTTTGTGCTTTAATTACTCCTTGGAATTTCCCCATCGCTATTCCCTGCTGGAAAGCTATGCCGGCTTTGGTTTGTGGGAATACAGTCATTCTCAAACCCGCTGAAGACACCCCCGCCTGTGCCACAAAACTAATTGAGATTTTTGCAGCAGCTGGTTTACCACCAGGCGTGATTAATTTGGTGCATGGGGTAGGAGAAGAAGCAGGGAAAGCTTTAGTTGAGCATCCTGATGTTGATTTGGTGTCTTTTACCGGTTCATCGGCAACTGGCGCGTTTGTCGGCGCTACTTGCGGGCGCACTCACAAACGTGTTTGTCTGGAAATGGGCGGTAAAAATGCCCAAGTGGTGATGGAAGATGCTGACTTAGAACTGGCTCTAGATGGCGCTATTTGGGGTGCATTTGGCACCGCCGGTCAACGTTGTACAGCTACTAGTCGCCTGATTTTGCATCGCGACATCAAAGAAAAATTTACAGCTATGCTTTATGAGCGTACCAGCAAATTGCGCTTGGGTGCTGGTACTGACCCAAATACAGAGATAGGCCCATTAATCAATCAAGCACAACTGCAACGAGTCAGCAAATATCTGGATATTGCCCGTGAAGAAGGCGCACAAATATTAATTGGTGGGGAAATTGCAAATGAGGGTGAATTAAAAAACGGTTACTTCTTTCAACCAACCATTTTAGATAGTGTAACCCCTGATATGCGCGTTGCTCGTGAAGAGATATTTGGGCCAGTAGTTGCATTAATTGAGGTTAGCTCTTTTGAAGATGCGATCGCAGTTTTGAATGACACCAATTACGGTCTTTCTTCTTCAGTTTATACTCGCGATATTAACCGGGCTTTTACTGCTATGCGTGACATCGAAGCGGGGATCACTTATATTAATGGTCCAACTATCGGTGCAGAGGTACATTTGCCTTTTGGTGGTGTTAAACAAACCGGCAATGGACATCGAGAAGCTGGTACTACTGCTTTAGATGTATTTACAGAATGGAAGAGTGTTTATGTTGACTTCTCTGGCAGTTTACAACGCGCTCAAATAGATAACCGTAGTTAATATCGAGTCTGTACGCATAGTTTTAAAAGTTTACAAATGGGGTTGTGTCAGTTTAGGTTGTGTCATTTTTGTTCGTATTCAGTTAGCTTGAAAGCTTTACTGTATTTCTACGGATTAATTAGGGTGTATCTACTCCAAGAGCAGATACTGTTTAGATAGATCGATTTGGAGCGCAGTTGCTTCTGCTGGATACTGTTGGCTTTTCCAGAAGCTTGCAGTATCCGGGCAACGGCGTTTGAGATGGAAAAAAATTTGGGAAATTGTAGACGCAGAGGGGCAAAAAACACAGAGAAATAAGAAGTAAATATTTTGACATTATTTGGTCGTCATAGAGATGGTCATAATATCAATTCGTCGAAATTAATTTGATATGCAAAAAATCTTATTTCTTTGTACAGGTAATTATTACCGCAGTCGTTTTGCTGAACATTTGTTTAATTGGTTGGCTATTAAATACGGGTTAGATTGGCAAGCAGATTCACGAGGACTGGCTGTAGAATTGGGTGTAAATAATGTGGGAGCAATTTCTCATTATGCAGTTGAGGCTTTAGCAGTGCGCTTGGTGACTGTACCTGATGACGAGCGCTTTCCGCAGCCAGCAATTGAGCCAGACTTTAAGACAGCAAATAGGATTATTGCATTAGATGAATCGGAACATAAACCGCTGATGAAGGAGCGTTTTCCTCAATGGATAGATGTTATTGATTATTGGCTAGTACATGATATAGATAAAACTTCGCCTCAAGAAGCTTTGGGGAAAATTGAGCATAATATCTTGCAACTTATAGAAGAATTTAAATAAAAAACTCCACGCCACTTGCGGGATAGAGTTTTAGGGCATGGGGCATGGGGCATAGTAAAGATTCACCAATGCCCTATGCCCAAAGATTTTTTCGTGCAATGGAATTGTGAAGCTTAAATTGAAAATTGTGAATTTTTCCTGATGTTAATTCACCCAGCAAATAAATGAATCAAAAGATACTGTAATCATTTAAACCTCAGAGTTTAATCAGAAATTATCTTAAAATAATCTAAAAAAAACAATGTTAAGTATCCCTGTTAATCTAGGGTTACCGCGTGTACCCCGTTTGGTAACAACCTTACCCGGCTCTCGCGCTCAAGCTATTATAGAACGCGATCGCGCTGTGACATCACCTTCATACACCCGTGATTATCCCTTGGTGATAGCTCGTGGTGAGGGCTGTATGGTGGAAGATGTTGATGGTAATGTATTTCTTGATTTAACTGCAGGTATCGCCGTTACCAATACCGGACACTCGCACCCAGAAGTAGTTCAAGCTATTCAAAGCCAATCGGCGCGGTTACTGCACATGTCGGGGACTGATTTTTATTATGAACCGATGGTAGAATTAGCAGAACAATTAGCCGCCCGCGCCCCCTTCCCTGACGGCGCAAAGGTATTTTTTACCAATTCTGGCGCGGAGTCTAACGAAGGGGCAATTAAATTAGCAAGATATTACACCAAACGTTCCCTGATTGTCGCCTGCTTTGGTGCATTCCACGGGCGCACCTATGGGGCGATGTCTTTGACGGCTTCCAAAATCGTACAGCGAGCAAATTTTGGTCCGCTAGTTCCTGGGGTAACTCATATTCCCTACGGTACTCACGCCAGTTTAGATTATTTAGAAAAACAGCTATTTACGACAACTTTACCACCCCAAGAAGTAGCCGCAATCGTCGTAGAAGCCATTCAAGGAGAGGGAGGCTACATCGTCCCTGAGGATGGTTTTTTACAGCGAATACGGGAAATATGCGATCACTATGGCATCCTCATGGTAGTTGATGAAGTGCAATCAGGAATGGGGCGCACCGGTCGTTTATTTGCTATCGAGCATTGGGGCGTCATGCCGGATATTATTACTACAGCTAAAGGTATTGCTAGTGGACTACCATTAGGCGCGATACTTTCTCGCCCAGAGTTAATGACATGGCCTCCCGGCTCCCATGCTACCACATTTGGTGGTAATCCGGTTGCTTGTGTTGCTGGTATTACTACCCTGCGACTGTTGGAAACTGGTTTAATCGCCAACGCCTCTCACATGGGAGAGATATTACAAACCGGATTAACGCAATTACATACAAAATTTCCCAAAATGTCCCCGCCAAGAGGTAAAGGTTTAATGGTAGCGGTGGATTTACTGGATGAGGAAGGTAATCTTGATCATAAATTGCGCGATCGCATTATTCAAGAAGCATTTTTGCGGGGTTTATTGTTACTAGGTTGCGGTAAAGCCGCAATTCGTTTTTGTCCGCCTTTGGTTATAGACAGCGAACAAATTCACATCGCCCAAGAGATTCTTGAGGATGTGTTACAGGAATTTTAAGTTCATTGAACCACATATTATTGTAGGGGCACGGCACTGCCGTGCCCTACCGCATGGTCTATTTAGTCTTAATTCTTGACCTATGAAACCCGAAATAGCCCTTGATCTTTTTTCATTACTTTGGCAAGAATATAGTAACAGGGTAAGTCATGCCCGTACCTATCAGCAAATGATTACGGCTGCAGGTGGGACTGTTGCTAATGATCATATTGCTTTGCGGTCTTTGCGTTTGTTGGTAGATACCCCACAAGGTAAAGTTAACCTAGGCATTGACTACCTAGGACAACTTGCAGAAGCTTTGGGTTACGTGGCGACTGGCGAGTATACTTTTGCCCAAACTCATCTTTACGCCCGTCACTATCGTCACCCACTCCAAGAAGAGTTTGATTTACCTAAGCTGTTTATTAGTGAGTTAATTGTGGATGAATTACCTACCCATATTGCTCAACTCATACAAGAAACAGTAGTAAACATAAAAGTAAATTTACTAACTCACCCTATTTCTATCGAAGATTTATCTGCCCAAAAACTGCACAAAGCCTTCACTCGTCCTTGGCAACCTCCCAAACGTTCTCTAGTGGAAGAAGTAAATAATATCACTCAATATGGTGCTTGGGTACTGCTGCACGGTTATGCTGTTAACCACTTCACAGGCTACGTTAACCGTCAGAACACAGCCGCATATCCAGATATAGATACTACAGCCCGTGGTTTGGCTAACCTAGATGTCCCCATGAAAGCCGAGATAGAAGGTAATATTAGCTGTGGTTTGCGTCAAACAGCAACGCAAGCAGTAACAGAAATGGTAACAGTGTTAGATGATATTAGCGGTGCAGAAATTCAGATACCCTGGACTTATGCCTATTATGAAATAGCCCAACGCTATTTTGTGGAAGTAGAACCAGGAAAGCAAAAACTGTTTGATGCTTTTTTGGGTAGTAATGCCAAGCAATTGTTTGAAATGACGAGAAAATTATAAAACCTCGCGGGATACGCGAAACTCAGCTTTTTAAAGCAAAGATACAATAATAACAGGAAAGAGAGAGACAACTACGTATGCAAAATCCGTTTCCTGGGATGAATCCAT
>CAVYXS010000134.1:0-4138 GCA_963772205.1 uncultured cyanobacterium
CTCAAATCGAATTACCTAATTCTCTGTTTGACCCCAGTGGCGATAAAGGTATTCTCAGGTTCTTTAACAGCTATAACTTCACCGTTTCCGAAAACGTTCAGGGTGATGGAGATGTCGCCGTCGGATCCGGAGATGCTGGGTAAAGTATTCGAGAATATGTTGGCATCTGAGGAACGGGGGAAAAGCGGTACTTTCTATACTCCCAGAGATATTGTTCAGTTCATGTGTGTGGAATCCTTGAGTCGTTACTTGGCAGACCAAACAGGTATGGACTTGGAAGCAGTCAGAAGGCTTACAGAATATGACTCTGAACTACCAGGACAGGATATTAACCAACTGTTGACCAAAGAACAGGCGAAAAAGTTAAAAAAAGCTCTAGAATCTGTCAAAATCTGTGACCCGGCTGTGGGTTCTGGTGCTTTCCCAATGGGGATGATGCAGGTAATTTTGTCAGTCAAACAAGCGATCGCTCACCGGGAAGGTATGACTGTAGAGCGGGGTAGTCTCACTATCAGTCAATGGAAGCGGGACATTATTGCTAATAATCTCTATGGTGTGGACATTAAGCCTGAAGCGGTGGAAATTGCCAAGCTGCGGATGTGGTTATCGCTGGTGGTGGATATTCCTGAAATTGATGATGTGGAACCACTGCCCAACCTGGATTACAAGCTAATGTGTGGGGATTCGCTCATTTCTACTATTCATGGTGAGCAGCTTATTCCTGACCCCACCAAAGATAAGCAGCAGCTTGAGTTGAACGTCACCCCCGTACAATCAGCTATTCAGCCTCTAATAGACTTGCAACATCAGTATTTTGAGGCTCATGCTGAGGAACGCAAGGCACTTAGGGACAGGATTATAGCCGCTGAAAAGAATGTGTTTCGAGTTGCGATCGCTGATCGTCATTCCTTCTGGTTCGGCAAGCAGAGGGAATTAGAAAACAAAATTAAGCTGATGAAGGGCAAAGTCAGCAAGGCTCAGGAAAAGGAACGTCAACAGATTGCTGATAAGTTGGCTGAGTTGGGTAAGTTTGCGGCTGAGGTGGAAAAGGGGATGCGATCGCTTAACTTCTTCCAGTGGCATCTGCATTTTAATGAGGTGTTTCAGCAGCAGGGTGGGTTTGATATTATGATTGGGAATCCACCTTATGTGAGACAAGAGCAGATTAAAGAACTCAAGCCAGCCTTGCAAGCAGAATATGAATGTTACACCGGGGTATGTGACCTCTTTGTTTACTTTTATGAGCGTGGGTTTAGGCTACTCAAGTCTGGAGGGCATTTGTCTTACATTACGTCTAACAAATACTTTCGTGCAGGCTATGGTGAGAAACTGCGTAAATTTTTAGGGGAAAAGTCACAAGTCCAGGTGTTGATTGATTTTGGGGATGCACCAGTATTTGAGGCGATCGCATACCCTAGCATTATTTTAGTCAGCAAGAGTAAGCCAAACAATCATCAAGCCCGTGTGCTAAATTGGGAAGTTGGCAAGTCTGTTGATGAGTTTAATTTGGTGTATAAAAACCAAAGTTTTTATATGCCTCAGAAGGAATTAGGATCTGATGGGTGGCGGTTAGAGTCTCCTGCTGTGTTGCGGTTGCTGGATAAGTTAAGAAGTGCAGGTACTCCGTTGGGTGAGTATGTGAATGGAAGGTTTTATAGAGGAATTTTGACAGGTTTAAATGAGGCATTTGTTGTTGATAGAGCGACACGGGATAGGTTGATTGCAGAGCATGAATCTTCGGCTGAGGTGTTGAAACCGTTTTTAAGGGGACGGGATGTTAAGCGATGGTGTGTGGATTTTGCAGAACAGTATTTAATTAAAATTGAGTCATCAGAAAATAAAAAGCATCCTTGGAGTGATAAGCCTGAAAAGGAAGCAGAGAAGATATTTGCTAAAACATATCCTGCTATTTATGCTTTTCTCAATTCTTTTAAAGAACGGTTAATTAACAGAGATGATCAAGGCAAATATTTTTGGGAATTACGCTCTTGTAAATATTGGCAAGAGTTTGAAAAAGTTCAAATCGTTTGGGGTAATTTATCAACTAAGCCTAATTTTACCTTTGCCAAAGCAGGATATTATTTAAGCGCACCAGCTAACTTAATAGCTTCAGATAGTAAATATTTACTCGGTATTCTTAATTGTCAGGTAACTCAGTATTTAGTTTCTCAAAGTGCAGCAACTAGACAAGGAGGTTTTTTAGAGTATAAACCTATGTATGTCTCTCAGCTTTCTATCCCCAACGCTTCCAAAACAGAATGCCTAGCCATAGAAAACCTAGTGCAAAAATGCCTTGATACCAAAGGTCAGGGTTTAGAGGATTGGGAAGCAGAGATACATGATAGGGTTGCTCATTTGTATGGGCTGACTGCTGAAGAAATGAAGATTATTAAAGGAGGGTAAAAATTATGGATTCATCATTTCCAAATATTGCTTTATCAAAAGATAATTTTATTAACTGTAACTGGGAAGAAGTTGTTAACAATTCAGAAGAAAGAACTTGCAATCACTATTCACGTTTATTTTGGCTTAAATCCCAGGAAGCTGAACAACAGGGTAATACTGAACTCCAAGTTACTTTAGCGGTACTATCAGGAATTACATCTCCCACATTAAAATCCGAGTCTACTGAACAGCCTTTCTATTACATGGATTTTATTAGTGATATTAGTAATGAATATTTAGCAGTTATGAAAGAGTGGGTGTCAGAAATATCTGATTACGAACTTCAAGGGAGAATAGCAGATATTATTTGGATACGTAACCGTGACTATCGCATGGCACAAATTGCAATTGATTCTTATTTAGAAGCAGCTAAATTATTAGATAACCCAGAGAATTGGACATTATCAGTAGAGAGAATTGAACGGGCAATTCGTTTAGCTTATCAAGCTAACCAGAAGAGTCACAAAGATAAAGTTATTACTTATATCGAAAGTGTATTGGACAAGTATAACGGAGAAGACCTCTCTTTTCTATCTGCAAAATTGATGGAACTCCTACAGGAATTCACAAAAGGAGATCCATTAAAATATGCCGCTATTTCAGAAAAGGCAGCACGTCGAGCCGAAACAGAGCATGATTGGCATAAAGCAAGAAACTATTGGGAAATAGCCATTCGCTGGCATCGAAAAAACCAAGATGATAACCAAGAACGCTCTGCATCTTTATCTTATGCCGAAACCTATGTAAAAGAAGCCGAAGGTAAAATTAACCAAACACCTGCAAGCTATCTAGCCGCATCTCATTTCTTAATCAAGGCTATCGAAGCATTAACAAATATTGGAGGTAATCAAACTCGTATACAACAAATACATACAACTTTACTAGACTATCAACAAAAATCCACTACAGAACTACAATCTTTTCCTCAGCAGATAGATATTAATGATATTGCTGGACAAGTTATGGAACAAGTTAAAAATAAAGAGTTACACGAAGCTCTTTATATTTTAGCGTTTCTGTTTCAACCTACTAATGTATCTAAGATTAAACAACAAACTCAAGAGCTAATTACTAAAAGTACATTTAGGATGATTTTTCCTCCAGTTTACATCAATGAGATGGGTAAAATAGTAGGAAATAATCCGTCTTTTAAAGATGAAATGTATAGAACTGCTATCTGGTATCAACAAGTTCAAGCTCAAGCTATCATTGAGCCAGCCAGATATCAAATTAATTTAGAACATTATGTTAAAGTTAGTGATTTTTATGAAATTGTTACTAATAATCCTTTTGTTCCCAGAGGACGTGAAGAGATATATGCTAGAGGTCTTTATGCAGGTTTAACTGGTGATTTTTTAATTGCAGCACATCTTTTAATTCCTCAAATAGAACATTCTCTCCGTTGCCTTGTCAAACGCAGAGGAAATATTACATCTTGGCTCGACAAAGGCATACAAGATGAATACATAATGAGCGTACTATTTGATAAACATGAAGCAGATTTACAAGCAATTTTTGGAGAAGATATTGCTTTTGATTTAATAGGTTTATTAAACCGCAAAGGATTTGGCTCTAATTTAAGAAATTTAATGGCTCATGGTTTACTTAGCATCAATGGTTTTTATACACCATCAGTCGTTTATTTATGGTGGCTTACACTGCATTTATGTTATTTACCTATAATTTCAAACCG
>CAVYXS010000135.1:0-5758 GCA_963772205.1 uncultured cyanobacterium
CCCAGATCCAATAATTTTAGTACAGATATGCTTTTGACTTTAGAAGGTAAAGCTCAAGTTACTGAAACAGGACCTGTCATCGGTAACAGTAAAGTAAAAATTGGTATGCCATTTGAATTAGAAGGATTTAACTATAATTTCAATGCCACTGTCATCGATCTTAGGTTAAAAGATAAATAGCATTCCTTTTTTCGTCAAAATACCTATCCCATAGCCTCCCATAAAGGGGGGCATTTTTTTAATTAATTAGGTATGATTAACAGCCAAAAAATTATGGGAGAATTAAGTCTAGTTAATTATTAGTTAAATTTAAACTCGCTGCTGAACTTCTGCAAGATGTTGAAATTAAGCATCAATTTTCATCTATGTTGTTGTTCATTAGTTTAATATGTTATTGTGTAAGCATGGAGTTGACATTGTGCTTATTCATACAAATATAATCTTGGCGCTAGAGCAGTAGGGATGCAGAAACCACCAAATCATGAGCATTGTTCACACCGAATTTTACTGAGTTTTATTATAGGGTTCACCTACTGATAGAGTTAGCGTAAATGTTTTTAGCTCCTAATCAGCAGGGATTATGGTATTTTTTTTCTACTCAAAGTGACAGACAACTTCGATTGATTTGGTCAACATTACCTTCCTGATCGAATTTTAGATTTTAGATTTGGGATTGAACAAAAGAATCTAATATCCAAAATCCAAAATTATGTGAGGATCAATCGAAAATACAAAATTGAAAATACAAACTTGGATGACGACTGTTAATAGTTGAATTTATCAGTGAGAATTTCTTCATGCTACCCTTTGATTTTGTCGTCATTGGTAAACCAGTTTCTCACCAAACTAAAGAACGCAAGCGCCTACAAACTTGGAAAAACCAAGTTCGTAGTACCTGCTGAGTCTTCCTGGAAAGGAAATCCACCCTTAGGTGATCTTTTAAAGGTTGTGATTACTCATTTTTATGATGTAGTCTCTGGCGATGAGTCTGCTGTTCCAGATAGCGACAATATAGTCAAGCCCATTCGCGACGCATTGAATGGTCTAATTTATGTTGATGACTATCAAATTACCGATTTCATCAGCCGTAGACGCAACCTTAATGGATCTTTTAGACTTAAGGGGATATCGCCTGCTTTAGCAGAAGGATTTGCCCAGAGTAAAGAATTTTTGCACATTAAAATTGAAATTGCGCCCGATCCTGGGGATTTACATTGATAGGTACTGGGGAATAGGGACTAGGTACTGGGGAATAGCCCCTATTTTCGGCACAAATCATGATCTTTTCACCTACTTACTTAAGTATCCTGATGTTATGTACTTACAGACACATATTTAAATAAAGGTTTGCTTTAAAATCAAGGCATTAATTGCTACTCTCCTGCCAGGACAGAAACAGTAAATTTTATGAAAGAGCAGCATCAAAATCACCTAAAGCATCGGCGACTGCTAAAGCTTGCCAGAGAATACCGTCAAAAAGGATATTCTGTAACCATCTATCCTGCTCCAGAAAAATTACCTGCAACCCTGGCCGGCTGTGCTATTGACTTGGTAGCCGTTAATGATACAAAAGTTGTTGCTGCTACAGTCAGGACAAGGGAAACTTTGAGTTTAAACGCTTCCGAGGATATCCGCCGAATTAGTCAATCAGTACAGCAGCTTCCTGGATGGGAGTTGGAGTTAGTCATCACCAACTCACGCAGAAAGTCTAAACTGAGTGCTGAGTGCTGAATTGGGAGTTATTATTCTCCCTAATCCCCAACACTACTTAAGTAAAGGCAAAAATCGTCGAATCAACCCAATTGTTACCGCTGGGAGTTCTAATTGTGGTGTTAACCCCACATCTTCTAGGGGTTGAAAAAATTGGATTGCTTGGGGATTAATCTCAGCTAGGCGGCGTCCAATTTCAGGTCCTGTAAATTGGGATTTTTGCCCCCAGATAATAGCGGTGGGAGTTTTCAGTTGTTGAATGTAAAGGGACAAATCAAAGGATAAATCACCGCGTACAAAAGATAGGGCTGCATACTCAGCATTTGGGTGCTGCGCCGATTCTAGATAAGCATCGACAATCTCCTGGTAGACACGACTAGACTGGGCAAATTGCCTTTGCTCTAGAAAAGTGCGAATACCACCACTAGTAGCAATACCGGCACTATACAACAAGCGGTCAAAAATGGGAACACTGACTAACTGAGCAAAAAAACTGCGGGAGTAGTCTCGATCCAAAGTCGGAAAGTCCGGCGGGTGTGGTGAGAATTAAAGACTTGAATAAATTGGGATGGGCGATCGCTACTCGAATTGTCAACGCCGCCGTTAGAGAAGAGGCGATCACCGTTACAGGTCCTGTACAAGTTTGCTCTAAAAACTCGCGAATCGTCGTCAAATAATCTTCAATCGTGTAATTCCGTACTGGATGCTCAGATCTACCCCAACCGAGTAAATCTGGCGCAATGACGCGATATTCAGCAGCAAAAGCGGGATAAACTTTCGACCACTCATAACTAGAAGACCCACCACCAAAGCCGTGCAGAAACACCAAAGTTTCGCGATCGCCTTTTGCACTCACATCATCCTGCCAAAGTGCGCCATTAGCAGTGTAGTAGACAATTCTGCCTAGTGAGGTAATTATGGAACGTTGCTCAAATCCTAATGGCTGAAACATAGGTATTTTTAATTAATTGTTGTGGTTGCTTGCTGTGGGTGACATTGGTCTCATTCCCAAATACTTACTTATTGGGTTCAAACCTCACTTTTCCCACTTTTCCCACTATTATCGACTAATCAATCATTCTTTAACTTCTTACCATAGTTAGATTAAGTTGATGTGAAATTATTGCATTACTTGTAAAGTTTCAGTGATTATTTTTTGATTATTCCTGGGCAAGTATCCTGATAATTACTAGCCTGTAAGGATTTATGGTGATACTCAGGACTACTTTAGTCATGATGCTGGTAGACCTTTTTTTATGGTACTCTATCGGAAACATCACAGAGAGTTTTAAGTGTTTAGCAGAACCTGTAAATCTTTTAATTTGCATTTCACAAAAATTAATCTCTTGTGGGTTTGGCATTAAGCCCAGCCTAATAGTGCAAATTAAATCGGGAACAGTTTTAGTCAAAACACTCAGAAATAAAAGCTATTAATTCTAGTTATGCCTACAGAAAAAATAGTCTTTTGTAAAATTATTAATCTGATTATTTTTTAGACAATGGTAGAGCTAAATGTCATGGTAAAACAAGCTATTCTTCAATCAACTAAATTATCAACGGTTGAAGACGCTAAATTTGCGCTTGACAGTTGTAAGCTAAAAAAGCAAGTTATAACGTCGGCGTGGCACGATCAAGTCCAGGAATTAGTTGACCAAGATCAGGCAGTTGTACCTACTTGTATTTCTTTAGACTTGAAAGATTTGAAATGTTTTGAAGCTGTGGAACGCCAGTATGAGCAGTGGGGGGTCATTTTTCAAAATTCTCTAGCAATACAGCCCTCAAATCCAGCATTTCCCAGCTATTCTGGGCTGAATGTTTTAATGGGATCACCCAAGAGCGGATTTTTAGAAGCCACTTTCTTACGTCCTGTTAAGTCAGTTAGTGCTTTTGTTACCAGTTCCCAGCGCCTAGTACTTTCCGCCTACGGACGCGATCGCCATTTACTAGCCCAAACAATATTACCAGGAGCCAATCTTGCCAATTCTGACTCCGTAATACCCCCTAATACGCTATTATCTGTCACAGCGAATGAGATCCATTCCGTTACCTTCGCTGCCTTTGATGGTCAATTCACGGTAGATAACTTTCGTTTTTGTTTTTAACTGACCAAGTTAAACACTCAATCACGAAATCCCTCTACCCCGCCCCTTTCCAGGTATTGTTATAGAGTATTATAAATTTTTCTTGACAACATGAGTAAACAATGAAGTTGATAATTGTTGACTCATGGTAGACTTTTCTCACCTCTGGTAAAAATTATATATTTAAGGAATCTTGTAATTGAGTAGGTAAACACCGTGGCACAGGCTTCGTCTTCATGGCAGCAATTAATCAACCAGCTTACTAACTGGTCGCTTCCAGGGTTCAAGACAGGAGTCCCAAAGCAGCGAAATTTCCAGCGTTTCTCAGGGCCTGGAGGCATTCTTGGATTCCTGACAATCATCGTTGCTATGCTGCTGTGGAACTGGAAACTTCTGTTGGCTCTGTTGAGCGGCGTTGGGGTAATGTTATTAGTTTATTCAATCCAGAAGTTGGACTGGCAAAGGCACTGGTCTTTGATTCGGCAGTTTTTCAACAGTCCAAATCGTCGCTTAGTCTTAGCTGTTACTAGTGGCGGTATTGCTACCCTCAGTACTTATATGGCCGTAGCAATCTGGGTTGATGCTAACAGCCCCTGGATTGCTGCTGGTGCTATTTTACAAGGTTTAGGAACTCTGTTAACTTTAATTTTGTTAGTCTGGCAAAGCGTCACTTTTTATGGTAGACGAGAAGAAGACCAACTTGATCAGTTGTTAGTCTTGTTAACCGAACCCGACCCCTTAAAGCGTTTGATTGCCGTACAGCAGCTGACTAAATTCATCACACGTGGGCGAGTTGATTCTTCTGTGCAGCAAAATATCGTTGAATGTTTACGACTCCTACTTAGTCAGGAACAGTCAGCCGTAATTCGAGAAGCAGCTTTCGAGAGTTTGCAAGCCCTTGAACCCTTGCAAGTGCTACCATTGTCCAGAGCTACTCCGTTGCGCCATGTGGAGTCAAGAGTTAAAAGTCAAAAGTCCAAAGTTCTTGAATCTTGACCCTTGACTATTTTTGATAAAGCTGTCCATTCCGGACTTGTACCACTGGATGATTGCACCGTCGCACGAGTTGTTCATCATGGGTAGTCACAATTACTGTTGCGCCAAAAGAATTTAACTTCTGAAGAATTTGCATTATTTGCCAAGAATTATCTGGATCGAGGTTTCCAGTCGGCTCATCTGCCAACAGCAGTGGTGGTGTTCCCACAATCGCCCGCGCAATACTTACCCGCTGTTGTTCACCCCCAGAAAGTTGATCGGGAAAACAATCAGCTTTAGAAAGCAAACCTACCAATTTGAGAGTAGGTTCTAAACGGCGTTGAATTTCCTTACGAGTGTAGCCTTGAGCTTGTAGTACAAAAGTCACATTTTCGGCGACTGTCCGCTGGGGAATCAGTTTATAGTCTTGAAAGACAATGCCAATCCGTCGCCGTAATAATGACAAGCGATCGCCCTTTAAACCCGCTACATTCGATTCATCAATAATGACTTCTCCCTGTGTGGCTAACTCCTGGCCATAGAGTAGTTTCAACAGTGTTGATTTACCAGAACCACTTGGCCCTGTAATAAACAAAAATTCTTTGTGTTTGATATCTAAGTTTACATCCAACAAAGCATGACAGCCGTTGGTATAGGTCTTTGTTACTGAGCGTAACTTTACCATTACAGCAGCATTATCACTGGGCTGTTGAGTATCACTGTCCTCTGTATGAAAAGATTTTTTAGCTGTTCGGTGAGTTGTGAAGACTGACATTGCTGAATTATGAGAAGTTGAGGTTTGAGATTTAAGATTCTCTACAAAATAAGAATTCCCAGGTAGAGCCTGGGAATCTCAAATTCAACCACCAAAATTTAAAATTTTGCACACCCCAAGGACTGGGGTAACTAGTTGCCAGGGAGCATCCCAAGTTTGCCTTCATAAAATTTGTAGTGGGAGCATCTTGCTCCCTAATGTCCAGGAGCAATATAAC
>CAVYXS010000136.1:0-29040 GCA_963772205.1 uncultured cyanobacterium
TTAACTAAAAGCATCCAGATGCTCAATAATCTTCGGTTCAGCAACACGAACTTGCTCTTTTTGCAGGACTGTTGGTACAGGGATAACAACAGCAAAATCTTTAACATCACCCTGAAAATCATTCGCCATTGTCAAGACAGTGCGATCGCCATCTCGTGCAATCACCACCTGAGAGGCTTTATTGTACAGCTTTGTATCAGCTTTGGAAACATAAAATCCACAAAATGCCCAAGCTGCAGGTGTAAAACACAACACAGTTACAAATACCAGCAGTAATGAAATTAAGAATCTAAGAGGCTTCATTTTATTAAGAATTAGGAGTGCTGAGTCGGAAAATAGCGACAAATTATTATTCATCCCCCCTCTTCCCTGAGCCAAGAAAATCGTGAGGCTAACCAGAGAGTATCTACTAATATGGTTAAAGGCGCCAGCGCAAATAGTGCCCAGAAAACTGCGGTGGGGATAAAGAAATAATTCCGGAGGATAAATGTTAATGCAGCGATGCACAATGCCCACACTATACGTCCTATTCTGGCATTGGGAATTGACCGAGGATTTGTAACCATAAACAGGGCAAATAATAATAAAGACCCGCTCATTAATCGATGACAGTAAACATCCCAAGTCCAACCCAGCCAGAGATTGCGAATCGCTTCTAGCAGAGAATATGCACCCAAAAAAGCGGCTGTGGTGTCCCAGCGACCGATTCGCTGCAAAATCATACCACCACTACCAATAAATACCAGCCCATACCACCAGTCTTCGCCCCACTGTCCTGGCGAAACCCAAGCATCAGGGGTGATGACTACGGCAGTAATGATACCAAAATTGGCTGGGTTGAAAAAATGCTTATCGCCTACGTTAAAGATAAATTTACTGGCGATCGCACTTGACTGCAGCTACAGCCATTGTCGTCCAATGGTCAGCCCGCAATAGTAAACTGAGTCCCAATGAGGTAATTAACGCACTGCGAAGACCAAGAGAATGGGGTGAGGAATTATCTGCTTGTCCCCCACTCTCCCACTCTTGCTTAATCATGGATAATATGCATTGAGTAGATAGACAGCTGGCGATCGCCACGCCAATTAATTCTGGTTTTAGTGTCCAGTCTCTTGTCCCAATTCCCAAGATGAGAAACAAGGAAAGAAATAGAATTTGGTAATCTCGTATATCCTTCAGCAACATTACCCGTTAATTCAGGGATTACCCTGAGATTTTTTCTTAATTTAGACGGGTTCAAGTTGAAATCATCTTCTGGTTACAGTTTTTGTTACAAAATATTAGATATGAAGAACCCCACCTTCGCTTGCGAGGAGGGTGCTATGATTTACTTCAAGATGCAAAATGCAGCTAGCGCCCCTGTTCCCAATTGTTTACCGTATTCTCCAACCGACTTTTCCCAATTGTCTGTGGAGAGGCGATCGCCATTTAAAAGCCATCGCTCTGACGTTTGATGATGGACCCCATCCCCAATATACAAGGGAAGTATTAGCCGTTTTAGACCGTTATCAGGTGACAGCCAGTTTTTTTTGGTTGGGTGCTTGTGTTAACCGTTCACCGGAGATAGCCAAACAAGTGTGCGATCGCGGACATTGGATCGGTTTACATGGCTATGATCATCGCTCTTTTCCTCTGCTCTCGCCAACTGAACTCAAGGATAGTTTAGAAAAAACCCAAGTGGCGATTTATCATGCTTGCAATCTGCTACCCGCACAACTACTGGATGTCCGACCGCCCAATGGCTTATTTACACCCAAAACTTTAACATTGTTTCGTCAGTGGAATTACCGTCCAGTTATGTGGAGTGTTGTACCAGAAGACTGGGTGCGTCCGGGAGTCGCCACTGTGGTGCAGCGAGTCGTTAACCAAGTAGAAAACGGCTCGCTGATTGTTTTGCATGACGGTGTTTGCGGCGGACAAGATGTTGCAGCTACAATCGAAGTCCTGATTCCTCAACTACTACAACGAGGCTATGAATTTGTGTCTGTTGATACTTTATGGCAGCAAAGGGGCTTATAGTCAGGACTTTAGTCCTGGTATTGTTGAGGACTAATTATGTCTGTTGATACTTTATGGCAGCAAAGGGGCTTGTAGTCAGGATTTTAGTCCTGGTATTGTTGAGGACTAAAGTCCTGACTACGAAAAACCAAGCAAATTTAGGTTGTCAGACTACTCGTACTCTGGCAAAATTTTCACACAGATCCACCCTACTGCTGCTTCAATTAGTCGTCGCTTTTGGTTTGGGAGTAATATCCTCATCAGGAGTGGTAGTTGAGACAGGTTCCTCAGTTTCTAATAGATGATGTATTTCACTTAAGGAACTTGGTTTGGCTGCTGGATCTGCTGGTAACTCAGTGTCATACTCGATTAGGTCTTGTATTTGGCAATTTAGGGCTTTGCAAAACCTAATGATTCTTTCAATATGCTCTGTCCCAGTTCTACCGCTTTCCCAGTTCTGGATAGTGCTTTCAGTTACGCCAACAAGACGGGACAACTCAAGCTGGGTTAGCCCTGCCTTTTCACGAAGCAAAGCGATCCTTGGTTTTGGCTTTTGTTTCACAGCACTTACAGCTTTCTTTGATCTATAGTCGTAGATCCTAGCACCAAAAAAAACCTGCGCCCAAAAATCAGCAGAAAAACTTTCAATATCTGTTGACAGCACCCAAATTATTCGATTAAAACTTTTAAGTTAAGTTGAGTCCAATACACTCGTAGGGGCACGGCAGTGCCGTGCCCCTACAGCCGACGATATAATTTTGTATTGCATCCAACTGAGAAACGCTATAGTATAACAGCCATAATTAACTAGATATGGTAGTCTGTAACTGAGTTTCTAGAGTTGCACGCACCCAGAATTCTGCGATCGACCAAACCAAAAGTTTATTGGTAGCTTCGGCAAAATCATCTTGTTTGTGAGTGACAATTGCATCTAGTCCGTTATCACTAGCACAGACTAACTCTACAGCCGATTCAAAATCCCTTAAGGGTGAGGAGCGTGCTTGGTGTAGAATGTTTTGGTCAATGGCACAAATCTGAATTTTTTCTTCTAACCAGCTAACTACTATTTCGGCTATTTGAATATTGCGTAAACGGCTGGCGTAATCATAAATTTTTTGCCACCCTATATCTGTGAGATACATTTGAACAGATGGGTGTACCTGATCTAATAATTCTCTGACATGTTCTACACAGTTATGGCGATTCATCAAGACTTCTAATATTAAATCAGCATCAACTAAAATTTTGATCACTTTAGATTCCCTTAACGACTGATAGCTTGAGCGCAAGCAACAAGCTGATTAGCATTGAATTAAGATTTCTGATGTTATGTATTTTTCAGTAATATCTACTGATAGTTATAGGAAACATGATGCCAAAATTGATACATATTAGTGACGTACAAGAACCCCACCCCCCTAAGCGCAAGCGAGGAACTTGCTCTGATTTACCGAGTCTGATTAGGAAAAGCTAGATTAACACTTGAGGACGATAATTAGCAATGACGACAAATTATGATTCTAGTTCCTCAGTAAGTGGGCAAGAATAAATTAAAGTAGGTTAAGTAATGTAAAGCATCTCCTCTTCAGCACTAGCTAGCGTAGCGAACAAATGAGGACTAAAGTCCACACTACAAACCTTTAATTATTGACGCCGCTCTACTTAATTTATTTCTGAGATTTGAGTAATAAATAAAATAATTGGCCATTACTGACTGTAACACCAGCGCGATCGCCTGCTAATTTACCAGTACCTAAAAAATAATCTACCCTACCAGCACCTTTAATTGCGCCTCCGGTATCTTGATCGAGTACATAACGACTAACAATGCGATGCTCAATTTTACCAGTGGTATTGACAAAGGGAATAGAAGTATGAATTAATGCTAAAGCACCAGGAGGCATAAGTGATTTGTCCGTAGCAATTGAACGCTCTGCTGTTAGTGCAGCTTTGATAGAACCTTGTGCTGGCGCACCTTGAGTTTCTTGAAAAAATACAAAGCTAGGATCGCGAGGAATATAAATATTTAATTCTTGAGGATGCTGGTGGAAATAATCGAGGATCATGGGCATATTTATACCTTCTCTAGGTAATTTGCCATCGTTGACTAATTCTCGCCCAATACTTTTATAGTTATAAGCGATATTACCTGCATAACCGATGGTTGTTTGAGTACCATCAGTCAGTTGTAGTCGTGCAGAACCTTCAATTTGTGCTAGATATGGTTCAAGGCGATCGCGAAACCAAAACAACTCTAATCCCCGCAGCTTACCTTTAGCGCCTTGTAAACCGTCTGCTCCTTCTAATTCTAGACGTGTAGGATGAGGACGAGGCCAGGAGTCTAAATCAGGAGGTATTCGATAAACGGGATAGCGATACTCGGCTGTAGGAACGCGACTGGCTTGATAAAGTGGTTCATAATAGGCGGTGAATAAGACTGAACCTTTGGCGTCATTACCAATTGACTGATATAAGACAAACTCTTTTTCGATAGCTTGATGCAATTGTGCTGCCGAATTGGTGTTTAATAGTATTTGGCGGAATCTTTGCAAACTTTTGAGGATGCGATCGCGTGTAATTCCTGGTACTGGATATCCTTGATAAGCAACATTAGCCGTTGGCAAATATCGCAGACTGCGATCAATTGCTGTCAATAATGCTTTTTTATCTGGTAATTTATCGTTGTCACCTCTATAAATCACTTCATCGAAACAAGAGAGATCATCCTGACAACAAGTAATGGGTAATCTGGGGATGAGAACTGGCGACGGTGTTATTTTTTGTTGTGGTGTTGATAATACTTGATTTTTGGTGGCTAAGGAAACTGGTAAATTCCACTTTGTCACCCGACATGCTAAAGGACTCAGTTTCCGATTCGCTAAATATGGCATACCCACCAGAAAAATTAATAACACAATAGGTAGACTGATGCTAATATTTGCCAGTATTTTTCTCATCCAAAAAATCACCATATCAAATTAATCCCCTATCCCCTTATTTCCCCATCTCCCGCAAATCTTACTCATTCATATTATGATAAGTAGCGACTGCAGAAGGTGATATGCGGTTTAAGTAGCGGAAAATCCAGTATTTGAAAATCGTATCTAAAATCACTGGAAATGTGGCAATAAATAAGAAGATAAAATCGCGATTTGCGGGTAATCCCCAATGACGTGATATCCCTTCTAGAAGTACTTCCCAGCCATGAGGAGAGTGAAATCCGACAAATATATCAGTAAATAAAATGATAATAAATGCCTTAGCACTATCACTTAAACCATAGACAAGATTATCGAAAAATTCCTTGATAATAGCGATAGAAGGTTTACTCACAAGCAAAAGCCAGATGAAAGCCCCCACAGAGAAACATATCTGCAAATACATTTTTAATTGCATTTGAGCTTTCGTCACGAAATTCTTCAGCAATTTCTCCAGCTTTTTCCTTCAAATGGGTTTCCAATCTCTTCAGAAGATATTGGAGGTGCTTTGGTAATGAGATTTTCAAATTTGATTTTTTCTTCAAATCTTTGCAGTTCTTCTAGTGCTTCTTCTTCCATTTCAGCATTGAGGAAGATTTGCACTGCTTCCGAACTTCTAAAACGTTCAACCAGCGGACTCACTATCAATGCTTTTGATAGCTGATGTGTGAGCAGAGGTACGATAACTAGTAATAAAATAAATCTGATAGATATCATTGTTCTTTTTTAGCCTTACGGAAATTTTTAACAACATCTTGTTCAGAATTGGGACTTAATTCAACTTGCAGACGAGCAAATGTGCTTAAAATCGATCTGGGTAATATCGCTGTTGTATTGGTTTTATCCTTGAGCTTTTTTTTTCGGGATTTCCGGACTTGATTTTGGGTATTTTGCTGGAAAGTTTGAATAGTCCCAGTTATGGTTGTATATTTGCAGGTTGATTCAACTATAGCATAGGGAGCTTGCTTCTATCATCGAGTTTTAGTATATTTTGAGATAACTTGATCAATGAATCTGAGTTTTCTAAAATCACAGCAGAGCTGGGATATTCTATACCTGACTTTATTAGCAGCTTTTTGATTAGCTTCGTTTAAAAACCAACGACTACCTTTAAACTCAGTTAGTCGCATCCGCACAAGTTTTAATTGTTTTTGCAAGTCTGACTGAAAATAATCAATGACGTTACTGGTGTATGTGCCTGACTCAGAGTCTATTCTTATTACCATTGAAATATTCGTCTTCGATTTCTTTAATTTTTAATGACGCCTTGTAAGCCTCATCTAGAGAGCGCTCTGGTGTTCGTAAATACCATCGGTAAGCATCCAGTAAGAAAGGGTAAATTTTTTGACTAAATACAGAGTTATTCATCGTCGGCAATCATCCAGCATTATTTGGTGATTCTGAACCTTAAGTTAACGTACGAGGTATACTAACAAATCTACTAAGGAGAAAATTTGTGATTTCTCATGCTGTTTGGATTGTTGGCGCTAGCTGCAGTGGTAAGACTACTCGCTTGGTGGAGCAGTTTTGCAGTTGGGTACAAAATGAAAATCACGATATCGAATTATTTTATACTAAAAAAACAGGACAAAAAAAAGGTAATAGCATACCAAAACCCTTGGAGCTTCGCCCAACAGAACCAGGAGTTTTGCTCTTGGCTGCTAATGATGATAATCGCCGCGAGTTAGGAGATAAAATTGTTACAGCTACCCTGGGTAAATATCCGCTGCGTGCCAAGACACCACTAGGTTTTTTTCAGGACGAAGTTATTTTATTTTGGCCTTTATTAATTGAATCGTTGCAACTCAAGGCACAATTTCCGGTAAGATTACGCCCAGAGACTGAACAGGAATTGGCAACAAAGCTTTGGCGATCGCAGTTAGACGCAGAAATTGTGCGGCGTGCGGGCGTGAATGAGTATCGTTTGGTGCGGCGCATTCTGGATTTATTGCAATTAGCGGCTTATAGTGGTATATCTAGCGAACATATTGCCCAGATTTTGTCAAGAGGTTTAGAGGACAATGGCGTAAATTTAGAGCCAGAATTTCTGGCGTCTTTATTACTAGATTGGCGCAACTGGTGTTTAGACAAGGGATTGCTAACTTATGGAATCATTACCGAACTTTATCACCAGCACTTGTTCAGCAACGAAAATTATCAAGATCATTTAACTAAACGCTATCAGTCAGTACTGGCGGATGATGTAGATGATTATCCGGGAATTACACGTCAGCTGTTTGAGTTCCTGTTAGATCGAGGTGCGATCGCGGCATTTAGTTACAATCCTGATGGTGCTGTCAGATTAGGCTTGGGAGCAGATCCTAATTACTTGGAAGGTTTAGCGCTTAGGTGTCGAGTAGAAACCTTGCATGGGGCATTACCAGAGTCTTTAGGAAATAGACTAGCTACGCCAATGATCGAACTAGTCACAGAACCGATGAGCATTTTGAGTTTACCAGAAACAGTGCAGTTAATTCAAACCACCTCCCGCGCCCAATTGTTGCGGCAAACCGCAGAGGTGATTGTAGATACAATTAAAGCGGGACTTGTAGAACCAGAACAAGTGGCGATTATTGCACCTGGATTAGATGCGATCGCTCGTTATACGCTGATAGAAATCCTGAATAAACAAAACATCCAGGTGGAACCGCTTAACGACCAACGCCCCCTAATTAGCTCACCTGTAATTCGGGCATTGCTCACCATACTTGCCTTAGTTTATCCTGGTTTGGGAAGGTTAGTAGATCGGGATGCCGTAGCCGAAATGCTGGTAGTTTTGAGTAACCGACAAAAAACACCAGATCACACCTCAGCACTCAGCACTGACATTGATCCAGTACGCGCTGGTTTAATAGCAGATTACTGCTTTGTACCTCATCCAGAACAGCCTAACTTGCTACCAGTCACAGCCTTCGAGCGCTGGGATAGAATCGGTTATACTGCCACCACAGCCTATAATCACATATTACAATGGATCGAGAAACAGCGGGAGCAAGCAACACAGCGCCTCATTCCCAATCCCATTTCTTTGTTATATCTAGCCATTCAAGACTTTCTGTGTAAAGATAGTCATCCTCCCTACGAGCAATTAGCAGTCTTGCGGGAACTACTAGAAACTGCTCAACACTACTGGGAAATTAACGCCAGACTGCAACAAACCAATTCACTCACCAATATTATTACCGAATTCATTCAACTACTACGACGTGGTACCATCACAGCTAACCCCTACCCCCTACGTTCTCTTGGCGCACCCAGAAAGGCTGTCACCTTAGCTACTATCTTCCAGTATCGCTCTAGTAGACGATCTCACCATTGGCATTTTTGGTTAGATGCTGGTTCACCCCTATGGGCTAAAGGTGGCGCCGCGACTTTGTTTGCTGCGCCATTATTTCTCCAAGAAAGGTTAGGTGTACCTTGGACAGCAGAAGATGATAAATTAGCAGAAGAACAACGTTTACAAAGAATTTTAACAGATTTGCTTTCTCGTGTATCCAAGGGAGTTTATTTGTGTCACAGTGATTTAGCTGTCAATGGTCAAGAGCAACTAGGTCAACTTTTACCTTTGGTGAATGCTTGTACATCGGTTGTTTCTGAGGCTGGTGTTACTAAAAATTTGGGCGTTGCAAATTAGAAGTATGATTTTTGTTTCACGCAAAGGCGCATTCGCCGGAGGCGTTCCCGCAGGGTAGGCGCAAAGGAAGAAAGAAATACAGATATCAGCGCGTGGTGTAAATACATGAAAACTGCTGTAATTCAAAGTTTTTTGGTGTCGCCAAAACCATTATGGCAATGACTAATCTCACTTCCCTTAAATTCATCCAAAATGAACCATTATGGCTCTTAGGTATTGCTGCTGGGCTACAAGCAATTACTCTGACGTTGGTTTGGCGTTCTCACACTCATATAGCCTATTTGGGAATGAGTTTTCTGTTTTTGTTGGCTACAGGCTCTCTATTGTGGGATAAACGTCATCAATTGCAGTTCGAGAGTGATGTTTTCTCTAGTGTGCTTGGCTTGCTCCTCATTGGCTGGGTACTGTGGGAAAGTGCGACTCTGAATGTCGAATATACTCTGCGTCTGTTATCCTTTACATCTGCCCTTGGTGTAGCCTTGCTGGCTTCTGGCTTAAAAGGACTAAAGCAATATTTTGGTGAACTGATGATTCTGTTTGTTCTGGGGACACCCAGTGTCGTTAGTGAACTACTATATGAACATTCAATTTTTGATATTTCGCCCTGGAGTGCCAAATTTGCTGGTTTTATCTTATGGTATTCTGGTTTTGATGTGGTGGTGAATGGGATTAATATCTATCTACCAACAGGTAGCGTTAAGGTTATTTATAGCTGTTCTGGCGTTGATACCATCAATTATATTTTGGGTATCTCAGTAATTGCTCTGGTTATGTTCCCCATCGCCCGCAGCAAGCGCTTATTTGTAGTGATTTTTGCTATTTTCTTGGGATTTTTGATCAATGCAATTCGCATTGCTATGCTGGCAGCTATGGAAGGTACAAACCAAGCTGCATTTGCCAGCTGGCATGGGGGAAATGCTTCCTATACCTATGGTATAATAGCTATCTTGATTTTTGCGCTGTTCTATATGTTTTTGTGGAAGCAAGAAGAGCGACAAAATCAGCATCGGGAATAGGATTTGTCGCGTGTGTCAAACAACCAGATAACTCTAGACTCAACTCAAGCGATCGCAGAATCGTTAAAATATTAAGTAAGGTAAAGATATTTATCAAACATCAGAGTCAAAAGCAATGGGAATATTTGGATTCGGTAAAAAGTCAGCTATGCCTACTCCTGAGCAAGCTTTACCAGGAAGGGCGCAGGCTTTACAAGTACCTGCTCATCACTATGTCAATGGTAATCCCCTCAAACCACCTTACCCTGATGGATTAGAAAAGGCAATATTTGGTTTGGGCTGTTTTTGGGGTGCAGAACGTAAATTCTGGCAACTTCAGGGAGTTTACACCACTGCTGTAGGTTACGCTGCAGGTTTCACGCCCAACCCCACCTATGAAGAGGTATGTAGCGGCTTGACTGGACATAATGAAGTAGTTTTGGTAGTGTTTGACCCACAAGTAATTAGTTACTCGGAACTACTCAAAGTCTTTTGGGAAAGTCACAACCCTACTCAAGGTATGCGCCAAGGTAATGACAGTGGTACACAATACCGTTCGGGAATTTACGTTTATTCTGAAAGCCAAAGACAGCTAGCGACAGCTTCGCGAGATGCTTATCAGCCAGCCTTGAACAAATCAGGTTATGGACAGATTACCACAGAAATCCTGGATGCACCTGAGTTCTACTATGCAGAAGGCTACCATCAGCAGTACCTAGCGAAAAACCCCAATGGTTATTGTGGGTTAGGGGGAACAAATGTTGCTTGTCCTGTAGGAATTGTAGAATCACAAGTGAGTGGATAGTACCTCGTAGGGGCACGGCAGTGCCGTGCCCCTACACGCGACGATATAATTTTGTATTGCATCCAACTGATAACCGCTATAATTACTCCCTTCGTGCTGGCAGAATATCTATTTGAATGAACCGCGTTAGCGCAGCGTCTGTCTTCGACAAGCTTCGCGAATGCGTGTTAGCGAAGCGGGGCGTAGCCCGATAAATTCATATCTCAATTCAGCAACGCAGGAAAGGGAGTACCTTATCCTCACAAGAGCTGCAAATATTTCTTCTTCAACTTAGTGTAAATGCTCTGGGTGAGTAATTTAGCCGCCCGAATTTTCGTCAAGTTCTTGATATTAGATGGATGCTGAATTTTGTGATCGAAAAATTCATTTAATTCATCTAATATCACTTGCAACCGCTGAATAATATTTGGGTATCGATACTCTGCAAAAAACTCTTCAGCTAAATTGGGTGTCGTTCCAGATTCAACTACCTTTAAGATACGTTGAACATCATACTCTTGAGAATAACCAGCAATTTTATAACAATTAAATCCCGGATCTAAGTAATCGGATAAGCCACCGTTGAGACTGGAGAATACTTGACAGCCAGAGGCTAGGGCTTCCATTGGTTGCAGTCCAAATCCTTCACTAACGCGCTGCTGTGCCCAGTATTCAGCCGAATCATATAAATAAACTTTAGCTCGATTGAACAATCCCGGCAAGTCTTCTACATAGGAATTCACAACTAATACCTGACATCGCTGTTGTAAGGCGGGAATCAAATCTTTAATTAAATATTCAGAAGATTTTCGCGCCTGAACTAAAACATCTATGTCTCGCTCAAGATGTATGTTGTGAAATTCATCCGATATTTGATTAGGTAAATAATATATGAGAGAATTAGGCGCATGTTGTCCCCAATATCCCATTGTGTTACGGCTGACGGTGATGATGGGAATACTCGCAGGCAGTTTGAATTTATAACCTGCGCTGTGGGCATGGTAAACCACATTATATTGTTTGAGTTTAGCAGCCAGTTGAGCGATATCAAAACCCCAACTGATGACGAAGATGACATCATTTAAATTCGGCTGCTGAAGCAAATCATCGAGAAATAACTTGTCTTGTTCCCGTTGACGATAGGTGACGACATCAGCGCTACAGATTTGCTGGGCTAGTTTTAGAGTTTTTAACTCCGCCCATAGTCCACCACAGGCAAACTTGCCATCTGTCCCAGGGAGTAAAAAATAAAGTTTTCTCATCCTCATCACTCCTGTTTGTCATTCGCAATTCATCCTCTTTGTAATTATGAATTACGAATTCTTCATTCTACGTTTCTATTGTAGATATAGCGTTTCTCTGTCAAGTTAGGTACAGGAACCCCACCCCCAACCCCCTCCCCGCAAGCGAGGAGGGGGCTATGATGTACCTTATGTGATTAGGAAATGCTGTATACTCAGCCCTGTTAACTTGGCTTTTCACCTATGGGGTAGGCATGGCGGGTATTTTGATCTTACAGGACTTGATACTTATCGTTCGCTGTCGAGCATTTTCACCGTAACATGTACTAGCGATCGCAGTTGCGGGCATGGGGCATAGGGCATGGGGCATAGGGCATGGGGCATGGAAAAATATTTTAATACCTCTCTCCCCACCTCCCCATCCCCCCCCCCACCTCTACGCGCTTTGCTCCCCCGCGCCTTGCTCTGGAACAGCTTTTAAGCGACTGGTTGAGCTTCTGCGGATGCGTTCGCTTTTACGAACACCACCAGCCATTTCATATTCGCGGCTATCTTTACCGTATTTAAAGGCGACGCCAATCAGCATTTTGTCCATGAGATCGCCTAAGGTTTTTTCTAATTCATCAATCTCGGTTTTGGTGGAGTCAATTACAGCTAATGCAGTATTATAAGCTTCTATTTTGCTGCGTAGCTTGACCATGATTTCTGACATAGTTTGCAAGTTACGCGCATCACCGAAATCCATATTTGGATCTATGGCTTTGAATCCAGCGGTTCTGAGTTCAGCTTTTTCAAGTATGCGGGATGGGCGACGTTTTTGACGGGGCATATCTTCCTCACGTGATAATTTAGAGCTAGTTTGGCTTGATAAGGCTGTTTTCCGGTTCAGAGATGTTCGCAAATAATTGCGTTTTTAATCACATGTTTGTTATGTAGTTTTACTAATGGCAATTGGGGTTAAGGTTTACCCTGTCCAGGCGGTAGGGGCACGGCAATGCCGTGCCCTGCGAAGATCTGTCGGGTGTGTTGTCGCAATATTGCTGTCATCACGCCTGGGGTTAAGGTTTCCCCTGTGATATACAACACCCACGCGATAGACCATACATCCGGTAGACTACGCACGGGGTAAGGGCACGGCAATGCCGTGCCCCTACGAATTTCGGTGTGTTATGGGAATATTGCTGTCATCACGGCTGGGGTTAAGGTTTACCCTGTGATATACAACACCCACGCAATAGACCATACATCCGGTAGACCACGCACGGGTAAGGGCACGGCAATGCCGTGCCCCTACGAATTTCTGTGTGTTGTATAAAAAAAGTGGCTCCCCCATGCCCCATGCCCCATGCCCCATTCCCCATGCCCTACCCCTGCTGTATTACCCATTCTGCAAACAGGCGAGAACCTAAGGTATAAGAATCGTCTTCTAATTGGTGAATTACGCCAGTACCAGCAATCACTTCTAAAGCGTCAGTGACTTTGGCTTTGCTAAATTTTGTATAGTTTGCTAAATCTGGGGGAGTTCCTTGGCGATTGTGCGCTAGGGTAGAATAGACTGTGCGTTCATCTTGGCTAAAGCCGCTAGAGAATTGTTCTATATTCCACCAGGCGGAAAAATCTTTGTCATGATGGTGTAGCAATTGGTCGATGAGATTAGAGCGTCCATCTTGCTGCTGGGAGTCAAAAATCATGTTGAGTGATTGTTGCGTTAGGTAGGGATGACATCCTGACCATTCGATAATAGAGGTGATTTGCTCTTCATTTAAGGATATATTCTCTAGGGCAGCGCGATCGCTAATTAATTCTTTGGTTTCTGTATCGCTTAAGGCGGCTAACCATTCGATTTCGGCGATGTTTAATAATGGCGAACCGACGCGCTGCTGATATTCTTTTAAGTCGCGATAGCCGGAGAGTAACAAACCTAAGGAAGATTTGATGGCTATGTCTGTATCTTTTAAGCCACGTAAATAAGACCAAGCGTCAGTCGCCCAAGTCTGGCGGACAATGTATTCAGCGCCATCGATGAGGAAGCAAACGCCTTGAAAGTTTAACTTCCGCAGTTCTTCTATGGTTTTTAAGAAGGCTAACCGAAAGTTATCGTTATTTAAACGCTTTTCTGCGTCAGGGTTATTCAGGTTAAATTTAATATCTAATTGAGTGAGAAACTTCAGGGTAACTTCTGTACCTTTGATTTGGCTGAGAAACTCGCGGTACATTTGGCGAATTTCGGCTAAAGGCACTTCTCGCCAGCGTTCTATGGCTTCGCGCAGTCTGGCGATGAGGAGGTAACGCAGGTTATCTAGGATCTTTGGGTTGTTCCAGTTGCAGGTTAATTAATACCGGGAAGGCGCGACGGGGGTAATTACTACTGGGGTTGAGTAAGTTCCATTCTACAGCACGTAAGGCGCTGGTTTTGCCTAAACGCCTTCCGCCTAAGAGTATCCGCACCTGGAAGGGGGATTTGAGCATTGTATTAATTAATTGGCGGCGTCCGAAGAAGTGGGAGGGATCTGTAATGGCGACGCGGTAGTTATCAAAGGGACGTTCTGCTACAAAATCCTGCATTGCTCGATTTCCTCGTTTGTCATCTGCATGAGAATCCACCGTGATAAGAGAGGAATTCGGATATGGTAGATATCCTCATGCTCCACTTCTTCCTGGTATAACAATCCAACATTTTTGAGCCAATTACAAGCGTCTAAGCAATCATTGGTGGTGAATTGACTTTGAAGGTGGTGGAATAATGCTGTTTGGGTGATTTCTGGGAGGTGTGCGTTACAGGCGACGACGCGCAGAATCGTTATGGCAATTTGAAAGTCACGTTTTGTTAAATCTTCCCAAATGCTTTTTTCGAGATAATTTTTTAACTCGCCTCTCTGGCTTAAGGTTTTGTCTAAATATCGCTCTACCTTTGCCCATTCAATGAGCGTATGAGCATTTTCACCAGAGATGGGATGATTTTCTTGGTGTTTTTTGGTGAAGAAGCCAGCGAGTTGACGAGATACAAAGGGATGTCCACCGCTTTGGTGATGGATTTGTTGCGGTGTGGTGACATCAAACTCTAACCCCATTAATTTACCAAGATTGAGGAGCATGTCTTGGGTTTCTGCTTCTGAGAAGGGCGGTAAAAAGATTTCTTTAAAGAAGCTAAACACGGGATTTGTTGCTACTCCCTTTTGTGTCCAATAATTTATCCGATTGCAATCTGGATGTACATCAGCAATTAGCAGTGATATTTGTCGCTGTTGTTGACATAACACCCGCATAGCGCCAAAAAAGCTATTAAATTCTTCTGCTTTTTCCCGGCTATCTTCTGGTGTGGGAATAATTCTTTCAACTTCATCTAAAAACACCAGAATGGGCAATTTATATTTATGAGTTTTCTGGATAGCAAGAGCAAATTCATTGACTCTGTGGATAAATTCACTGCTTAACTCTATGGCTGCTTTATCGTCAGCAAAAGGGGCAAATTGGGGGAAGATAACTTCACTTTCTAGACTTGATAGACGCTGGAGAATATCATTAAATAAAGCCGCACCGTAACGAGAACCGCCATAACGTTGCAAATCTATGTGTACTATGGGATGTTCCCGCAGCATAAAGCATAACTGGAACAGCACAGAGGTTTTACCTGACTTGCGTAAGCCAAATAATCCCACACCTTGAGATCTGAGTAATTCTTCTCCCAAGCGTTGCAATAGTTCTGTGCGACCAAAAAATGATAAAGTGTCACTAATGGCGTTTTTATCATCAAAGAAATCAGCCCGCTGGAGATATCTATCTATATAGTCTGCCAGCAGTCCCATACATTCATATTTATCGGCTAAAGCTGTTTCCACTGATGCTAAAGGTATGGGAATGAGTAGAAAATGGTCACGTAACCGCACCTTAGCAATTTCTATTCTCGCTGTGGCATCTGGTGGCTGTTTGTAGATTAACAAACCGATTTTTTGGTGAGATGTTGTCGGCAATTGTTCGGCAAGTTGCAGCAGGCGGATGATATCTTTATCGGTGGGCGCATCGACTGTAATTAACACAGGGAAAGGCGCGTAACTGCTGAGACTGTCGCTGATAGATTCGATAGTTAATAGCAGTTCTGGCTCACGTTTTACCTTACCCTCAACTTGAACGAAAAACTGCTTGACTAAATCTAAACATTGAATTCTTTCGGCGTGTTGTTGTAACACAGGCTTTACGTCTTGCGTCCAATTTTGTGGCAAGCGTAACTGTAATAATTGGATAAATTTATCACTTAATGTATGGTCTTGGTTATTAGCGGCGTAATCAATGATTTTCTCTCGCAGTTCTAAAGCCGATTCTAAGGGAAGTAAATTAGCTAATAATAAATAGACACCGCGAAACCGAGGATCATTAATGTGTTGATGAACTCGTGCTGCAACTGCTGCATCTTCACCGCGAAAGTTTTGCACGAGGAAGAATTCCATAATTTTGTCGTGGCGAAAGTACCAACTTTTCTGGGCTTCTCCCTTGTCATTCTCCCACTGACGGCTGACGACCATTTTATATTTTTCATCTGCCAGACTGATTAATTCTTGTGGGAATTCTTCAGGGGGGATGATGCTTTCGTCATTGAGCCGCATTTGGTAAACTGCCTGAGAGAATCGCTGTAAAGGAAATTCGTATTGCCATTCTCGCAGGTATTCCGCCGCCATAAGTTGATATTGCTGTTCTTGCAGGCGAAACAAATTTGGCTGTTGTCCTTGTGATAGCATCAGGGCAACCAGCGTTAAATCCATCGGGTTGGCAAGAATGCGCTTGGCTAATGCTAAATCTTCCGGCGATTGTTCCTCGTTGAAAGCTTCCGCCAGGTAATTAAAACACGCTTGCTCATATTCACTCGCGGAACCTAACCCCCAGACCCCCTTCCCTGCAAGGGAAGGGGGGGAATTCAAAGCCTCTGGAGTTGCAGCAGAGAGGTTTTCATCCTCAATGCCCCATGCCCCATGCCCCATGCCCAATGCCCCATGCCCCATGCCCAATGCCCCATGCCCCATGCCCAATGCCCTATAACGCAAAAGCAAAAACTGCTCAATTTGTTCCTGTGTTAACGCCTGCAGTTCATATTTCTTCGCTGTGGAAGGGGGTATCCACTCTAGGGGCTGAGTAGTCATAATCAAATTGCCCCGGAAATAGCTTTCCGCAAACTGGGAGACTTTCGCCCGCGTGTCAGCGGTGACTTCATTGAGTCCATCGATGCAAATATCTAAGGCTCCATTGTAAATTAGGCGCTGGAGAAACTGGGTATCCTCTACCTGTCCCCTGAGCTTGGCAAAAATTGCTTCCATTACCCCCATATCACATTTCTGGGCGGGGAGGTAAACAAACATCCGCCGGGAATTGTTCACCAAATGGCGCAGAAACATGGACTTACCTAAACCAGACTCGCCTTCTAAAACAATTTGCCCCTGCAGAGTCGGGATTGCTTGGGTAATCGGTTGCATCTCTGGCGTTATGCTGTCTGTAGAATCTGTCCCAATACCCCGTGGCACCTTGACAAAAGACTCACCAAAATAACCTTGCTCAACAAAATTATCTAACCCCGCATCTGCAAGCAGCAAAGGTTTAAATGGTTGAAACAATCTGTCACGCAGCCAAGGAACTAAAGCTAGAAGTAAGCCGATATAACCAAAACCGAGAATCTGCCTTAACCAAGGATTCCAGAACAAAGGTGCGAGAATTTGGGTAAAGTAAGGATAGGCTAGGATGAAGGTAAGCCAAATGGCAAAGTGAATCAGGATGATATTTCTGGCAAGGAAAAACCACTTCCAAAATTCCAGATTATCAATGACACGCCGCACCGTATCAGCTTGTTTATAATTGGCATTTTTGAGTTTTTGATATTGGCGTTCTAGTAAGTTAATATCCTGTGCGTGCCAATGCACTAAGTCAGCAACTACAGCAATTTGTTCTGCTAATTCTTGCCGCAATTCTGGTAGAGAATCGCTAAGTTTCCAGGCTTGCTCAAACAAGTTCATAATTTTTCTGCCCCTGTCAGCAGTCAAATTATTTGGTGTGGTTTTGGGCTTACCAATCCATTGCATCAAAGTTTCTATATCTTCCTTGCCACCACCGATAAAATGGGCTACAAATCTCAACTTAGTAACTTCTGAGGGATAATAGCCTACTGCATTCAGAACTTGCACAACAATAAAAGGTAAACCTTGTTGTCCTAGCTTTGCCAGTGCTTCGGCTGCGGCATAACGGACATTTATGTCAGAATCTTTCAGCAGAGCGGCGACATTGGCGGCATAATCTTTAGCTTGCATCTGCTCCAGTCCATAGGCTGCGGCATAACGGACAATAGAGTTAGAATCTTTCAGCAGAGCGGCGACGTTGGCGGCATAGTCTTTAGCTTGCATCTGCCCCAGTCCATAGGCTGCGGTATAACGGACAATAGAGTTAGAATCTTTCAGCAGAGCGGCGACGTTGGCGGCATAGTCTTTAGCTTGCATCTGCCCCAGTGCTTCGGCTGCGGTATAACGGACAATAGAGTTAGAATCTTTCAGCAGAGCGGCGACGTTGGCGGCATAGTCTTTGGCTTGCATCTGCCCCAGTGCATAGGCTGCCGCACTACGGATATCAGAGTTAGAATCTTTCAGCAGAGCGGCGACTTTGGCGGCAATGTCTTTCGCTTGCATCTGCCCCAGTGCATAGGCTGCGGCTCTACGGACATTTATGTCAGAATCTTTCAGCAGAGCGGCGACATTGGCGGCATAGTCTTTGGCTTGCATCTGCCCCAGTGCTTCGGCTGCGGCTCTACGGACATTTATGTCAGAATCTTTCAGCAGAGCGGCGACATTGGCGGCATAGTCTTTAGCTTGCATCTGCCCCAGTGCTTCGGCTGCGGTATAACGGACAATAGAGTTAGAATCTTTCAGCAGAGCGGCGACGTTGGCGGCATAGTCTTTGGCTTGCATCTGCCCCAGTGCATAGGCTGCCGCACTACGGATATCAGAGTTAGAATCTTTCAGCAGAGCGGCGACTTTGGCGGCAATGTCTTTCGCTTGCATCTGCCCCAGTGCATAGGCTGCGGCTCTACGGACATTTATGTCAGAATCTTTCAGCAGAGCGGCGACATTGGCGGCATAGTCTTTGGCTTGCATCTGCCCCAGTGCTTCGGCTGCGGCTCTACGGACATTTATGTCAGAATCTTTCAGCAGAGCGGCGACATTGGCGGCATAGTCTTTGGCTTGCATCTGCCCCAGTGCATCGGCTGCGGCTCTACGGGAAAGGTTCTTTTCGTCTTGTTCCTCTTTTTCTGGCGGCGATAGCTGCTTAACCAACCTCTTGACAATATCTTGGTAGTTGGGAATCTGCTGTTGAGGATGATCTAGCTGATATTTTCCCAATTTATCTGCTGCTGCTAGTCTGACACCAGCATAGGGGTCTGCCAGAGCGGCGACAATACCTTTAATTTCCCAATCTTTCGGCGTTGGTTTTTCCGGTTCTTTGGCGTTTACCCAATTCAGGGAAAGGATAAGCGTGAGTAAGCAAGTCAGCAGAAAGAGGAGGAGGTGACGGGGTGGTGGGGATGTAAGTTTTTGTCGCCAATGAGTGCAGTCATACCCAGATATACCGCAATATTGTTTACCAGTGTAGCAGTGATAAGCTGCTACGCATGGGGTAGACGACGGGGTAGGGGCACGGCAATGCCGTGCCCTGCGAAGATCTGTCGGGTGTGTTGTCGGAATATTGCTGTCATCACGCCTGGGGTTAAGGTTTACCCTGTGATATACAGCACCCACACGATAGATCATACATCCGGTAGACTACGCACGGGGTAAGGGCACGGCAATGCCGTGCCCCTACGAAGATTGGGTGTGTTGTAAGGGACTGACAAATAAAAAAATATACAACTTTTCTTGTGGGGTGGGCGTCTCGCCCGCCTTTGGTTAGGGGCTGGATGTCCACCCCACAAGAGTGGATAATTTATTTGTTGGTAATCCCTAAAAAAAATCGCTGTTGTGACGACAGAGGTGGCTGTTGTGGCGACAGAGATGGCTGTTGTAACGACAGAGGTGGCTGTTGTGGCGACAGAGGTGGCTGTTGTGACGACAGAGGTAGCTGTTGTAACGACAGAGGTGGCTGTTGTGGCGATCGCTTATGTGTTTGTTACCAATGCTTAAACAAAACTGATGAATCCTAACGCTTGCTTGAGCAGCGCTGGTCGGTCTACCATATTTCCTAAAGCGATCGCATCATAAATGCCGCCAAAAGCTTCCAAAGTGGCATTATCTAAAGCCTGATCATAAGCCTCTGCCAAAATCTCCTCTAGCTCTGTAATATTGAGATAATATCCCCCAGCTTTGCGGCGTTTATTCACCCGATCAATCGCGGCGATCGCATTACGAATAGAAACATCCCAAGAGTGAGTTGTCCGGTTTTCTGCAGATTGCTTAATTAAATGAACTAACAGCACTATACAATAACTATAAATCTTATTGATTTTATCTTCTTTGCTCATCTCCTCTAACTCATCAATTAAAGATAGAGCGGCCTCCCACCTTACCCGCAATGACTAATTGTCTTAGTTCTAGCAATTCTTCCATAATTTCTTTTCCCCCTGGGAAAACTGTGATTAATTATAGAGTAGAGAGCAGTTCGCGTTTAACACAAACATAAAACCCCGGCTTCTTGTAGAAACCGGGGTGCTTGTGCAGGTTACTATTTGAGAATTAAGACTCTAGTACCTGTGCTGTCTTCTGTTTATCCAACTTGAGAATCA
Source organism: uncultured cyanobacterium (assembly GCA_963772205.1). Taxonomy (GTDB): domain Bacteria; phylum Cyanobacteriota; class Cyanobacteriia; order Cyanobacteriales; family Nostocaceae; genus Gloeotrichia. The sequence goes on from CAVYXS010000136.1 coordinate 20,377, forward strand.
ACACACCCAAAGGCGGTAAACACAAATCTAGGGAATAAGGACGATTATGCAATGACCAATCATCAGTCCATTTACCGCCTAGATTGCCCATATTACTGCCACCATACTGACGAGCATCGCTATTGAACAACTCGGTATAAAATCCCTGTTCTGGTACACCAATACGATAGTGGGAATGGGGTTGAGGTGTAAAGTTGCAAACCACAACTGCAAAATTATCAGAATCCTTATCACGACGGATGAAGGAAACTACACTATGACGGTTGTCGCTACAATCAATCCACTCAAATCCTTCTCTGGCAAAATCTTGGGTGTATAAAGCTGGCTCAGAGCGGTAAAGATGATTGAGGTCTTGGAAAAAGTCTTTTAACTGTTGGTGTGCTTCATACTGGAATAAATGCCATTCCAAATCAGCCCAAACATTCCACTCACTCCATTGGCCAAATTCCATGCTCATAAACATGGTTTTCTTACCTGGGTGAGCAAACATATAGGTAAACAAACAACGGACATTGGCGAACTTCTGCCATCTATCCCCTGGCATTTTACCAATGATGTTGCTCTTGCCATGCACTACTTCATCATGGGATAATGCCAGCATGAAGTTTTCGCTGTGGTTGTACCACATGCTAAAGGTAATATTGTTTTGGTGGAACTGGCGGAACCACGGGTCCATGCTGAAGTAGTCCAGCATATCGTGCATCCAGCCCATATTCCACTTCAAGTTGAAGCCCAGTCCACCTGTGTAGGTCGGCCAAGATACCATTGGCCAAGATGTGGATTCTTCCGCAATTGACAGCGCACCGGGAAAATAACTGAAGATGAGGTGATTTACCTGACGCAGGAAATCAGCGGCTTCTAGATTTTCTCTACCGCCGTATTGATTGGGTAGCCATTCCCCTGGTTCACGACAATAGTCTAAGGTACAGCATGGAAGCGACAGCATCAACGCGAATCCCGTCAATGTGGTACTTGTCAAACCAAAATAGGGCATTTGCCACCAAGAAATTCCTGACTTCGTGGCGACTGTAATTAAATACCAGGGTTCCCCATTCTTTGTGTTCGCCTTTGCGGGGGTCTTCATGTTCGTATAAGTGACTACCATCAAAGAAAGCTAAACCATGCCCATCTTTGGGAAAGTGACCGGGAACCCAATCTACTAGCACACCGATGCCGTTTTGGTGACATTTGTCAACAAAATACATGAAATCTTCTGGTCTACCAAACCGGGAGGTAGGAGCATAGTAACCAGTGACTTGATAACCCCAAGAGCCATCAAAGGGATGTTCCGCAATGGGTAAGAGTTCGATATGGGTGTAACCCAGTTCTTTCACATAGGGAATCAATCTGTCTGCTAGTTCTCGATAGGTGAGGAACCGTGCGCCGGGATTAAGTTCGGAAACAGGCACTACAGCCTCGGTTTCACCGTTGGGTAATATCGCTGGTTCTCCACTAGAAGCGTGTAACCAAGAGCCTAAATGCACTTCGTAGACAGAAACTGGCTGGGTGAGGGGGTCAGTATGACGCCGCTGTTCTAACCAATCTTCGTCATTCCAAGTGTAAGTGTTTAAATCGGTAACAATTGACGCGGTTTTCGGACGGGGTTCCTGTTGGAAACCGTAAGGATCAGATTTTTCGTAAATGTGCCCGGCAAAATTTTTGATTTCATATTTATAATGCTCACCTATCCCTAATTCAGGAATAAACAATTCCCAAACGCCGGTACGCACCTTTACGCATTTGGTGTTGGCGACCATCCCAGAGGTTAAAATCTCCCAATACAGAAACATTCCGCGCATTGGGTGCCCAAACGGCAAAATAAACGCCCTTGACGCCGCTCACCTCCGTGGGGTGCGCTCCCAATTTCTCGTAAATGCGGTGATGGTTCCCTTCGCCAAACAAATGCAAGTCAAGGTCAGTTAAACGGGGAGAACGGAAGGCGTAGGGGTCGTAGGTGACACGTTCATGTTCCCCTTCTTTAATCTTTAACTGGTAGTTGGCTAATTCTAGGGTTTCAATCGTGCATTCAAAAAAGTGGGGGTCATGCACTGATTGCATGGGGTATTCTTTGCGTTCTTGGGGAAGGACTACCCAGGCTGCACTGGCGTTTGGTAGGTAGGCGCGTACAGCCCAGACGTTTTTGCCATTCTGCTCGATGAGATGAGAACCCAGTATCTCAAAGGGATCGTGATGCTGATTCCAAACGATGCGGTTAACCTGTTCAGAGGCGATCGTGGTCATGGACATGAAGCTACCTAGGTGAAATAAAGTGATTGACTAAAACTAGTTTTGTAATATCTATCTATATTCTTTACATTTATTTGCAAATTTGTCGCCATCGTTATCGTACATCAGAATGTGTCACCATTCGCGGCTAGGGGAATAGGGTTGACTAGAACCAAAAATGGTAAGTTTTGCGGATAGCTGTTTGATATCATCTGTGGTAACTTATACATCTATCTCGTCACACCCTATATAGCCAAACCTAGGCTTTAACTCCCCTTTCTGTTGCTAGAGAGGGATTGCCAGTGGCATTATTTTATGATAATCAGGGAGAAACATAATTACAGCCTGCTGTCAAATTGGGCGCAGGGGTTAGGGGATGAAGGTCTGTCAAAATTGCCACAGGGAAAGACAAAGGGTGAAAATTATTGAATAATTTAGATATTAATTATAATTTTTCAGGCTAGCTCTGACAGTTTCTGACAGGTGAATAAAAATTATCGCTCTGGGAAAAGTAATGTGTACAAAAGAAAGCGGGTATTAATCAAAAAGTTAACACGGAATTTGAGGTATATTTTTATTGTTAATAAAATGACAGCGACTTCTATATGATCTGCTGCCTAAATCCCGATTGTGTAAATCCCCAAAATCCTGATGGCACAAAATTCTGCCTGACGTGCGGGACAGGTTTAGTATACCTATTGCGAAATCGTTACCGTATTATCAAACCACTGGGAAGAGGGGGGTTTGCTCGTACCTACATAGCGGAAGACATAGATAAGTTAAACGAACAATGTGTTGTTAAGCAGCTAGTACGAGATCAATTTTATGGCGGTGGCGGTAGTGAGGCACAAAAAAAGACGACTGAATTGTTTGAACGTGAAGCCAAACGACTGCAAGATTTAGGCAAACATCCGCAAATTCCGACGCTGTATGCCTACTTTAAAGAGAATAATTACCTATATTTAGTACAGGAGTTTATCCCCGGGCAAAATATTTTGCAGGAATTAAACCAGTTTGGTACGTTTAATGAAGCCAAAATTCGCGAGTTTTTGAATGATTTGTTACCCGTGCTGGGAGCAATACATCAACAGCAGGTGATTCACCGCGATATTAAGCCAGAAAATATAGTCCGCCGTCAAAGTGATGGTAAGTTAGTGCTAATTGATTTTGGCGTAGCCAAGCAAAAGACCGACATAGGAACTAGTACGCCAGGAACAATTATTGGTTCCTTAGGTTATGCTCCCATTGAGCAAATTCAAGTGGGTGACGCTTATCCTGCTAGTGATATCTACAGCTTGGGTATTACTTGCTTTCATCTATTAACCCATGTTGCGCCCTCCCAATTATTTGTGCAGCAGGGCTATAGCTGGACTTCAGGCTGGCGTAGGCATTTAAAGCAGCCTATAAGTAGAGAATTAGGGACAATTATTGACAAATTATTGGCAGAAAACCATGAACGACGTTATCAGTCAGCCATCTCAGTTTTTGAAGATTTGAATTCAGATTTAGCCTTACCCGCCATCACACCTGACACACTAACCCCCCATTCTGAAGGACTACCACAGGCACCAGTTCAACCACAACCAACTCAATATATACCCCAACTCAGTATTAGAGAATTATTACCAGGAGCAGTAATTACCGGCTCAGGTAGTTCATTTATTGCGATCGCTTTGCTAAGTTTTCTCGGCACTACTTGGATTAGTTCGGGATTATGGTTAATAATTTTAGCCGGATTAATCTTTACTCAATCTCGCCCTGTGTTTGAAAAGACTTATTTGTTAATTATTGCCATAATTACTAATATATTTATTGTCTGTATCTTCCAAAGCTGGCAAATCAATCTACTAGGATTGGGTATCAATGGAATCGTAACGCTAGGATTGCTAGTTATTCTGGCTGGGTTATTGGCATTTATAATGATGGCGCTATCCCAGATATTTAATAACATCATTTCTCAATATTTTTGATGAGAAAATTTGTTTAAATAAATTGATTTAATTTAGGTTAGGTAATTTATGAATAATAAACAAGAAAATATTCGGCTGCTGGTTTCTCTGGGACTTGCTGGACTTATGGTAGGAGCCATTTTATTAGTAGTCAGGCAATTTTCTCCTAACATCCGAGGAGAAATACAATCTCCATCTTCGCCATCAGATCCATCTTCTTCTTTATCAACAAGTTTAGGTGAAAAAATCTTGGTGAAAGTGCAAACTTACCCAGAAAAAGAAGCTGGGGTTGCAGCTTTTGTCAAGCAAGATTTCACCACAGCCATTGAAAAATTCAGTACTTCCCAGAAAAAGAATCCCAATGATCCTGAAACCTTAATTTATTTAAACAATGCCAAAATTGCTCAAAATAAATCTCCGTCCCTAAAAGTTGCTGTCATCGCACCAATTAATTTTGATATTAAATTAGCAGAAGAGACTTTACGTGGTGTGGCGCAAGCTCAAGATGAAGTTAATACTAGCGGCGGAATTAATGGTAAAAAGCTGCAAATTCTCATTGTCACTAGTAATAGAAGTGGTGGTAATAATAGTAATAGCTCAACAAATTCGGAACAGTTAGATAATGAATTGATTAAAGATAATAGCCTGTTGGGAGTAGTAGGGTCTAGACGTAAATCATCAATTTATAATGACAAGCATTTGGTGTTAGTCTTCCCTGTCGAACCAGCAAGAGATAGCGGAAATCCAGACAACTCGGCTCAAGCAGTCAATAATCAATCAGAACCTGCTGAATCAAACTATGTATTTTATGTAAATTCATCTGATGTTTTAATTGACACTCATGCTCGTCAAATTGTCAGAGAATCCAGAAATATTGCTATTTGTGGCGATTCTAGCCTAGGAAATAATTCAACAAATACCAGGAGTAATTCTGCCGCTTCATTCAATAAAATCTTGGTAGATAAATACACTAATGCTATCAACAAATATGGTGGTCAAGTTATCAGTCTGCGTTGTGATTTAGGCGACAATAACTTGAAACCCAGTGCTTTTGTAACCGAAGCCATAGAAACACAAAATGCCAATGGCTTTCTCTTGATTCCCACCAATAGAAATATCTCTTATGCCACCAAAATAGGCCAAGAAATTCGCGGAAGAAAGCCTCTTTTTGCTGCCGAATCTATGTACAACCAAACAACTTTAGATAATGGTAAAGATGTCCAAGGAATGGTATTACCTGTATATTGGCATCGTGACGCTGATAAAAACAATCCCTTTGCTGACAAAGCCTTGAAACTTTGGAAGGCGCCAGTAAATCATAGAACAGCCGGCGCTTATGATGCACTCCAAGTCATCATTGCTGGCTTGCAAAAAGATAATACCCGCGAAGGCTTGCAAAAAGCACTATCTAATCCCAATTTTTCTGCTGCAGGCGCCACGGGAAAAATTATGTTTATGTCTTCAGGAGAACGGCGGGGTGAAGCCTTTTTAGTCAAAGTTAAACCATGTGATGCAAGTAAGCCTTGTGCGTCTAAAACTGGCTACGAGTTTGCGCTACTACAGTAAGGGACTGACAAAATAATTACGAATTATTCTGATTTATTTGAGCGTCTTCACATCAGGATAATTCAGAATTTTTTCATCGACAGTTAATAAATGACAATCATAAAATCTGGCTGTTGCTACGATAAATTGGTCAAATAGGTTACTATGGAAACCGTTTAATTGAGTAGAATCAACTACTATGGCTATAGACAAATCTAATAGCTGTACTCCGGGATAAGCCAAAGCAGCGTCTAACCATTTATTAATAGATAAAGGCAGAATTAGCCTATTTTTTTCGACTAATTTTGCTACTTCCCAACAAGAAATAATACTGAGTCCTAAACCATCTTGCTCATAATCTTTTAACCACTGTCTATGTTGTGCTGTCAGTCGTGAATCGTTTTGTACCCACCAAACCCAGATATGAGTATCAAGTACAATCATTGCAAAACTTCCCACTCTTCCAAAGCAACTGGTTCTGTGGGATCATCATACCGATATGGCTGTGTGTCATGCAAAGGATAAGGATTTTCATTTGATTGGGGTTTTGGCGCTGCTTGATCCTGTAGAGTGTTAGCTTGGAGAATAATCACTTCCACAGCATCTCCAGCATGAAAGGGTAAACCCTGCAGCGTTATAGTTCCATCTTCAGTGAATATGACTTCTATTTTGTGAGCATTCATAATTTTGACTCCTAAAGCAGAGTTTTCATCAGGACTAAAGTCCTGACTACGAACTTAAAATAATATGGTAGTTGCGTAAGCCCTGATTTAAGTCAAAACCAAATTATCCCGATGAACCACAGTTTCGGCACCAGCGTAACCTAAAATATTAGGAATTTCCCGCGAATGACACCCACGAATCTTTTGTAGTTCATCACTGCTGTAATTCACCAATCCCCTGGCGATTTCGTTACTGTTACTATCGCACAATTGTACGGCTTCTTGAGTATCAAATACTCCCTCTACAGTTTTTATACCAGCCGCTAACAAGGATTTTCCCGCTTGAGAAATCGCCGCGATCGCTCCCGCATCTAAATACAATTTGCCCATCGGTACAAGGCCGTAAGCTATCCACCTTTTTCTGGCTGATGTTGGTTCAAGTTGCGGTTCAAACTGTGTACCTAAATCTGCACCTTGTAATATTTTTTCGATATTTCGGGGAGATTTACCTTCGGTAATTACGGTACGAACCCCAGCCGCGATCGCAATTCTGGCTGCCGAAATTTTGGTCATCATTCCGCCTGTACCCCATTGTGAGCCAGCAGAGCCTGTTTGGATCTGTAATTCGGCAATGCTTTAACTCACCAAGCTAATTGGTTGGGCGTCGGGTACTGAACGGGGATCGGCGGAGTACAATCTATCGACATCGGTAAGCAAAAATAGCCAATCTGCTTCTACTAAGCTAGCAACCAAAGCCGAAAGGGTGTCATTGTCGCCAAATTTCAGTTCTTCTACGGCTACGGTATCATTTTCATTCACTACGGGAATGACTCCCAAACCCAGCAGTTCTGAAAAGTGTTGTAGATGTTGAGATAGCGACTACGCTGTACTAAGTCACTGCGAGTCAGTAAAACTTGGGCAATCGGTTGTTGTAAGGTAGTAAATAAATCATCATATATCCGCATTAACCGTCCTTGTCCAACTGCTGCTACTGCTTGTTTGAGTGCGATCGCTTTGGGACGTTCGGTTAAACCCAACCGCGCACAACCCACCCCCACCGCACCAGAGGAAACCAAAATCACCCGATGACCTTGGAGTCTTAAATCGCAAAGTATTTCCGCCAAAGTCGCAATGGTGGAAAGTGCTAATTGTCCTGTTTCTGGTTGAGTCAGGCTAGATGTACCGATTTTGACGACTATTGTTTGAGGCATGGGGCACTTGTACTGAGCGGAGCCGAAGTATGGGGCATTGTCATTATCGCTCATTGACAAATCAAAACTAACTCACTGAACTAAAAAATTGTAAAGCGCCAGTTCCTCTATATGTGAGGGCTGACGCTTTACGGTTTTATATTTACTTAGTATGCGCTAGGGTCTTTTTTGGCTGACCCCATCTTATTAATACTTATGATCCCCGATTTTTGTCATCAATTTAAATTCCTTAATTATTTCTTTAGATTTACTTTCCTGACGATTTGTCAATTTTTGTGAATCTTGGTTTGTTTGGGATTAATCGAGGCTCCAAGGATTTCTGATACCCAAACTTCAAAATTGCGTATGGGATAAGAGCGCAGGGCTGCATCTGGATGGATAATTGGTTCAACCAAAATGGTAAACATTCCTAAGCGATTACCAGCTAAGACATCGGTAAACAAGCGATCGCCTACCATCCCCACTTGGTGGACTGGTAAATTCATCGCCTGGAGTGCGCTCTGATTTTGCGTCGTGAAGGCTTGGCTGCTCCTAGGTAATAAGGTAAGTTAAGAGAACGGGCAATTCCGCCGATTCGGGCTTCACTCAGGTTATTACTCACTAACCATAGTGGGGTAACAGTCCGAATTTGCTCTACCCATTGTTGGAGTTCTGGGGAAGCTGTTCCTGTGGTGATGGGTACTAAGGTTTCATCCACATCCAACACCAGCCCCTTGAGTCTGATATTGCTGGATAATATCTGGTGTTAAATTCAAAACTGAACCCGATAAAATCAAATCAGGCTGTAAAAACTTGTTCCAAGTCATAGTCAAGAGTCCAACGTCAAAGGTCAATAGTCCTGAGTACTTAGTGCTGAATAGTGAGTTAAAAGACCGCCAACAACTGGCTGAGTATGTACCAAATACATCAGTATTGAGTATTTTTTTGACTTCTGACTCAGCAGTCAGGACTAAGCACTTAGTAACATCAATAGTGATTAGCTAATGACTAATAACTATATCTTGACTTTCTGCAAAACGTTCAACTTGTGAGCGAATTTCGTGAAAAATCCCGAATTAAAAATTGAAAAAT
>CAVYXS010000137.1:0-8007 GCA_963772205.1 uncultured cyanobacterium
CCAGTTTGGACTGTACTATCAGTCACTACCGAATATTGAATACTGACATTTTCACCTACTTGGCTATTTTCAATTAAACTGCCAGGACCAATGCGACTACCTCTGTGAATTACGGTTTTGCCGCGTAGATGGGTTTGGGGTTCAATAATTACATCTGGCTGTAATTCTACGGTTTCATCAATGGTAATACTGGCAGGGTCGATGAGGGTGACACCAGCTAGCAGCCATTTTTCCTTGATTCGCTGTTGTAAAATATCATATGCTGTTGCCAGTTGTAGGCGATCGTTGATGCCGAGAATTTCTTGGTAATCTTGCACATCCACTGCCATCACTTTTCCTACTTGGGTGACGGCATCGGTGAGATAATATTCTTGTTGGGCATTATTGGCTTGTAGCTGGGGCAAAAATTCTGCTAAATTCTGCCAGCGGAAGCAATAAACCCCGGCGTTAATCCGGGTATTTTGTCTTTGGGCTGTAGTACAATCCTTGTGTTCAACAATTTGTTGCACAACATTTTCATCATTACAAAAAACTCGCCCGTAACCGGTAGGATCGGTCAGATACGCCGTCAAGATTGTGGCTGCGTTCTGATTTTCGTGGTGAGTTTGTAATAGATGCTGAAGAGTTTCGCTGCGGATCAACGGTAAATCACCGTTTAATATCAGCAAATCCCCGGTGTAACCTTGGAGGTGGGGAAGTAATTGCTGGATTGCATGGCCTGTTCCTAGTTGTACAGTCTGTTCAACAAACTCCAAACTGGTGATTGGTTGTAAGGCTGTATTCACCAACTCTGCTTGATACCCAACAATTACTAACCGCCGTGAAGGCGAAAGCGGTTCTACACTGTCGATAACTCTTTCGACTAGCGATCGCCCACCCAAAGAATGTAAAACTTTGGGTAGCTGTGATTTCATGCGTGTGCCGCGTCCCGCCGCTAGAATTGCTACAACTACCATAATTAGCTATGAGTGAATTGCGCTGTTGCGCTTGGTCTTTTGAGATTTAGGCTCAAATGATACCAGCTAATCATTGCCGACCGAAATGTTAATTGCTTACAAGTTTCAATCTTGGCGACTGCGAATAAAGTCCGCGAATTGCTGCATCAATTTGGGATTACGCCAACCCGAATCAGTTTCCTCCAGCATGACTGAGAGTGCTTCATCGGTGCTAAAAGCCCTTTTGTAAGGTCGTTCGCTGGTTAAAGCATCATAAATATCAATGATCTGAAATACCTGGGACAGGTAGGGTATATCGTGTTCTTTCAGTCCATCGGGGTAGCCTGATCCATTCCAACGTTCATGATGATGGCGAATAATGGGAATTACGCCCTGCATACTACGTAATGGCTGGCAGATTTTTTCCCCAATTGAAACATGCTGTCTCATAATCTCCCACTCTTCGGGGGTGAGTTTGCCTTTTTTTAGTAGGTACTGCATCAGGAATGCCTACTTTGCCAATATCGTGGAGATAACCGCCCCACATCAAATCTCGAATTTGGTTGCGTGACAAATTCAAGTATTCACCAAAAGCTTGTCCCAGTTTTACCAGTCGTTCACAATGGTCCCCAGTATTGGGATCACGACTTTCAATCGCCCTAGCTACGGAAAACAGGACTTGTTCTGCATGGTCTAAATCTTCGTTCAAACGCTTCTGTCGCACTAAGGATTTCACACGCGCCGCTAGTTCCACACGATCAAAGGGTTTGGTGAGAAAATCATCCGCCCCAACTTCAATACCTCGGATACGCGATCGCCTATCATTTAAAGCTGTAATAAAAATCACTGGGATTAATCTAGTCTGCTCATTTTGTTTGAGCAATTGACACACTTCAAACCCATCCATACCTGGCATCATTACATCCAGTAAAATTAGATCTGGTTGTTTGTGTGTCACTAATTCCACAGCAATAGAACCACTATCAGCCTCAATCACTTCGTACCCTTCCATTGCCAAGAGGGCAACAGCTGTCATGCGACTTGCTGCATGATCATCAACTACTAAAACTTTCGCTAGATCTGAATCTGTATCATTCACTTTAGAACCTTGAGCTTGTAGCGTTCTAGAGACCAATGAATCATCATTATAATTGACATTGTGAGATTTCATCCAAGAAGGCAATGCTGGGGTCTGTTCTAGCATAAACTCTCCTTTCGATAAACCTAATGAATAAACCTCTACACTTTGCAATTCTACGGCTTGATTTGAATCAATACTCTTCATTTTGTTGCTTGAGGGGTTAGACCCACTAACAATTATTTGATTAGAGCCTGTATCCTTAGATTTCCATTGAATCACAAAATTACCTCATTTTTTTTTCAATTCACAGTGATCAGTTAGGCAAAAAAAGTTTAATATTTGACTGTATTTTAGTCTGACTTTGGATGAAATTTTAAGGAATATAAAAAAATCCTAAATTAGATGTTAAATCAGCGATTACTTGCTCAGGGTTGCTCTTCGGTTTAGCCAGCTTTATGCTTGTTAATCAAGCATCTATTATTGGCTAACCTCTTCTCTCCCTCAACTAGTAAATTCACAAATCAAACAGTAATACTATATCAGTCTGATTCTTTGAGTCATCCCATCATGTTTTTTAAATCTATTCTCAAAATATTAAAGAGTATTACCGTCAAGTTTTTTTAGCTCTATTTACAGTATGGTCAATTAGTACAAATGTTAAATCAGGTTTATTACTGAGATTTATTAACACAGTACACCCAGAAAATTATCTCCTGGGTAAATTTATATGTTTATATCAAAGTATGGGTAACTAGACTTTAAAGTTTTAATTAACAGTCAGTAATTTACGTATTTATGGTCATTTGATGATGTCAAAAATTTAACAGAAAATTTTATATATTATGTTGTTTTTATTACAGGTTTTATCTAAGTGTTTAGCTCGACTTTATCCAAATTAAAGAATCTAACCCATGTATTATTCATCACTTATTTTTGGAGCATTAGAGCCTGTATTTACCAATAGCCATCGTTTTCGCCAACGGGAGGTAGGCTCAAGTTCACAAGCTTTTTGCTCTTGTTGTCGCCTCGTCATGATGACATCAGGAGCATCGTTTAATTGCGGATCGCGATAGGGAATAGCAGCACGAGTTAGCAAATGCTCTTTTTCTTCCTGGGAAAGTGGGTAAGCAGCGCAGAAGGAAAATTGTGACGATCCATCTCCCCCTCCTCTGCTATGGGCTGCTACAGTTCCAGGGGTTCGCCTTCCGACTGGTGGAGTAGAACCTATCTGTAAACCCGCTGTCAAAAGTGCTGTACGTACAGCAGCCGCGCAGGAATAAGTAGCTAGTAAACCATCATCGTGTAAACACAGTGATAATTGTTTAATAAATTCAACAGTCCATAAGTGAGGACACTGAGGAGGTGAAAATGGGTCAAGAAAAATTGCATCAGCGGGGAAATCTGACTGATGTACTAAGCTTAAAGTCTTCCTAGCATCACCTATGAGTAATTTTGCACTCAGACGCTCTGTTTGGACTTGATGCTCAAAAGCTAACTCGGTCAAAATTTCCGTATACTCATATTGCCAATTATCGAATAATTGATGAGCGATCGCCGCTTTTGGTACTGATGGATTGAGTTCTAACCCAATGACTTCAACATGACAATTGGGATTCACAGCCCAAATCGTCTGCAAAGCAGCTGCTGTGTTGTATCCTAGACCATAACAAATATCCAACAGTCGCAAAACTGGTTTGTGGGCACGTACAGCTAATTGAGTCGGAACCACAAACTTGAGAAAACTCTCCTGCTTTGCTCCATAATGGCTGTGAAATGCTTCACCAAATTCAATAGAAGTAAAGGTGAAGGAACCATCTGCTGTTGATTGCGGTACAAATTTCTCAAAATCTGACATTTCAACTAATAAATAACTAATGACTTTTTGACTAATGACTAATCCCCAATTTATTGTTTCACCAGAATGGTTATTTGAACATCTTGAAGATCCGCAAGTCGTGATAGTGGATTGTCGTTTTTCTCTTGCTGATCCAAAATTAGGACAACAACAGTACCAAGCAAGTCATATAAAGGGATCGTATTACCTAGATTTAAATCAGGATCTTTCCAGTCCTGTGGGCGAACATGGCGGGAGACATCCTTTACCAAATACGGATGATTTAGCTGATAAATTAGCAGAAATTGGCGTAAATTCGCCAAGAACTTTGGTTGTCGCCTACGATGATTCCCGTTTTGCTTTTGCATCTCGCTTGTGGTGGTTGTTGCGCTATCTTGGACATGAGCAAGTAGCGGTATTAGATGGAGGCTTTACAGGATGGCAAAAAGCTGGTTATCCTGTCACAGATGTTACACCTAATCCGCGAAATGCTACCTTTGTCCCCCAGATAAAACCAGAACAGGTAGTAGACATAATAGCAGTCAAAAATCGCAAAAATTTACCAACAGTGGTATTGGTAGATTCAAGAGAGAGCGATCGCTATCGAGGTGAACGAGAGCCAATTGATAAAATTGCTGGTCATATACCCGGTGCGGTTAATTATCCTTGGCTTGAAGTTACAGACTCTTCGGGTTATCTACTTCCCCAAATTGAACAACGCCGTCGCTGGGAAAATATCGCCCAATCTGAAGAAATTTTAGTTTATTGTGGCTCTGGTGTTACCGCTTGTGTGAATTTACTTTCTTTGGCAATAGCCGGGATTGACAAAGGTAAACTTTATGCTGGTAGCTGGAGTGATTGGATTAGTTATTAGTTATTAGTTATTTATCTCCCCACTCCCCCATTTTTACCTAATTTCAAAACCGACCTAAATCAAAATTGTAATTGACGCTAAAAAACCAACCATCGAAATTAATATTGGGATCAGTAGAACCACCAAAAGTAACGCCAGCTTGGATATTCATATTACTAGAATCAGAGATTCGGTAAGTTAAATTCCCAAATAGCCGATGAAATTCGTCTCTTCGTGATTGTTCCTCAACATCGGTAAAGTTTGACAGATTAAATTGGTAGTTAAACCCAATCTGGAGTGGTTTTTGCAAATAGTAATTTAAAGAAACCCACAGAGAATTAACTATCCGATTTCGACTGTCCGGATCAGCAATATTCAGACTAAATTCATAGAAGCTATCTAGGGTTAATTTGGAACTGAGGGTGTCTCGCCTTCCCAAAGATAAACGCAGAGAAGTTTCATTTAAAAAGCGATCACCGGCTTTAAAAACATTAGGGCTATCACCATTTTTAGTGTAAAATAATTGTTGATTGCTCCAACCAATTTCTCCATACATTCGAGACGATAACTGGCGATGAAGACCAAGATTAAATCTTATCTGATTGTAATCATATTGCGATTGATTTGTGTAATGAATCACGCTGCCATCAATTGATCCATTTAAAAAAGTTTTCGCTCCCAAAGGGAAATATGCAGAGGCTATCGTTAATCCAGAAAAAATTACACCACCCACTTTTGGATCAATTTTTGAGGAAAAAATATTACTTGTATCAAAGTAGCCCACATGAGCCTGTAACTCCCCTAGAGTTTTAAACTCAGGTACAGACTTTTTTATTGGTGGTGGCTGTTGTTCTAGTGGCTTTTGTGACAATGGTTTTTCTCGCACCCGTAACCCAAGTTCCAGACTTGTATTAGATTCAGGTAATGGTTGTTTTGCTTCTTGTAATCGCCGCCTCAGCCTCTCTAATCTTTGTGCGTAATTTGGCTCAGGACTAGGTAATAGTTTATCGATTTGAGTCTGAGAAGGTATAGGAAAATTATTGGGTACTGTTTCTAGCGGTGGCGATGAATTATCCGGCTGGTTTTTGTTAGTATTTTCGCTGATCAGGGGAATTTTGATGCCATTTTGTGCTGTTAATAGTGATTTATGAGGTTCGCAATTTGGCAGATTATCTAAGTATAAAGAATGCAAATCACTGACGTGCTTGCATAAATCATGTTCGCCCTCTATATCGACTTTGGCAGCTACCAAGGTAAGGGGAGAAAACGACGAATCCGACTGGTAATTTAAACTTGGGAATCTGTTAAAACAATTTTCTAATTCACAGCCTGTACCAATAGCACTGATTTGTGGCTGAGACGGATGGTATGGCTGATGACGTACCTCTGTTTTTGCCAAATCTTTGATTGTTACATCTGAATTATTTTGAATATGAGATGCTTGTAAATTTGCAGCCCATTCGCCATTTACTTTGATGCAAAACAAGTTTGCACCATTAGGAACTAATAAAACTGCAAACAAAAAATTTTTCCAGCCCTGGGGTTGCATCTTTTAAGATGGGGTTGTTAGCTTTTGCCAAATGTAGATACAGAAGTTGTTTCAGAAATTTAAACTAAACCCCGTCTAGGTTGAAAACCATAGTTTTAAAAGTAGTGGGAGCATCTTGCTCCCTGGGGGTAGTAGCGGGCTTTTCAGCCCGCACTACTCCGGGTTTCAAAATGGACGAGGTTTAGTAAGGCCAAATTTCCGCTCAACTTATCCCTGAGTTATTCTACTCATTTCGAGAGCAGGAGTTGTAGACTGTTATATATAATAGTATGTATATTTTGTTTTTATACAAAAAAATATACTCATTATTATTTCTTATATATAAGATTCAAAGTGATAAATTATCATATACACTCTATATAGATAAATTTAAATAACTGAATTTAAGTAAGTATGCTGTTGTATTAAATATTTTAATGAAAATCATAAGCAGAAATACTTAAAATTTTAATTTTTGTGATAAAATTGACAAGCTTAAACTTTTAACAGATTTTTGGAGTTTAATTCCCCTGCTTCTTTTAGCAGCTTATTTTGTTTAGGGACTTAAATACCCAAACGCAGAGAGTTTAGCAGTTGCTTTGGGTTGCAGGCAACAGGAACGTACGGAATCACAAAACGTAACTGCAAATTCGCGGACTTGCGCGAGTCTTGTCTGTGACAAGCATTCGCTCGGAAGCTTCATTGCGAAAAGCTGTGAATTGTGAATTGCCAATTGGTTTAACATCAGGGTCTATTTTCAACTGGTTTGGCATCAATTAAATTTTTTTAAATTTGGCGAGTTTCCAAACTATGTTTAATAAATTATTCCCACTTTTAGTGATTGGTTCATGGGGAATTATAGTGTTACCTTTGCCAAATCTGGTAAGTGCAAACACTCCTCTGACGCGAGCTGTAATTCAAGACTTCCGTAACTCAGTACAACTGATTCTCAAGCATCAGCATAAGCGTCCGGCACAGAAATCAGATGTAATAATTCCTGGAGATGGTTTAAACACTGGTCGCGCTTCCCTCGCAGATTTAAAATTCAATGATGGCTCTTTAGCACGGGTTGGGGAACAGGCAATATTTCAATTTTTGCCAGAAACTCGGGACTTTAAATTATCAAATGGGACTGTACTGCTGCTGATTCCGCCAGGCAGAGGGCAAACACGCATACAAACACCCAACGCTGCAGCAGCAATTCGTGGTTCAGCATTGTTTGTGCGCTACGACGAAAATACAGAAACCACAATTGTAGGTGCGCTGACAGATAGTTCTATTAAAGTTTCTAACAAAGAAGCTTCTCAAAATCAGGTGTTGGCAGCAGGACAACTGATGGTGA
The DNA here is from genome assembly GCA_963772205.1 of uncultured cyanobacterium. Lineage (GTDB taxonomy): Bacteria > Cyanobacteriota > Cyanobacteriia > Cyanobacteriales > Nostocaceae > Gloeotrichia. Next base: position 7,574 of record CAVYXS010000137.1, read on the forward strand.
TTGTTAAAGGTGAATTTCAGGGTTTTTATGATTTTGATCTGAGAACTTTTTATGAAACGAGCGATTTAGTTCGGGGACTTGATTTGACTAGGCAAAATATTACACCTATGCCAGATCCTGCGATCGCTAGCGTTCAAGCAGAAACTGCCGCCGCTGTAGCTGCACAGAAGCCAATTTATGGTGCAGGAGTCATAGATAACCCATCTTTTTTACAGCTAACAGCTAGTTCCTCAACATCACCTAGCAACGACATTAATCAACACAATTCAACTTCAGAAAATATCAACGAAGATTATTTAATAAACTCCGTTAAGCCATCAGAAAGAATTCTCACAAATATTTTAAAATTACCTATTAACAATATATCTCCCACACCCACATCCACACCCGCGCCAACTCTCACACCCACACCCACATCCACACCGGAGCCAACT
>CAVYXS010000138.1:0-15904 GCA_963772205.1 uncultured cyanobacterium
AGAAATGTGAGATTTTGTGTTGTTCATTTTTCTCTTCTCGGTAGAATTAAACTTGCATTTCTGGTTTGCTGGCTTTTCTTTGAGTTTGTTTCTGGTGTTGCCTTGCAGTATCTTTATCAGTCTGGGCTTGGGTAGAGCGAGTTGATTGCTGATTGTCCAGTAACGCTTCTATCTCACGCAGAGGGATACTGCACTGCAAAATCTCCGGAGGCTGCCCTGGTACTAAAACGGCATCAAGCACTTGTTCATCATTACGATTAGGGTTAAATCCTTGAAGTAGGCGTGTACCGTTGGGCAGTTTTACTACTTCAAACTCGTACTTGACTTTGCCCTTTTCAGTCCAGGTGAATGTCGGTTCATCGTTGCTGTTAAATCGGTTAGGTAGTTGTTCTTGAAATTTTTGAATTAATGCTTGGGTACTGGCTTTGAGAGCGTATTCTTCTTTTGACTGTGGTAGTTTGCAAATGCCAGCCTTTTCATCAGGGCTGAGATTATCTTGTGCGATCGCCCACTGTCCCTGAGTGCGAGTACCAGCAAAGAGTGTTTCACCTTGGGCATTTTCTAAGGCGATGGCTACGCCCGCCGCAGGCATCGCTACCTGCTTGTCCTGTGCTTCTACCCATAAAGTTTTGTTACTGGAAATGGCGATACCTGCTTGGGGAGATTGGTCAAATAACTCACCAGCAACTTTGGCAAACCCCACTAAAGCATCAGCACAGGCAGATTGTTGTTGCTGTGCTTGGCGTTTCGTCAGATGTTCTAAAATGTCAACGTCTGCTGGTGGCTGGTTAGCAGAGTTAGGTTGGACAATATCTGCATCAGTTTCTGACTCGACAACAGTAGAATTATTCTGTGGTGCTGCCATCTGTTTTTCCAATCGGCTAATTACCATTTCTAAACGGTCAAGTCGCTTGGAAAGAATTTTCAGGTAGGCTTCAATTTGGTCAAGCTGTTCGCTGACGCTAGCATCCTTATTTAATTCAAATGGTTGAGATTGGTATTTGGGGTCTAGTTGGGAACCAAGATTATCTACTTTCGAGCCGATTTTGGTAGCAGCTACAGCCAGTGGATTTTCTGCGGGTGATTCTTCAGATACAGTTTGAAAATCTTGAGACTTTTGAGACTCTGGTGAGTCCGGCTTTGCTTCTTGCAAGCGACTGGCTATGTTATCTACGCGGTCATTCTGCTGTTGCAGTTCTTTAAGAATTCGTTCAAGCCGCTTTTCATCAGCTTCCGCTGCTAGCTGTTCCAAAACACCTTGTCCTACCGCAATTCCCAGAGATGCCAGTTGTCCTGTTAATCCTGCTAAATTCACCCCATTTACTTCTCGTCCATTGGTAGCAGCTGTGGCACTTAAACGCGAAGCTTCGTCTAGAGGTTCTCTGGATTTGGAGTTTTTGGCAGCAGTTTTATTGGTATTAGCTCTGTCCTGAGTTTTAGGTTGTGTTTTAGGCTGAGACTTACTTTGGGTTTTAGTTGAAGTTTTGGCTTGAGTTTTAGTTTGGGCTGCGCTAACACGACTAACAGATGGCTCGTCTTCTTCACTTAAGTCGTCTAGGTCGTCAAGTTTAGTGTTGAAATCATCATTTAATAGGTCGTCTAGTTCGTCGTTTGTATCATCTATTTCTTCATTTTCTTCATCTAAATCGAGCAGGTCATCTTCTAATTCATCATCGAGATCGTCTAGTTCTGTTTCAGCAAAACCGCAAATTTCAGCAATGTTAGAAGGGGTGAAGTAGTTTTCATCTTTGCTGGTAATTCCTTCGAGGTTTTTAATCAGGTACTTGCCACTGGTTCTGTGGTTGGGATCGCTGGTGAGGTAGAAGCGATAGCCTCTAATCTCGTCATCATCCCCACCTCCTACACATAGTTCTACTGTGATGGGGGCTTTACCCGATTCCTGGCTGTAATTTTCTACATAGGCTTTAAAGTCTTCGTGGGACTGGATAGAATCATCTTGAATTGAGGATGCGATCGCTTTATCCAATGTGTTTTCAATATGGCGGAGTTTGCGGCGATCTGTCAGGTTTTCCCATGAACGATTTTGAGAATTTTGTCTTTGCTTAGGTTTGGTCAGTGTTTTGGTAGCCATAGGTACTCAAAGCTGATTGCCTTAAGAGTTAACCTAACAAGACTTTATCTGGAAACAGCTAGACCAAATGGCGATTTATAAGTTGTCCAGTTGGCTAGTAGTCCACCACACAAACTTTGCTTGCTGGGTAAAGGAATGAACCACGTTACTCAGATTTCTCACAAACGGTCGAAGTGTGACCATTTTTCTTTCTCTTTCTTTTGCCTTTTAACTTTTTATTTTTGCCTTGTTTGGTCAGGCCAACAGTTACTCCAAGATCCCACAACAGGTGAACTGAATTTTTAACTTTTTATTTTTGCCTTGTTTGGTCAGGCTCTCTTGGTGAGATTTTGAAGTTTTTTTGCTTTTGTCAATTAGAAATTGTACTGAAAATCTAAAATTATAAAAGTATAAAATTAATCTTATACTAAACTTATGGATTGGGAAGTATTCCTTACCCCCATTACCCCCAGGGGAAAAACCGAAATTTTTTCCTTTTTATTCAAAAGTGAGTATAAAATAATATAGACAACTAAAAGATAAAAAAGTTACGTTTACCCAACCCTTTCAGGAGAAAATTTAGACTACTGGGAGGTTAAGGCTAATCACTCATTGCTTTGATTTAAGCTGATGACAAACGATTCTCACATGCGTACAATTACTGCACTAGCCTGGTGTCTTGCTTGGGGCGAAAAGCACAATCTCAATCAGGATGAACTCAGTGCATTGCATCAAATGCGACAAGCATTGCAAAAAGAGCAGGTTGTACCAAAAAGTACGGAATCTGTTGTTCAGCAGGCACAGCGACTCTACGATATTCCTAAAAACTACACTCCCAATAAACTCAAAGATTTAGAGAAAGATTATCAAGATCTTTGGAAGGAAGATACGCACATTGGCTTGGTATACGGCGGAGCTACCAAAATCAAACAATACGTATTTGAAGCTGCTAAACTCAACGATATTCGTGGTGCATCGGCGCTACTCGATCGCATTAACCTTGATGATATTCCCGGCTTTTTTGGGGAAGGCAGGCGATCGCAGCAAATGAGAGACTGGCTGGATGAGAATGGATTTTCCGAATTAAGACAAGCCTTAATTCCAGAACTAATTATCTACTCCACAGGTGGCAGCATTCTGGCTTTCTGCCCTGCTGCATTTACTGACAAACTCGCCAATGCAATTGAAAAACGCTACACTCATGAAACTCTTACTGCCAACTCCTGTGCTGTTGGTGACACTTTCCGCCTTTTAGAATTCCGTTTTGGGTTACTGCAAAGTCCAATTGAAAATACGCTGTGGCTGGAGGATTACAAGCAAAAACAAAGCAATCCCATCATTACAGCTTATTTTGACCAATCAAGTGAATCTGACCTAGAAAAGAAATTTTGGCAACGCAAGAATTTTAACGAACTTGTGGGAAAACTTGCCAACCAATTTACCCACCGCCGTAACGGGAACGCATCACCAAACGCAGAAAAATCCGAAAAACCAGAAAAGCCTGAAAAACCAGAACGTCCCAGTCGTTCATACCCGCCGATGTTTGAAACTCATCCCTACTTGCAACGGGATGAAACTGACAATCGAGCCGCTGTGGCAGAAACGAATTTACCAGGAACGCCTAGTTTTTCCGATGCCTTAGCACGAAAAGTCATCGTCGGGCAACGCAGCAAACGCGATAAACTGCGACAAGGATGGTATAACGAAAACTTTGGATTTCGCCGACTGTCGCAAGACTATGAACTATGGAAACCTGATAATGTCCGTAGTTGGGTAAGTAAGTTTAAGTTATTTCTGAAAAAGTCAGATAGCAAAAAAGAATATTATCAAGCATTAAATCAAACACTAAAACCTTATAAAGTTACAGAAGCCCTATCATTACGAGAAATAGGTAACGTTAGCACGCCTCGTGGCTTTGTCGGTTATATTTATGCCGATGGTAACAATATGGGTGGCTATCTTCGCCAGCACATCCGCACACCAGAAAAATACCGTGAGTTTAGCAAACAAGTTTTAGATGCAACACAGAATTCTGTTTATATTGCCCTGAAAAAGCATCTTCAACCTCGTCAACTCAATCATCTCAACGACCCAGATAACGCTTACCGTAATGGTCAGTGGATTTATCCCTTTGAAATTATTACTATTGGTGGCGATGACGTATTGTTAATTGTACCTGCGGATAAAGCCTTAGATATTGCCAAAACCATTGGTGAAGAATTTGAACGAGAAATACTAAAAGGCAGTATTCAATTTTGGCAAATATATTTTTTAAAGTGGTTGTTAGATTCAGGGTTACACAGCTTAATAAGGTATTTCTTTTTCCAAGAGGGATACTCCCTGCTAAGATTATCAAATTTTAGACTTAATACACCCTACGACCCTGAAAAAGTCCACCGCTACCAAGGGGAAAAACCATCTGAGTATAAATCCCAGTGTGAATTAAGTATGTCCGCAGGTGTTCTGATCACCGCTGAAAATACACCCATTTATTACGCACAAGAACTCACAGAGCAACTGCTTAAATCATCAAAAAAACTCGCTAAGGAACTCAAACGTGACTACAAATACTACGGTGGAACTGTTGACTTTTTAGTATTAAAAGCCGTAACCATGATTGCGTCGAATATCAAAGAGTTCCGCGAACAAGGATTAACAAAAGGTAATCTCAAATTCTATGCTTCACCTTACACTCTTCATGAACTAGGCGGGTTGTTGCAGACTGTGGAAGTCCTCAAAAAAGCTAAATTTCCCAAATCGCAACTATATCAAATTCGCAGTTTGTTAGAGCGAGGCAAACATACCGCCATACTCAATTATCGCTACTTCAGAGTACGCTTACAACAAGGACAACTCGAACTCAAGGCGGTGTTTGAGGAGGCTTGGTGTGAGCCGAAAGATGAAAATAATCACGGTAATCTTGCCCCGTGGATGTCTATAAAGCCAAAAGAATCTGATGCAGAAGCAGACAAAACTATCTATGAAACTATTTGGCGCGACTTGGTAGATTTATACCCATTTCTAGTGGAAGATGACCAAACACCAGCTTACCAAGGAGAACAGCAACGACAAGGAGTAAACCAATGATTGACCTGAATACACTTCCCCAAAGAGTATCTGAACACTGGAAAATAAATGCAATTATTGATACTGCCTTGTGCATTGGTGCTGGTGGCTCATCCGGTTCGCTTGCAGATAAACCCATTGTCCGTAATGCCAAAGGACAACTGCTGATTCCTGGTTCTCAAATTAAAGGTAGGCTACGCCACGAATGCGAAAAACTTGCACGGGCGTTAGGCTGGCAAGTTTTTTATGCACCAATAGCAACAGAACTTTGCCCAAATCAAGGTCAAGTGTGGAGTCAATTTCGGGAAATATATCAAGTTAATGGCTATAAAGGCTACCACTGTGTTGTCTCGCAAATCTTTGGCGACCCAATCTTACCATCCCGCATTATTGTAGATGATTTTATCTGTACAACACCAAAAGACGAACTATCAGAAGTTTTTCGTCCTGGTGTTACCATTAACCGCCGTCGTCGCACTGCGGAAGAAAACAAACTTTATTTATTAGAAACATCGCCTGCAAATGCCCAGTTAGAGTTTAAGGGTAAGATTTACCTACAGCCTCGCTTTCAGTCTGGCAGTCCTGACTTAGCCAAACCCTTAATTTTTGCTGCCTTACGCCACATCAATGCTTTAGGAGGAAGTAAATCAACAGGTTTGGGATGGTTTCATTGGGAGAATTTACCGACATTATCCTCTGATGACACAATATGGTCGAGCTTGGATGCCCAGCAGTATCTAGCAAATCATCAAGTTTCAGTTGGTGGTGCAGCATGAAGAGAATTGAACTGACCATCACAGCATTATCACCCTTGGCAATTGGTAAACAAAAACCGGGCGGTTCTATCAACGAGGTGGAAAAATACATTCCAGGTTCGGTGCTGCGTGGTGCGATCGCTAAACATATCCTACACCGTGCTGACATGGAACTCGAAAATCTTGCAGCTAATGGCGGTGACTTTGCACTCCTGTTTTTAGAAGATGATCCAGCCATCTTTCAAAATGCCTACCCCGCAGTGGGTAAAGTGGACAGCAAGTATCAAATAGTAAATAATACTATCAAAGTTTTACCTGCAACTGCTGTTAGTTCCAAGGCCAATCCGGGGTTTTTATCTGGAGGACATGGAGTATTCGATACATTAATTGACTCGTTTTGCGCCGAACAATTTAACCATCCATACGACCCCAGCAGCTTGAAAGCATTAAAAGACGGGGTAGACCCGCGAGTTGAAGCCTACAATTCCTTGTATAGCATACATGACGAGCAGTACTGCACCCATGCGGCTACAAGTCGTCTGTTAACGCGGGTGGGTATTAACCGCTATCGCGCTACATCTAGTGATGATATTTTATACAGCATTGAAGTTCTCAACGAAGCGTTTTCCCATAAAAATGAGGAGAAAAATCTGGAATGGAATAACTACGTCTATCGCGGCTATGTTAACGTTCCTAATAACTCGTTAGCCAAAAAACTCACTGATTTTATCAACAATAATTCCAAAGTTTTTCGGCTAGGTGGTTCAGTATCGCGGGGGTTAGGTAAAGTCACGATTACTGCTAAAGAAATTCCACTTGCTGGTGGGATTTCTAATCGCATTGATGTATTTAATCAAGCATTGCACAAACGCTGGCAAGATTGGTCTGATGCATTTGGCGATGGGCTACGCCCCGCTGGAAGCGATCGCACATCCAACCCAATTAGCGATACTCTTGCAGAATCACTTCCTGAACGCACTTTCTTTACACTCAACTTGCACTCAGATACAATTTTGACTGATAATTGGCAGCGTACCACAGTAATTTCACTAGAAATGCTCAAAGAATTTGCGGTTGTGGAAGACCCTAGCTTAAAACTCCACACTGCTTACAGTAGTTACAGTTACAGTTCGGGTTGGAATAGCGCTTGGGGTTTGATGAAAGATGTGGAACTTGTAACTAATAAAGGGTCAGTTTATTTATTTAGCACTCAAAACCCACAACCGTGGAAGAATGCACTCTCTAAATTAGAGTGGCGAGGTTTAGGCGATCGCACGAGTGAAGGGTTTGGACAAGTGGAAATTTGCAACGAGTTTCATCAAATATTTCGGGAGAATGCAGTATGACAAATTTGACTGAAGAGCAACAAAAACTTGCAAAGCAAAGAGAAATACAACAAAAAGAACTCAAAATTCAAAAAGAAATTCGTCAAATTGAAGATGATCTAGTCATAGCCATCGAGAAAATTTTAAAAAATGAAGAGTCATGTAAGAACTTAGAAGAATCACAATATCGAAATTTAATGCACGTTGCTGATACAACTGATAGCACAGAAGTTATTAAGAATTTTTTACGCTATCAATTAGGGCGAGATAAAAAATGGGGACAAGGAGAAAACTCACTTGCTCAAAAAATCATTAATGATATTGATAAGTTTCTCCCACAAAAAGCTGAGGAAATAGTTAATAAAGTAGAGTATACCGAAAAATTAAAATATGTAAAGTTGGAATTAACTCGGCGTTATCTCGGTTATGGCTCACGTCGTCTTAAATATCTTAAGAATGAAAATAATAACTCTAGAAAAAGTGAAACCTAAAAATAGTGTAGACATTCCCTAAAACACAAATATTCCGAACTATGTTTGAAATCTTTAAAAATCGCCTAGAAATTATTGGTATTCTCGAAACTGTTACAGCCTTAAGAATCAGTGCTGGACGTTCATCTGAACCAATTGGCTCAGATTTACCAGTTATCAAAGATGCTTTAGGTAGACCTCTAATACCAGGTTCGAGTTTAAAAGGTGCGTTACGTTCACGTATTGAAAGTTTTCTGCGCGGAATCCATCTTGATTTTGCTGCTAACCCAGCCCAAGAATTGGAATGGTCAATTCCTCCAGATAGTATGTCTAAATTTAAAGAGGAGAATAAAAATCTAAACCCACAAGAAAAAGAAGAGAAGTTACACGAATTTATTATCAACAAAACTGATTTAGTTTCTTCGCTATTTGGTTCACCCTGGTTAGCAAGCAAATTCCAAATTCGTGATTTAACAGTCAGTGAACCAGAAGAAAACTGGTTTGGGCAGTATCAAGAACGTGATGGCGTTGCTATAAATAGAGATACTGAAACTGCTGGTGATGGCAAACTTTATGATTTTCAAGTTGTACCAGCTGGGACTCCATTTATATTTCATGCAGTGATTGAAAATGCTGAAGAATGGGAATTAGGTATGTTGATGATTGGCTTGCACCAGTTTCAAACTGAACAAATTCCTCTGGGTGGCGGACGTTCTCGTGGATTGGGAGTTGTCAAACTGACAATTAATGATATGAATTGGGTCGATGTCCGAGATGAAAATTACAAACAAGATAAAAATTACAAACCGCAAACAGACCCAGACAAGGTAAAAAATTATCTCAAAGCTTTGATAGATAGTAACTCCAATACAACTTCTCCCTATATTGATGCCCAACCTTTAAAAAAAGCTTGGGTGGACACTTTTATTAATCACCTTTCTAGCGAACTTCATAAACGCACCAACACTACAGCAACTTCTTCCCATCAAAATCATGCATAAGCGATTTGTTAACCACTGCACACTTGATCTGACAATTGTTCCAGATGGCCCTATTTTGATTAAATCTGGTCGGGAAGGTGCAGATCCCACTAAACCCCAGATGGAATTTGTCGAAACTTACCATGCTGGTGGACGCACAATTTATCTTCCTGGCAGTTCCCTCAAAGGTGCTATCCGCGCCCATGCTGAACGCATTGTGCGTACTGTTGGCGACGATTACAAGCCCGAAGATCCAAACCGCATCTGGGCTAGTAATCCGTTGTTAACCAATGACTATGACTATTTAAACGACCCAGACGATTCCAAAAAGAAACTACCAGCACCAGCTATATATAAAGAATCATCATTTACTGACCAGATATTTGGCAATATTGCGATCGCCAGTCGTCTCCGTATTGAAGATGCTTATCCTGATACTTCAGTACCAGTCAAAATTGAAGAACGTAACGGTGTCGCCATTGATAGGGTTTTTGGTTCGGTAGCACACGGGCCTTTTGACTATCAAGTTTGCACCAGTGGCGCGTTTAAGACCAAAATTCACCTAAAAAACTTTTCGCTGGCACAGTTAGGGTTAATTGCACTAGTACTGCGTGATTTAGATGCAGGTTGGTTTGGCATTGGGTTTGCTAAATCGCGGGGCTTAGGCATAGTTCACTTAGAGTACAACAGCGCTGTTGTACAGTACCCAGGTTGCATATTGGACGACAAGGGGCAAATTTACTCATTTGGCAGTTCAACGCCGTGGGATAAGATTTATCTTTTAGGGGCTGGGGAATTTTTACGAGGTGATAACGCCAATCCCTATAATTTCCCAACTAACGACCAAGAAAAACAAGAAGTAAAAGATATTTTGTTAACAGCAATGGATTTTAACTTTGGCGTACAACTGCGTTGGGAAGGCGATGGTAAAAATGGTATCCCAGATTTATTTACCAAAGCTGTTGCTGCTTGGAGTAAGTTGCTGCAAACAGGAGGTGCGGTATGTGCTTCGTAGGGGTAAATCAGCAACCGCTATCTGCAGAAGAATTAATTAAACTACTTGAAAAACTCTCGACTCCACCCAGTTATTACTTTTTACGCTGGGCGCATCGAGTGGGAGGATTTTGGCTACTAGGTTCGGAAGATTCTGAATATTCTAGCTTGGAAGCTGATATACGCGATCGCCTACAACAAAATCCCACCAACCTGCAACCCAATTCTGTCAATAGTTCCACCCCCACCGAAACTTTCCCCAGTCCACAAGGACAGCTATTTAATTCAATATTGGAAGTACGTTGGCAGCAAAAGCAAGGAAAATATGAGGTATTACTTCTGAGTTCTCAAGATGATGAGCAAGATAATTTTCGTGCCGTTAAGGGTAATTGGGAAATTTTAGAGCAGAATGCATTATTGCATTCACCCAAAGAAACCCGCTTTCCTAAAAGTTTAAATTCTGAAGATATAAAAAATATTGCTCAAAGATATTTTCGCGATCAGAATACTGCCACTGTACATTTTGTTGCCCTAACGATTAAAAATTATCATGGTTAACAATTCCTCTCGTTCTCAAAATTTTGGTGGTTCAAATCAAGAACGCGGCCCCAGACCATACGACTTTGTTTATTTTCTTGACAAACCACCAACTTCAAACAGTCCTCCCGGACACGATAAATATTTACCTGACCATTTACATGGCACTTTATTTATTACCCTAAAAGTTCAGACAACGCTGCATATCTCAACTGGTGTAGTGCTGATGGGAAGCGATATTAATCGAGAAGATATTCCTTTAATAAAAACAATGGTTCAAGGGAATGACAATGAACTATTAATTCAAGGTAGTTCTTTAAAAGGTTGTATCCGATCAGTTTATGAGGCAATTACTAATAGTCGTGTAGGAGTCAAGCCCAAACAACCTAATGAATACCCAAAAGAACGTCTACCAGCCACCGATAAAAACCAACTTTGTCCTGCTAGTATAGTTTTTGGTGCTTCTGGGGAAAAATGGGGATGGCAAGGGCTGATAACAATTCAGGATGCTCATTGTGAAATGACAGATTTTGAAGTTGGTTTTATGCCTAATCTTTGGCGACCTAGACCGGATGAAAATCAGGCATATTATGATGATAATAAAACCGTAGGGTGGAAGTTTTATTACAATATGAAAAATTCCATCGACAAAGGTTTAGATAATGGTATTCCTGTCCAAGTAGCATTTAGGAATGACGAATTTAGTACTCAATTAAATTTTAAAAATCTCAAACCAGATGAATTAGGAGCTTTACTGATTGCTTTAGGACAAGATAAAAACTATCCCCTAGTATTAAAAGTTGGTGCAGGTAAACCAGTTGGGATGGGAAGCATGAGTGTAAACATCACTGAAGCTGAAATCGTTCAAAATAAAGCTGATTTACATAATCGCTATAGGTCTTTGACTCTACCATCTAATCAAGTTTTAACCCATGAATCTCTCCAAGCTTTCATACAAAATAAAATTCAACAAGCGCATGAATCATTAATTGAAAAAACTCAATTAAAAAAACTATCAGAAATTCTCAGTCCTTCTACTAATCGTATACCTCACGAGAGTTATTAATTAAAAAAGATGAACAGTAATACTATCTATTACATAACTGATGAACATCTGGAAATAGCTCATAAAATTGCTAAGTTTTTAGACAAAGAACAAAAGCGTATTGAACCAGGTAAAGAAGGTATTAGCACTGAGTTAAGTAAATTAATTACTTATCTTGACTCGAAAATAAAACAAAATATAAATGTTGATAAAAAGGAAAGAAAACCATCACGATTTTTTACATATATTGAACAGTTAGCTGAAAATGGCAACATAATCGGGCATAGCAACAAAACTACTAGTTACTACGAAAGTATTAGTAAAATATGTAATCAACATCTCAGAGTTTATGATAAAAAGCCTTTAGTAATTATCCAAATATTAGGCTGGTCGCAACGTTTAATGCGTTATTATAAAACAGTAGATTATAATGATGAGCCTGATATTTCACCAATTATACCAACAGAATCAGTACCGAGAAAAACTCCTAAAGTAGCAGAGACTCCCAAGCAGACAAAACCTCTAAAAACAGAAGACGTAAAAACATTAGAACCTCCTCAATTATCAAAGCCTTCTAAACCTGTACCTCCCAAATTGATAGAACCGAAGAAACCAGAAGATTCAAAAACTTTAGAAAGTCCTAAAATATCAGATTCTCCCAAGCCGCTAAAAAATCCTCAAACACAAGCCTTAAAACCTGTAGAACCTCCAAAACCGTGGGAACGCTATCCTAAAAAACCATCTAAATAAGATTAGTCTATTGCTTTTCCCCATAAGCAACATAAGCAGAATCTGCCACAATTCCCATCAAACTGATAGGAGCATTAACTGCAACATAATAATAATCAACCCGCGTTGCTAAATTATCAATTTCTCTAAACCTTCCTTTCACATAAATCACCAGGACAGTTGTTCTTTTCATCCAAGGTAATATGGAATCAATTTGTATTTTTACCTTTTCTTCCCGTTTATTTTCAGCATCTTCTTTTGATAATCTAGCAAATTCTTGACCTGAAAATAGATTCAAATTTATCAAATCAAGAACAAAAACATCACCAATTGGCTGTTTAGGTATTTTTTGACGATTATAAAATCTCACATCTTTAAATCCCCTTTGTTGCAGCAATTTATAATCATGAGGTTCGTTATCATCACTAGGTAAATAATAATCAACAACTGTTGAACCGATTACCCTTTCGCGCTGTAAAGAACGCTTGACATTTTCAACTTCATACTGAACTAAATCTGCAATTTTATTCTCTACTTCTCGGTTAATTAATTGACTAGCTACTTTTTTCGCATCATCTAAATTTTTACCTACAACAAAAGACAAAAATACACCCAAAAATGCAAATACCCCTAAAGTAAATTGCATTGCTGCAACAAATCTGTTAAAGCTTTCACCTAGTTGGCCATTTGTAGCTTTGAGAAATTCTAACTGGCTTTTGAGTAATTCAATATCATTGAGGTTTTTTGCAGGGGTTAATACTGGTGAAGGTGTGGGTGTAGGAGTTTGGGCAATAACCAAATCCCACAGGTGAGATAAATCAATTGAGGGTAGCCAATCCATAGGATACTATATAAGCGTTTGACGATAATAATATCCTTACTCGTGTCTTTGGGGAAGTGATTTGAAAACAATGCGGCTCAAGATCTTCCCTGACATATCCATGCTCCCCAATAGAATGGATGCTCAAGTGGTGTGTCTTCCTCTTGACAATCAATTTTGGCATTTGGCGATAAATTATTTACCTTTAAAAGTTCTTTCAGGACTTCCATACCCAAGGCTGATTGCCGCATTTGTTTTACCGTAATTTTACGTACATAATTTTGAGCTTCTTGTAATGCTTCTGCAGGCCCTATGTCAAGATGTAAGTTGTCAAAAAAACGCTCCATCAGCAGAGCAGTAGCTTTATCAGGCACTTTCCACAGGCTCATCACCAGTGTTTTTGTTCCCGCAACAGCAAAAGCACGCCGCAATCCAAATACACCTTCGCCAATTTTTATATCTCCTCTGGCGGTATCGCAGGCAGATAATACAGTTAGTTCATTCGCCCACAGATCTTTTGATGCAATATCCTGGGCGAAAATAAAACCTTTACCCGCTTCAGGTGGTAAAATACCTCCAGAGAGCCAAGTATTAGCGCCTGCTAAAGCGAGGCCAGAACGCATCATGGGGTTTTCTACTTTTGACGTAGCAAAACGCTCTAAAGTCGGTGGTGCTTGTGGTGAGTCGGGTAAAAATAAACCGTGAGTGGCTATCAGCATAATTTTGGGACACTCACTGGTGGTTAAGTGAGTTGCCAGTGCTTCTGCTCCCAGGTATAATCGTGCATCTGGTAGCTTTTTGGCGACACTTTCACCAAGAAACCTTGTACCAATTGTGCGGGACAAAACTTCACCGTCAAGAGTATTGATAAATTCTGGATTTGCGGGTTGCTGTTTGGTGATTCCGGTTTGTTCACCAGCTAAATCAAAATCAGGATCAGCGATTACTAGAGGTGCAGAAGCTGGGCGCTGATTTGGCATCTGGGAACGTAGAATGTCTCTCCCGACACCCAGATAACTGATGGTAAATTCATCTATTAGTAGGCGCGTATCTATATTATCACAAGGTATTGTTTGAAATGGCACTAAGTTCAAGTTGCCATCTGGTGCGAATATGAGATGTTTGCAGCCTTTTATTTGATGATAAATCGGCTTAACAAGCACCTGACTGAGTTGAATAGCTGCGGCGGGGTTGTATGGTTTATTTGGCAGCTTTGGTAAGTGAGCAGATGTTTTCCATGCTAGGGTTTGCTTGGTATAGTCGGATGCTTGTAAGCGAAATTTCCCAATTAGTTCATCAATGGCTTGAGCTTCTCCTAAATCTATCATTTGCACTGCATCTGGCTGCCCTGCAGGTAGGATAAATGCCAGATAACGAGCTGGATACCATTGTGTATTTCCATTGGCTTGAATTGCCCGAAAATCAAATACATCGAAGCGGACAAATTCGACTAAAATTGAATCTGTTGGTAAGGCTGATGCCACAGCATGACGGTTAGAAGGTTGCTCAAATAATTGAATTTCTGGTACTTGAGATGCCAGTTCTTTTTGTAGGTGATTATGTTCTGCCTGAAGTTGCGTTAGTTGTTGCTTGTAGGTAGTGAAATCGCTATTTTGAGGATGAGAAAACGTCAGGTTGATTAACTGCGAGTTTAAGTCACTAAGTTGACGAAACTTTTGTTGGAGATGGGGATAACGTCCACTATAAAGGGCTTCATTTTGTGCGGCTAGTGATGCAGATGTGAGGGCTTTGCGTTTGAGGATAAAATCTAACGCCGCTTGCACAGCACTTTCTGAGTGAGAAAGATGCTTGTAGACTAAGGAGAGAAATAAATCGAAATTCCACCTAAGTTTTTCAATAAAAGCAAGGCGATCGCTTTCGGAACTGAAGGCAAATATACTATTAATCATTTTATCATTGATACAGCTTGCTTGGATGCGATATGACAAAGCATCAGCAGGGCGTTCCATAGCAGCTAATACAGTTGCCAGATTATTTAAACTACGAGCAGTATCAGGATGTTCATCCCCTAATAAATGTCTTCTTATAGATAAAGCTTCTAGATACTTCTGTTCAGCTTCTTGATAACGCCCAAGGAATAAGTATATTAATGCTAGATTGTTTAAATTGTTGGGAATATCAGGATGTTCTTCACCAAACAAAGATTTTTGAATTCTTAATACTTCTAAATGCAATTTTTCGGCTTCGGTATAGCGTTGCTGCCCTGCATATATAGTAGCTAAATTACTCATGCTAGTTGCTACTTGGGGGTGTTCATCACCAAATATATTTTTAATAATTGCCAAGGCTTCTAATAAGAATGATTCGGCTTGTGAGTATTTAAATTGAGCATCATATAGCACCGCAAAATCATTCAATGTAGCCGCAACAAGAGGATGTTTTGCTCCTAGGAGTTCTTTGAGCATTGCTAAAGCTGTTAAATGCATTTGTTCGGCTTCTGAATATCGCCCTTGCAGGCGATAAATTACTGCTATATCGTTTAAGCTAGTTGCAATGTCAGGATGCTTTTCTCCCAATATATTTTTTCTGATTGCTAAGGCTTCTAGGTAAAGTTTTTCAGCTTTCGAGTATTGCCCTTGCATTCGGTAGAGCAATGCTAGATTATCTGAATTATTTACCACAGTAGGATGCTCTTTTCCCAGTAAGCGTTCCAACATTGGTAAGGCTTGTAAATATATTTGCTCCGCCTTTAAATAACGCCCTTGAAATGCGTAAACTCCTGCTAGATTATTTAAACTATCTGCAATATCTGGATGCTCTGAAGTAAACAGGCAATTCCTGATTTCATAAGCTTGGAGATATTTTTGTTCTGCTGCTAAATAACGCCCTTGGATAACATAAATTTCTGCTAAATTATTTAAGCTACTTGCAACATCAGGATGCTCGTCACCAAGTAAACGCTTTCTCATGGCTAAGACTGATAAATGCATTTGTTCAGCTTCTGAGTAGCGCCCTTGCTCCTTATAATTGACAGCAATATTATTTAAGGTAGATGCAACTTGAGGATGTTCATCTCCTAACAATATTTTTCTATTTGCTAAAACTTCTAAATACTTTTGTTCGGCTTCTGAGTAGCGCCCTTGTGAATGATA
>CAVYXS010000139.1:0-3460 GCA_963772205.1 uncultured cyanobacterium
TTGTCAGCTTTTTTGTGGTTGTTTCGATGTTTGTTGTTTTTTTTTTCATTGTAGTAATTACAGGCATTTCACCCAGAACAATAAGTATTTTATACATAAAATTCAACAATGGTATTTTTTGGGAGAAATCCCAGAATTAACCAATGATAAATGCCATTTGCATAGATAAAATTCTATAGGAATAATATCTCCTCCTACAGGCAATAAGCCTACAAGCGATTCCAGTCCAACTTTAATTCTTGTACCGGGGATACCAAGTGAACGATCCCACAAGTCACTCAATTTTCGCAGACGCTCAAGTTTAGCTAATTGATGATCGGGGTGCATAGGAGTAGTCCAGTTCATTGGCGCTTAGAAGATGTTTAAAAAGGGTGATTATATGGTATAATAATTTGCCCATTCCAAATATTGGCAGCGGGGGCAGCCCTGCGTTAGAGTCGCCTTGCGTCGGCAAGCATGTGGCGTCATGGGGATTGATCAATGACTAAAAACTGTTACAGACTATAACGCGATCGCAATATGATCCTGTTGGCGGTGTTACGATGCCCTAAAAACGTTGAGAGACTAACTTTTTTTATGGCAGAAACACTTTCTGGAAAAACCCCGTTATTTGCTGGCAGCACAGGCGGCTTGCTGACAAAAGCAGAAGTGGAAGAAAAGTACGCTATCACCTGGACTAGCCCTAAAGAACAGGTGTTTGAATTGCCTACAGGTGGCGCGGCTATAGCTAACAAAGGCGAAAACCTGCTGTACATAGCTCGCAAAGAATATGGTATCGCTTTGGGTGGTCAACTGCGGAAATTGAAAATCACAGATTACAAAATTTACCGGATTTTGCCCAGCGGCGAAACTACTCTAATTCACCCAGCTGATGGCGTCTTCCCTGAGAAGGTGAACCCTGGTCGTGAGAAAGTACGTTATGTACCACGCAGAATTGGACAAAATCGCAATCCCTCAGAAGTCAAATTCAGTACTACAGCTACCCATGACGCATAGGTCTAGGTAATGGGCACTAGGGACTAGGGACTGGCGCTCTATAGCGGTTATCGCTTGAGTCCAATATATTCGTAAGGGCACGGCACTGCCGTGCCCCTACACCCGAAGATATAATTTTGTATTGCATCCAACTGAGAACCGCTGTGCTGTACTAGGAAAGAGTTTTCTCTATACCTAATCCCCAATCCCCATTTCGTGAGATATTTATGATATTCCCCGATTTTGACCAGTTTCAAGAGCTAGCAAAACAAGGTAATTTTGTGCCGGTGTATCAAGAATGGGTAGCAGACCTAGATACGCCTGTATCGGCTTGGTATAAAGTATGTGCGGGTCAGCCTTATAGCTTTTTATTGGAATCGGTGGAAGGTGGGGAAAAACTGGGACGCTATAGTTTAGTAGGTTGCGATCCCCTGTGGGTGTTGGAAGCCAGGGGTGATAGTACAACCCAGACACACCGCAACGGTTCGGTGGCTATGTTTGCAGGCGATCCCTTTACAGCTTTAGCCCAATGTCTCGCACCTTATCGCCCAGTTAAGTTACCCCAATTACCGCCAGGAATCGGCGGTTTATTTGGGTTTTGGGGCTATGAATTGATTCGCTGGATTGAACCACGGGTGCCAGTTCATCCCCAAGATGAGCGTAATATCCCAGATGGATTGTGGATGCAAGTAGACCAACTGTTAATTTTTGACCAGGTAAAGCGGAAAATTTGGGCGATCGCCTATGCTGATTTACGGGAAGAGAATGTTGATTTACAGGTAGCTTATCAACAGGCAAGCGATCGCGTCACGCAAATGGTACACAAGCTATCTCTACCCCTATCGCCACAAAAAACCTTATTATCATGGACACCCCCAGGGGAAGTTTCCCCATCCACAACACCAGAATACACCAGCAACTTCACCCGCCTAGAATTCTGCGCTAATGTTGAAAAAGCGAAGGACTATATCAAAGCCGGGGATATTTTTCAAGTAGTAATTTCCCAGCGGCTATCAACAGAATATACAGGCGACCCCTTCGCCCTTTATCGTTCCCTACGCCAGATTAATCCATCGCCTTACATGGCTTTCTTTAACTTCCAAGATTGGCAAATCATCGGTTCCAGTCCTGAAGTTATGGTAAAAGCCGAACGCGATGCAGATGGTGGGGTAATCGCCACAGTCCGCCCAATTGCGGGGACACGTCCACGGGGGAAAACAAGCAAGGACGATGCAGCCTTCGCCGAGGATTTGCTCCAAGATCCCAAAGAAATCGCCGAACACGTGATGCTGGTTGATTTAGGGCGCAATGATTTGGGGCGCGTTTGTGAAAGTGGTAGCGTCAAAGTTGATGAATTAATGGTAGTGGAACGCTATTCCCATGTCATGCATATTGTCAGTAATGTTGTGGGGAAATTAGCACCTAATAAAACCGCATGGGATTTACTCAAAGCGTGCTTCCCCGCCGGTACAGTCAGCGGCGCCCCCAAAATTAGAGCAATGGAAATTATCAATGAATTAGAGCCTAGTCGGCGTGCTGTGTATTCTGGTGTATATGGTTATTACGATTTTGAAGGACAATTGAATAGTGCGATTGCAATTCGCACAATGGTATTACGTAATAATACTGTGACTGTGCAAGCAGGCGCCGGTTTGGTAGCTGATTCTGAGCCTGAGAAGGAATATGAGGAGACTTTGAACAAGGCGAGGGGTTTGTTAGTCGCGATACGTTGTTTGCGTTGAACCCAAGATTTTTGGAGTTTTGTTGGGTTTACACACAGGGAGAATGTTTGAAAAGTATTTTTGGTAACATTTAAGTTTCCAAAACCTAACCCCCTACCCCTCAAATATATATATAGGCAGATTGGTTTGTGCAGTATGGTTGCCATAGCTGTGCAAATGCCCTATTTGCTGAAAATTTTAGCATTGGAAAGAGCGATCGCCGCTGAAAAATCGAGAAGTAACCCACTTGAGTTTATATGTGCTAAAACATACAAAACTGACAAAAAAGCTATTGAGGGTTACAAATAAAATGCTGACCGTAGAAAATCTCAAACACGAGACTGAACTACCTGTAATCATTACCGATCATCAAGGAATTGTTATCTATGTTAATTCTATTTTTGAAGCGACATTTGGGTGGAATTACTTAGATATTGTTGATCAAACACTGGCTTTGATTTTGCCTACCTATTTTCAGGATGCTCATCATTTAGAAGATTTTGTTAATCGCATTCAAGAATTTTTAACTACTCGATGATTTGAGGGACTGACAATAATGATATACCTTACTACTTTGTCAAGTTAGTTTTTAGAGTTTGTAGTCAGCACTTTAGTGCTGAGAAAATCAGGACTTTAGTCCTGACTACGAGACGCTACTAACGATGAGGAAATACATGGCGCATCTCAAAGCGACACTGTTCCCAAAGTGGTAGCAAAGCCTGTTTCGCCGCATTCATATGCCCTTGGGAAAAACTAATTTTACC
>CAVYXS010000140.1:0-25843 GCA_963772205.1 uncultured cyanobacterium
AATTTTGCTCAAACTGTGCAGTCTAAATCAAGAGTTCAGTTATTGAGTGGAGCAATTAAGCGACTGTCCCCTAGTTGGCAAGCCTGCATACCTCTAGCTTGTTTGATTGTGTTGGGATGGAGTTATGTCGCAGTTGCTCGCACACCAGCAGCAGTAGCGCCAACAACAGCAGAGCTTAAAGTTGCCCTTGACACTTTATGGGTGGCGATCGCTGCATTTTTGGTATTTTTCATGAACGCTGGTTTTTGTATGTTAGAAACAGGCTTTTGTCGTGAAAAAAATGCAGTCAACGTGTTAGCTATGAACTTGATTGTATTTGCTATATCGACAGTAGCATTTTGGTCTTTTGGTTTTGGCTTCATGTTTGGCGATGGCAATGACTTCCTTGGATTTAACGGGTTTTTTCTGGGAGGAGAAGATAACAGTCCTGCCACAGGAGTAGCTTATAAAGGCATTTTCACTGCTCTCAATTGGACAGGTGTACCTTTAGCTGCCAAATTTTTATTCCAGTTAGTATTTGCCGGCACATCAGCCACAATTATTTCTGGTGCAGTAGCAGAACGGCTGAAGTTTATTAACTTTCTCATATTTAGCTTCTTACTTGTAGGTATTATCTACCCGATTACCGGACACTGGATTTGGGGTGGTGGTTGGCTGGCAAATTTGGGTTTTTGGGATTTTGCCGGTTCTACAGTAGTTCACTCAGTTGGTGGCTGGTCGGCTTTGATGGGAGCTGCATTGCTCGGACCTCGCATTGGTAAATATCAAGATAAACAAGTTGTGGCTCTACCCGGTCACAACATGAGTATTGCTACCTTAGGCTGTTTGATTCTGTGGTTAGGTTGGTTTGGTTTCAACCCTGGCTCCAGAATGGCTGCAGACGCCAATGCAATTAGTCATATTGCTGTAAATACTAATATGGCAGGTGCCGTTGGTGGTATAGCCGCCACGATTACAGCTTGGTTGTACTTAGGTAAGCCGGACCTTTCGATGATTATCAACGGTATTTTAGCTGGCTTGGTGGGGATTACAGCACCTTGTGCTTTTGTCAGCCTTGACAGTTCTGTGATCATTGGTGCAGTGGCTGGAGTTTTGGTAGTTTTCGCTGTACAATTTTTTGACAAACTTGGTATTGATGACCCAGTAGGCGCTATCTCCGTCCACCTCGGTTGTGGCATTTGGGGTACCCTGTCAGTAGGTCTGTTTGCTGTAGGTCCGGGTAAATATTCTTGGCTGTTTGACTTGGCAGGTAAGCCTGTAGGACCTCATGGGTTATTTTTGGGTGGTGGCTTGGGAACACTAATTCCCCAAATGATCGGTATTGTTTCGGCTGGAGGGATGACTGTTCTTCTCAGCAGTATTTTTTGGTTGCTACTGAAGGAGACTTTAGGTATCAAAGTCAGTAGAGAAGAAGAACTAGAAGGTTTGGATATTGGGGAACACGGAATGGAAGCCTATAGTGGATTCCTCAAAGAAACCAGTACCGATGACTACTCTGAAGGATATAATTCCCGAGGCATTTCCCCCGATGGCGATTAACCAATACCCTATACGCTGCGAACTGTTAAAAGCGAAGGTTGATAACTTAGTAGTGGTCTATCGCATTAATTATGATGGTTACGTAGTGAGCGATTTATCGCTCATTAAAGCACTATACTGCTACGCTCCAAGCCACAGGGTAGTGCTTACTACATACCCCTCAAAATTAATGAGACAGAGTACAGTGTTAGACCACACTAATTCTGATAGGTGAAGGTGGTCAAATCCCCGACTTCTTGGAGAAGTCGGGGATCTGGCAGCCCCCGCAAAATTAATGTGGTGGAGTACTAGTCGCAAAAGAAATTCTTCACAGGGCTAAACAGATGTCTCTCCATCGCTATATCTCTGGCAGCGCTATAATTTGTTCTCCGTCTCTGTATCCTAAGTTGGTGTTTTAATTATCATGTAGATACATCATAAATAAGTATAAACTCTGATAAAATACCGATCAACTTATTTTCAGATAGTTGCATTTCAGATTAGATATTGTCATCAATTAATGACGCAAAAATGTCAAGTTTTTTGAGAATATTTACAAGATATAAGCCGAACAATAATTGCTCGATTGTGCAACTTTACTGACTGACATGTAGAATTAGTCACTAGACATAATCCTTTATCCTGCCTGAATTTGCCTAAGTAAATCACCGAAGAACTATAACTTTTTAGCACTAGAACACAATGCTATTGATCCAAAAATGATATGCAAACTTTGCATTACTACACAAATTTCAATATTTGCCATCTGCAATCAGTATTATATTTTTGTAAGTATTCCAAAAAAAAGTACAGTTGAGTAACATTAAAGACAGAATTGAGTATCAAAAAATACTCTAATGTCTTCAGGTAATACAAAAATATTGGTGCTCAGGGACAAAAACAAGTGTTGAAGAAAGTCGTAATGATTGGGGTGATTACCCTATTGCTGCTGGGAGTACCGTTAATGGGCAACGCTTTTGCCCAAACACCAGCGGCGACTCCACCTGCTGCCGATACTGGAGATACGGCCTTTATGCTGATATCATCAGCACTCGTCCTGCTGATGACACCAGGATTGGCATTTTTCTATGGTGGATTTGTGCGATCGCGCAACATCCTCAATACGTTGATGATGAGTTTCGTGTTGATGGCGATTGTGGGAGTTACCTGGATTCTGTGGGGCTATAGCCTTTCATTTGCACCCGGTAACCCAATTATCGGTGGGTTCAATTGGTTGTTTGGCAATGTGGGGTTACAGATTAAGGACTACCTACCTCATCTACCCTACGAAAATGCGCTCAAAGCAGCAGATCCGAAATATGCTGATGTCACATCCTATGCGCCGACAATACCCCACCAGGCATTCATGATCTATCAAGCCATGTTTGCCATTATCACCCCAGCGTTAATTTCGGGGCGATCGCTGAACGCATCAGCTTCCGCGCCTATTGCTTATTTGTGCTGCTGTGGTCAACCTTTATTTATACCCCCCTAGCACACATGGTTTGGGCTAAAGGTGGATTTTTGGGCTTATATGGTGGTTTGGGTGCCCTAGACTTTGCTGGTGGCACAGTAGTTCACATTAGCTCTGGTGTTTCTGCTCTTGTGGCGGCGATCGTTCTTGGCCCCGCAGAAACTATCCTGATCGTCTGACTCCTCCCCATAACGTCCCCTTTATTTTGTTGGGTGCCGGTTTGCTCTGGTTTGGTTGGTTCGGCTTTAACTCTGGAAGTGCCTTATCTGTTGCTAGTGGCACTTCGGGTAATTTAGTCACCAATGTGGCAACAACAGCCTTTGTGGCTACCAATACAGCGGCAGCGGCAGCGGCTTTAGTCTGGCTGATTTTGGAAGGAGTTTTACGCGGTAAACCCACCGCTGTAGGCGCAGCTTCCGGCGCCGTTGCTGGTTTAGTAGGGATCACACCCGCCGCCGGATTTGTCACACCCTTATCAGCGATTTTAATTGGGGCTATCACCTCATTCGTTTGCTTCTACGCTGTCAGTTTCAAACACAAAGTACAAGTTGATGACGCCTTAGATACCTATCCTGTGCATGGCGTTGGTGGTACAGTAGGTGCAATTTTAACAGCAATCTTTGCTACCACCGAAGTCAACTCAGGCGGTAAAGATGGGGTACTACGTGGTAATGTCAGCGAAATCTTGGTTGAACTAGCAGCCATTGCCATTGCTTATATCATCGCTGGGGTTGGTACCTGGATCATTCTCAAATTTATCGACGCCACAATTGGGCTGCGAGTCAAGGAGGAATCTGAAGTCCAAGGTTTAGATATCAACGAACACGGGGAAGAAGGTTATAACTCCGAGTTTAGCGATCGCATTAACGTTTCTTAGTACAGCGTTTCCTAAATTCCTAGCGTTTTGGTTAGTAGTTGCGCGAATAGCGCTATTCGCGCAACTACTAACTATAGATTTTATTTTCATTTCGTCACGAACTTGTGCAATCCTCTACTTAGTGATGACCATATTTCTATTTATATAGATCAATAAGTTCAGTTAAGGGTAAAATTATTAATCAAAGTCTTTTTTTTGCTAACCGCAGAGGCGCAGAGGACACAGAGAGAAGATTGTTATATATATGACAATGTAGAGATGTTGCATACAACGTCTCTACATTTTTTCTCAAATGTAGGCAGCTAAATCAGATTGTTGCATTTTTAATTCTGCAAAGTGGTGTTAGTCGTGTCCACTCCTGTAAAAACTTTTCCTGTCTGGGTATTTTTTTCGCTGGTAACCAACGGACTACTGATGTTGGTGGTGATGTTGCTAATTTGGAAACAGCAAACATTGACTGCTTTGTTTAAGACAAGAAATTCCTCTACTCAAGTCAGTGCTGCCCAATCTGTTATACTGGAGTTAGGTCCACGTCACAAACTGAGTTACCAACAGTGGGTAGATGTTCTGAAGCAAGAAGCGAAGATTGCCACTGATAAACGTCCTCAGCATTTAACTATACTGGCGGGGGATTCTTTGAGTCTGTGGTTTCCATCGGAATTATTACCGGAGGACAGAAATTGGCTCAATCAGGGAATTTCTGGCGAAATCAGCAGCGGACTCTTAAAAAGATTAGATATATTTGATCGCACTCAGCCAGAAGTAATTTTTGTCATGATTGGTATTAATGACCTCATCCGGGGTGTGAAGGATGAGACAATTTTAGAGAATCAGCGTCAAATTATGAGTTACCTACGAAAGGTACATCCAAAAGCGCAAATTGTCATCCAGTCAATTTTACCGCATGGGGGAGAGGAAGCAACTTGGGAAGGTAAAGCGAAACTTCTGGCTATCAGTAATGATCGCATTCGCCAATTAAATCAGCAACTAGAAGCAATAGCTAGTAAAGAAGGCGTCAAATATCTTAACTTACATCCCTTGTTTACCAATAAACAAGGTAATCTCCACCGCGAATTCACTACTGATGGTTTACACCTGAGTCCCCAAGGTTATATAGTCTGGCGAACTGCATTGCAGATTTATAGCCAGAGGGAAAAGGGAGAGGGTGAAAGATGAGGGAGAATTAAAAATAGTGATTTGAGTAGAACAATCTTATGGATACAAAAGCTTTTAAGCGTAGCCTCCAACATTCCGAAAACTACAACCGTAAGGGTTTTGGACATCAAGCAGAAGTTGCTACCCAATTGCAGTCAGAGTTTCAAAGTAACTTGATTCAGGAAATTCGCGATCGCAATTACATCTTACAACAGGGTAATGTGACCATCCGCCTAGCTCAAGCTTTTGGCTTTTGCTGGGGTGTAGAACGTGCTGTAGCTATGGCTTACGAAACTCGTCAGCACTTCCCCAATGAACGCATCTGGATTACTAATGAGATTATTCACAATCCGGCTGTTAATCAGCGTTTGCGGGAAATGCAAGTAGAATTTATCCCAGTTAATGGTGATATAAAAGACTTTTCTGTTGTGCAAACTGCTGATGTAGTAATTCTCCCTGCTTTTGGTGCCAGCGTGCAAGAAATGCAGCTACTGCACGATAAAGGTTGTAAAATCGTCGATACAACTTGTCCTTGGGTTTCTAAAGTTTGGAATACTGTTGAAAAACATAAAAAAATTGATTACACTTCCATTATTCACGGTAAATATAAGCACGAAGAAACTGTGGCTACCAGTTCTTTTGCTGGTAAATATTTAATTGTGCTGAACTTGAAAGAAGCGGAATACGTTGCTAACTATATTCTCAAGGGGGGAAACCGAGAGGAATTTTTGGCAAAATTTCCTCAGGCTTGCTCAAATGGATTTGATCCTGATGTAGATTTAGAACGTGTGGGAATTGCCAATCAAACTACAATGCTCAAAGGCGAAACCGAGCAAATTGGTAAACTATTTGAGCGTACCATGATGCGGAAGTATGGACCTAGTGAAATAAATCAGCATTTCCAAAGTTTCAACACCATCTGTGACGCCACCCAAGAACGCCAAGATGCAATGTTTAATTTAGTGGAAGAAAAGTTGGATTTAATGGTAGTAATTGGTGGCTTTAATTCATCCAATACTACACATTTACAAGAAATTCCAGAACATCGAGGTATTCCTTCTTATCACATCGATAGAGTTGAAAGAATTAAGTCAATTAATAGCATTGAACATCGACAATTAAATGGGGATTTGGTAATCACAGAAAACTGGTTACCGGATGGTAAAATAATTGTGGGAATTACTTCTGGTGCTTCTACCCCAGATAAGGTTGTTGAGGATATTATTGAGGAGATTTTTGCACTCAAAGCAACAGCATTGGTAGTGTAATCATGACCTGAAATTATCAAATAATTTTGGATTTTGGATGAAATATTCAAAATCCGAAAAAGTATTTTTCAGACGTATTCTCACATTTTTGTATTTATTATAAGTAGAACGTCGTGAATAATTCAAGGTTTGTAGTGGGGACTTTAGTCCTCTCTTAAGGGCTAGAGCCGCTTACTACAGGCGAATTCAATTAAATTTTACATTACTTAATGTAGTTTGGTTTTTTCTCACCGACTTACTTACTCAATGCGAGACAATCCCATCTATTTACTTTTGCCATTTTGGCAACTCATGAAAATCTAAATATGATATATTAATGAAAATTGCGGGAATAAACTTCGGTTGCGACATTAAACACGGAAAAATAACCGTTATTTGTGTTTGCCGCCTTTGAAATCCTGACAACCTATTGAGTTGTATTTGTAATATTTTTTCTAGAATCCAAGGTGTATTGCCACTTTCAAGCTATTTGGACGGTATAAAACCCGTCCTTTATTTTACTTTTGGTATAAAAATAAATACATTCATAAAATTCGGGCATAGGGTAAAGCAAAAACATACTATTACTTACCAACTCAATCATACCATGAAAGCAGTGGGATTTGGCAGGGATGAAATATAGGGATGGTTAGTAAAATCTAGGAATAATTGATGATTTTTGGGTAATCTATTATCAGCTTTTAGGATATTTGCACACATCCTATAGGAAGATGCCCAATCCAAAAAAGAAAGGGTAAATTAATCCGGGATGTTGTTATGCACTGGATTTAAATTGGAGGTTTGGTCATGAACCAAGCCTTTTTTATTGGAAGTCGGCGGGAAACTCTCTCACCTTTAGTTAAGTGGCAAGGGATAGCACTTCGACTTGGGGCATAGGGTATTGGTGACTTTTCTTCATGCCCCACGCCCTAGGAATTTTAGATTTTAGATTGAAGTCGAATCCAAAATTGCAAATCCAAAACTTGTACTGAGCTTGTCCTAAAGCCTGCGGCATAGCTACGCTTAAGGCGCAGCCTAAGAAGAGAAGTATCCAAAATTGAATTGCCCCATGCCCAAAAACTCTCCTACTACGCGCCTTTTCGGTAAAATAACTGAGCAACTTTGCAAGTAACAGGTTCAGAATCATGACCATAGCTCGGATTGGGATTATTGGCGGTAGCGGTCTATACAAAATGGATGCACTGAAGGATGTGGAAGAAGTGCAAATCCAGACGCCGTTTGGTTCACCTTCTGATGCTTTGATTGTTGGTACATTATCCGGGAATAGAGTAGCTTTTTTGGCACGACATGGACGCAATCACACGCTGTTACCCTCGGAGTTACCGTTTCGTGCCAATATCTATGCCATGAAGCAACTGGGTGTGGAGTATTTAATCTCGGCGAGTGCAGTTGGTTCCTTAAAAGCCGAGGCGAAACCACTGGATATGGTGATACCAGATCAATTTATTGACAGGACAAAAAATCGAGTTTCCACATTTTTTGGTGAAGGAATTGTGGCTCATATTGCCTTTGGTGAGCCGATTTGTCAAAATTTGGCTATGGTTTTAGCAGATGCGATCGCCTCTCTCAATTTACCAGAAGTGACGCTACATCGCGGTGGCACTTATGTATGTATGGAAGGGCGAGCATTTTCTACCAAGGCGGAATCGCACCTTTACCGCAGTTGGGATGCGACAGTAATTGGGATGACGAATTTACCAGAGGCGAAGTTAGCCAGGGAAGCAGAAATTGCTTATGCAACTTTAGCCTTGGTAACAGATTACGATTGTTGGCACCCAGACCATGATAGTGTAACCGTAGAGATGGTAATTGGTAATTTGCAGCGCAATGCAGTCAATGCTCAAAAAGTGATTCAAGAAACTGTGGCGCGTTTGAGTGAAAATCCGCCGTCTAGTGATGCTCATTCGGCTTTAAAGTATGCGATTTTGACTCAGTTAGATAAAGTGCCGACAGTGACAAAGGAGAAGTTAGGGTTATTGTTGCAGAAATATTTGTAAACGTAAACTCCTAGAGAGCAGAGGACAGAATAAGTGAGATTGCAGGCTCAATTAGCTGATACCAATTATCGATAACATTGCATTTACAGCAGTTTTCACGTAGTTGAACCACACTCGCAGGGCACAGTAGTGCCGTGCCCCTACAACAAATGTGGTATATTTACCTGAAAATAGCTGTAGATTTTCAATTGCCATTAATTTGGGATAATTTATTTTTTGTAAATATCTAAACAACTTGAAAAGTAAAGTTGAGAGTTGCCCAATTATTTACATCTAAGATATATGAGTCAGCTGCTGTGCCGTTCTCGGCTTTGGCGGTACTGGTATTATGCAAGTCTTGGAGCAAGGCTTGCGCTACTTCTAAGGGGTTCAACAATGGACTAATAGGCCTAAAGTCGGCTGTACGATTCTGGGGGGTTTCTAAGGCTAATAGGGTTTCGCTGAAGGGGGCGGTGCTAAATATGAGTTGATGTTCGGATTCGTAAGCAGGCCCCGAAATTGCCCATCCAGATGCAGCAGTAATTGGCGGTATTGTCAATGTTTCACCAGGAGCAATAACTATTTGTTGCAATAGGGGTTTAGGTTCTTTAATGTTGGTTTCTGGCTTAGTTTGCCAAGGATAAAAGGCGATCGCAATTCTACTGCTGGTTAATCCCACCAAAATTAAATATACTGGGCGATCGCCGAGATTTTCCACTCGGTACTGTATCCGGCTATCAATTGGTACTGTCCCTGTATTGAGTGATTTTTTACTCCCTGTCTCTTGGCTCAGAGTCGGCACTGTTTGTTGTTGAATTACTGCCACGGATGATGTAGCATTAATTATCTCTAAAGTAGCTTTGACCGCTAAATGAGAAGAACCGACATTTTCTGTGAGTCGCCATAACTTTGCTGCTAGTAGGGTGGGTAATTTCGGTGTTAACCGTTGAACTGCGATTTTCACCGCTTCGCCAATTTCGCCTGTGGTGTTGGGAATTAGTTCGCCCCCAAGGGAAAATAAAGCATAATTACTGGGAGTTTGCTGTAGCTTACCAAAGACATAATCAGCTGGTTGATCTGCTGCTACTACCGTTGATACATGGGTGGCTGTAGCAAAGCCGCTGGTGGCGTCTACTCGCTCAATTCTTTCTAATCCCGTATCTAGGATAACTTTTAAACTAATATTTCGGGGTAAAATCCTGACTGCTTCTTGAACAAGTTGCCCTGGTTGTATAGGAATCATACCATCAAAGCTGGAGATTGTCGCTTTTGCTGTTAAACCAGTACGCGATCGCAATATTAGCTGTTCTCCTGTTTCTGCGGTGAGTCGCGAATTGACTCCGTAGTATTCTAAGACTTGTGGTGGTAGTCCTCCTAACCACAACTGGACTGTTTTGCCATCTTCTTCTGTAGCTGTGATTACTCCCTGGGCAGAAATGGTGTTATTGGGGAGAAAATTCGCGGATAGTGAGATTTCTTGGGGATTTTTCTGCTCAATTAATCGGGCTGGCTGTTGGATGCTACCCAGTTTGTGCAGAGTCTTTTCTACATGGGCTAGGCTCAATTGAACTGTGGTGGCTGGGCTAGTTTCCCAGAGATATTGTGTCAAGGCGTAGGTAAATAATCCCGCACTAAAACCAGATAACTGCGCTTCCCTTGCCAATTGCTGGGGGGTTTTTGTCGCTTCTAAAACCAAAGTCCTCAGTAAATTTTCTGTTTTGAATTGTTTAAGTAAATCTAGTTCTGCATCTGCTAACTGTGCTGCTAATTCAGGACGGGCGCGAATTCGCCATCCTGTAGTCCCGATGCTACTGGGAGCATAGTAGCTAGTATCTAATACTGCTGTGGCGCGATCTGTGGAGAGCGATCGCCACATGAGTATGAGAGTTTCTTCTAATAAGTAGTTGACAATTTTATTATTTTGTGTATTTGGGATGGTGTTATTGTCATTGGCTAACAATAAAGCATTTTGGGTGGTGCTGGGTAACATTCCTAATTTGACACGAGTGCCGTAACCACTAAAGTGGAAGACAACCACATCACCGGGTTTAGCTTGCTTGATTAAATGCTCCCTGAAAGTACTGGCGATCGCTTGTGGAGTCGCTTGTGCTTCGGTTAGGGTGATAATATCAGCTTCTTGAAAGCCAAAGCGATGAATTAATAGTTCTTTTTGCAGTTCCACATCAGTCAAACAACCGCTGAGGGCTGGACTTTGTGGATATTGATTAATGCCAATCAACAATGCTAATTTACGCGGGGTAGGTGCTGCTAAAGCTTGGTAATAGCGATTGCTTAAGGTTAACCATTCAGCCTCAGTTATCCCCACCGCCGCCAGTATTGAGCCAATTCTCTGTAAAAAAGTCCTGCGTTTCATAATTTGCTATTAGCCTCCATTCTGTCAGCTAACAGCTTAAAGGGCTAAAGTCTGTAGTGTAAAGTTTAACTTTATACTGTTTGCCAGTTTACCAACTGTCCTCAGGTACTGCCAAATATAAATGGGGAGAGGAGGAGAGGGGGAAAATCGCCCCACTATCCATTCACCACTCCTGACTCAGCACTTTTCTAAACTGATGCTTTGACTTTCATCGCCCGCGCCAACTCTGCAGCTACCTCAGGACGAGAAAATTCTGGTGGGGGTAATTCACCCCGGCGCAGCATTTCCCTGACTTTTGTTCCTGACAGGTGAACTCGTTCTTCTGGTTTGCTGGGACTACTTTTAGTTGTGCCCATTTGTTTGGTGCGGGTGCAGTAAAAAGCATGTTCAAATTTCATCGGCACAATTCCCAATTCACCAGGCTCAAACTCATCAAAGATATATTGAGCATCATAAGTACCATAATAGTCACCGACACCAGCATGATCCCGTCCCACAATAAAGTGAGTACAACCGTAGTTTTTGCGAACTAAAGCGTGGAAAATTGCTTCCCGTGGACCTGCATAACGCATTGCTGCCGGATTAATTGCTAAAATTACCCGATCTAAGGGGTAATAGTTTTCTAGCAAAATTTCATAGCAACGCATCCGCACATCAGCGGCGATGTCATCTTCTTTTGTCGCTCCCACCAATGGGTGCAAAAATAGACCATCTACAGTTTCTAGAGCGCACTTTTGGATATATTCATGGGCGCGGTGGATGGGGTTGCGAGTTTGAAAACCAACGATAGTTTTCCAGCCTTTGGTTTTGAACATTTGCCGAGATGCGGCGGGATCAATTTGGTAGGTGGGAAACAGGGGATGGGGATCACGTTGCAGTAACCAGATATCACCTGCTAAATGGACAGGCGCTTGGTTATAGAGTACCTGTACACCGGGATGTTTGATATC
Organism: uncultured cyanobacterium; assembly: GCA_963772205.1. GTDB lineage: Bacteria > Cyanobacteriota > Cyanobacteriia > Cyanobacteriales > Nostocaceae > Gloeotrichia. Next base: position 11,593 of record CAVYXS010000140.1, read on the forward strand.
ATCAGTGCGGTAGACGTTTATCGCCTCACGGGTTTTGTCATAATTATACTTTTGCGTTAGTTGCAAAACGGCGATAAATTCACCTCTGGGGTTGTCCAGACGAATCAAACTACCTTCAGTCAAAGAAGAAGCAACTTCTTCTGTTACCGAAAGTGTAATTGGAATTGACCAGACCACACCGTTAGCAAGACGCATGTCTGTAACAACGCGATCGTAGTCTTCTTGGTTCAAAAAACCCGTCAATGGACTAAAACCACCAATCGCAATCATTTCTACATCAGAAACGGCTCGCTCGTCAAGTTGCACTCGTGGCAAAAAGTCTGCTTTTGACAGAAATTCTGCCCTTTGTTCTGGTGTAGCGATACGGTTAACCAACTGTCCACCGTGGGGAGCAATGGCATCTGGATGGTAACTCAACGTCATCCCTTTTTTGTTTTAACTGTAGATTATTTCAAACTATGTACTAACTTATCAAAATGGTGGTACGCAGAACCAACGAGTTTTGTTGACGGTTGATCCCTCACTCCTGGTAGTCTGTCACATGAGTTCTCATGCTTAGGTAGTCAGCACTTTAGTGCTTTAAAGAGCGATAAATCGCTCACTACGTAACCATCATAATTAATGTGATGGAGTAATATTACTCTGTCTCATTAATTTTGACGAGTATGTAGTCAGCACTTTAGTGCTTTAAAGAGCGATAAATCGCTCACTACGTAACCATCATAATTAATGCGATAGACCACTAAGGCGTGTTTTCAAAGTCTTATACCATACCACTAAAACGCTGATACATATACATTTGGCGTGGATTTAGGGGTATCTAAAAATTTATGAAAATAGTTTGAAATCGCGGGACTACTCCCTTTTTAATGATATTTGTCTAGCTTATATGAGCTACAAGAAATTCAAAAGCTGGAATGTAGCTAATATTACTACTTTTGTTTCATAATCAGAAATACAACCATAAATTATCAAAAGGAGGCGATGATATATGAGTTTGAGAGATGGAATACTCTTAACGCTGCTCAATACCATTGGTTGTCTGGCATTGCCTAAGCTTTTAGCTATAATTTTAGCAGCCAAAACAAAAAACAAGACTAAACGCACTGCACCATCGCCGACTATCATCACCTCAGAAGAATCCACTACCAACATCCCCAGTTTTCCTTAAAAATGTTTGGTTGTGTGTGAGAAATCCCCTTGAAAAAATTCGCCACTGCGTGTTAGCTTTCCCTGAGCGTCTGTCTGCGACACGCTGCGCGTTCGCGTAGCGTCCCGCAGGGAACGTAGAGAAGCGGGGCGTAGCCTAATAAATCATCCCACAAATCAGCAACGCCAACGAAGTTTCATCACTTACGGTTCTCTCTGCGCCATTTTCCTCTGACTAGGCGAATGTCGTCATAAGTATAACTTTCACCAAGTTGTTCGCGAATTGGCGTTAAAGAAATATCGCCCAGCACTTCTAAAACTTGCCAAATTTTTTGTTGACGTTCTAGAGGCACCAACTCATTTAAATCTACAGGCTGATTTTTCTCAATTAAATCTGCCAAATGACGGATAATTGTCGTCGGGCGAATATTTCTGGTTTCAGCAATTTCATTCACACTCAAACCTTGTTTATGCAATTGCAAGGTAAACAACTCGGTTTCAGTTGGTAAGCCAATACCACGATAAGGTGTAGAATAATCTTGTCCATCTACCAAACCTTGTTCTTGACGGTAGGCGCGAATTTCGGCGAGGAATTTATCGCCATATTGGGCGAGTTTATGACTACCAACACCTGACAGTTTCCCAAATTCGGTGAGGGTTGTTGGTTGGTTCTGAGACATTAATTTTAGGGTAGAATCTTGAAAAACAACGTAGGGTGGTACAGATTGTTCGTCAGCTAGTTGCTTACGCAGCGATCGCAACTTCTGTAATAAGACTTCCACCTCTGCGGCTTTTTCACTCCCCTCTTCCCAAGTCACCTTTTGCGCCACAGGCACTGCTAGCGACACTGGGCGCTGTTTTCGCATGACTTCCCAACTTAAGGCGTTCAGTTTTAAAACTGAGTAACCATCGCTGGTTTGTTCTAACAAGCCTTGATGTAAGAGCGATCGCCCTAACATTCGCCATTCATCTAAAGTTCTATCTTTGCCGATGCCGTATGTAGAAAGTTTATCATGTTCGTTTTGGGTAATTTTCTGATTTTTTGCCCCCCGCAACACATCAATAATATGCAGCATCCCAAATCTTTCTTTACAACGTGCCACACAAGATAAAAATTTCATGGCTTCAATTGTCCAATCTTCCATTGGTTTGGGATAACGACAATTGTCACATGTCCCGCAATTTCCCGGAAACCGTTCGCCAAAATAACCAAGTTGAATTGTCCGTCTACAGTCTGTCCCTTCAGCGTAATCAATTACTTGACGCAGTTGTTGTTTAGCTATTAACTGTTCTTGGGGATCTGTTTTTTGATTAATACTCCATTCAATGGTTTTAATATCACCAAAACTAAAAAATAAACTACAGCGTGAAGGTTCACCATCTCTTCCCGCTCTTCCTGATTCTTGATAGTAGCTTTCCAAATTTCGGGGTAAATCAAAATGAACTACTAACCGCACATCAGGCTTATTAATTCCCATGCCAAAAGCAATTGTCGCTACCATCACCCGCACATCATCGCGAATAAAGCGCGTTTGATTTTTTGTACGTTCTTCGTCACTTAATCCTGCATGATAAGCCAAAGCAGCAATCTTATCATTTTGTAATTTAAAGGTGAGTTCATCCACCTTTTTGCGAGTTAAACAATAAACAATTGTTGAACCTTCCGACTCGCGAATTAATTCTAATAACTCAGCATAAGCATATTTAGTTTTAGAACGGACTTCATAATAAAGATTTTGGCGGTTAAAACTAGCAATGTGGATACTCGGTTGCTGTAATCCCAATTGTTGGATAATATCACCCCGCACCCGATCTGTAGCTGTGGCGGTGAGGGCGATGGTAGGAACATTTGGGTAACGCTTTCGCAGAGACTTTAACTGACGATATTCAGGACGGAAATCGTGTCCCCATTCCGAGACACAGTGCGCTTCATCAATCGCAAAAGTAGAAATACCAATTTGGTGATGAACTAAATCCAGTAACGGTAAAAATCTTTCACTGAGGAGACGTTCAGGGGCGACGTACAGTAATCTCACCTTACCATTGAGGATAGCTTCTTCACGCGATCGCACTTGATAAGGATTCAGACTACTATTAAGAAACGTTGCCGAAATATTATTATTTCGTAACGATTCCACCTGATCTTGCATCAAAGCTATCAATGGCGACACCACCACAGTTAAGCCTTTTTTCAACAGTGCAGGTAATTGAAAGCACAAAGACTTACCACCACCTGTAGGCATCACCACCATTAAATCCCGATTTTGCAGCGCATCTTCGATAATTTGCCGTTGTCCAGAGCGGAAACGTTCATAACCGAAGTGATATTTAAGCGCTTGTTCGAGATTGGGATACTGAAGCATGGCGATCGCTTTTTTCAGGCGTTCTGCATTGGTACTTAAGAAGATATCAGAATTTTAACTCACAATAGTTAGGGAATGGGAAGATGGGAAATGGGGGATGGAGAAAAGTCACCAATACTTCTCTTCTTAGGCTGCGCCTAGCAAGATCCACGTAGTGATACGACAAGGCTCAAGCGAATTAGATTAAAAAGCGCCAGCCTTCCAACAACGGAACAATTAATAAGTGTTGCTTAAGCATTAGTAACAAACAGATAAGCATTAGTAACAAATGGATAAGCTGACATAACGACAGCAACCCCCGACGTAACGACAGCAACCCCCGACGTAACGACAACAACCCCCGACGTAACGACAACAACCCCCGACGTAACGGCAGCTTCTGCATTCACAACAAATATAAACCCATCCTCCACACCCCATGCCCAATGCCCAATGCCCAATGCCCCATCCGCACATAACAGTGTCAAAATATGATCTGTAAACTTAATTCCCAAACTCACCTATGCCAAAAGCAATTTGGAACGGAGCAGTTTTAGCCGAGAGTGATAACACTGTAGTCGTGGAAGGCAATCATTACTTTCCAGCAGAAGCGATTAACAAAAAGTATTTCCAAGAAAGTAACACCCACACCACTTGTCCCTGGAAAGGCGAAGCTAGTTACTACAGCATCGAAGTAGATGGCCAAATCAACAAAGACGCCGCTTGGTACTATCCCAGCACTAAGGAGAAAGCAAAGAACATTCAAGGCTATATTGCTTTCTGGCGTGGCGTCAAAGTTGAAGCTTAGTACAACTTAATCTATGTAGAATTCCTGAAATGTTTTAAATATCAGGATATTTACTGATGTTTTGCCGTCATACTTGCACTAACATTAGTGGTGGTTGATACCACTCAACCACCAAACATTCCCAGTCTTTTTGATTCACGGATGTACAAAACGCAAAATTATCTGGCGTTTGCGCCTTAGTAGTGCGCCTTCTTTTTCAAAATGCTGAAGAAGACGTGTAATAGTTACTCTTGTTGTATTTAACACCTCGGCGATTTCCTGGTGGGTAGCATTGACATCGATCAGTGTCCCTTGTTCTACGTCACGGCCAAATTTTATACTTAACCATACTAAAAAATGCCATAAACGTAGAGACACAGGTTTACAATGGATGATGCTTAAAAGTTCCTCTGCCTGCTGAATATGAGACAATAGGGCGCTGACATCTTGATACCAAAGATGAGGAGGCACAATACTGACTTTGACATTGGTCAAACATTGAATTTGATAAGGCTTAACCTTAGACAAAGGAGAACCAATCAAATCCCCAGATCCCCAATAACCCAGAGTAATAAATGTTCCTTCTGGACTCCAAGTTAAGGTGCGAACTGCTCCCTGTTCGATTCGCCACATTACGTCATGACGTGGTGGTAACATTTCACGCCGAGTAAATAATCGGTAAGGTATTTGTTCTTTGACAGCAGAGTTATAAGCAAAATTGGTGGAAGAGAGCATAGAAATATTAGGTAGATAAAGGTTGTGTAGTTGCTTTAGATCTGATGAAAACTATCCTGGCTGGCAGAATTGATTAGAATCAATTAATACTGGCGATCGCACTAGCCAAGCTAGTTTAAACACTCATAACATCTATGTGTAAATATCGGGATAGAGGGTATGACCACAATTTTTCTTTTTTAACAATTTAAACTCCAGCCCTAAATCTTGTTACAGAAAGTCAGGGTGTGATTCCCGCACTGCAAAACCTCCCCGCCAAAGCTGAGGTTTGACGGGGAGGGTTGGGGATGAGGTTATTTGATTATGAGTAATTTGGCGAACTGGGTATAAACTACGTCGTTTAATTCACCTTAAACGTCTCAACAGTGTCGTGTAACTCTTGAGAAATTTCCACAGTTTGTTGCAGAGATTCAGCCACCTGGCGTGAAGAAGCGCTGGTGAATTCTGAAATTTGGGAAATTTCCTTCATTAATTTGCTGACGACTTGCGACGTTTCTACTTGAGATCCTGTCACATAAGAAATTGATTGTACCAAGTCATCAATTTGGGAAGATACATTGATAATCTGATTGAGGGAAATTTTGGCCTCTTTGACAATATTACTGCCTTCAACGACCTGGGTAGTTCCTTGTTCCATAGCCTTGACGACTTCGTTGGTTTCCAGTTGGATTTTTTCCACAATTTGCTCAATTTCTTGAGTGGCGTCAGAACAACGAGTCGCTAGTTCGTCAATTTCTTCAGCAATGATAGCAAAACCTTCACCTTTGGCACCAGCTCTTTCCGCTTCCAATCCGGCGTTGATGGCTAATAAATGGGTTTGCATCGCTATCTGGCCAATCAAGGAAACTATATGGAAAATTTGTTGAGAAGATTCTCCCAAACGTTTAACCTTTTTCCCTGTATCACCAATGGTTGAGCGCAATTCTAAAATATTTTGCACCGTTAGATCCATCACAGCGCCACTTTCTTGGGCTGTTTGAGAAGCTTGGTGAGCAAATTGGGCAGCTTTTTCGGCGTCTTCGGCTAAGGCTTGAATAGAAAGCGTCATATTGTCAACACTAGCCAGGGTAAGGTTAATGTCGTCTGCTTGTTTGAGTGCTTTAGCAGCTAGTTGGCGGATAGCAGCTTCGTTATCACCAATGGCTGTATTAACTTGAGTTGCAGATACTTTCACTTTAGTGACAATTTCCCTGAGACTTTCAACAATCGAGTTAAAAAAGTCAGCAACTGTGCCCAGTTCTCCAAATGTAACTTCAGAACGCACGGTTAAGTCACCTAAACAAGCTCCTTCGATATCTCGAAGCAGATAGAGTAATTGTTCTTGAATTTCTTCATTTTGTTGTCGTTCTTGAACTGCAGCGGATTCTGCATGAGAACGCGCTGCATCTACTTGTTCGAGTAGTGATGTTTGTTCAATAGCATAGCCAATTGGTATTGCTACCTGCTTCAACAAATTAACTTCTAAATCTTGCCACTGGCGCGGACCTGAACACTGATGAGCTATCAATAAGCCATAGAGCTTGTTGTTAATTAAAATTGGCACTACTAAATTCGCCTGCACGCCAAATTGTTCTAGTTGCTCAAGGTGACACTCCGTCAAATTGGCTGTGTAAATATTGTCGGTTGCTTGGAAAATACCTCTTTGATACTTATTAACATAATCTTTGGCAAAACAAGGGTCAGGAATCTTCATTCCTAAAGTTACAGGCCAATTAGCACCAACGGATTCAGCAATAATCGTACCGTGCCAGTTTTCGTCGAAGGAATAGACAATTACCCGATCTGCTTTGATAGCTTCTCGTGTATTTGATACTGCTACATTGAAGATTTGTCCATTGTTGAGTGAACCACGGAATTGAGAAGTAATTGTATTAACTATCTGTGTGATTTTAGCTTCATTTTCTTGGCGGGTGACTTGTTCTGTAATGCTCTCCGCCATGTCGTTAAAAGTGGTAGCTAATTCCCCGACTTCATCAGTAGCAAAAACCTTAGATCTAGAATAGCGATCGCCTTCGGCAAATTTTTGAGCGGTTTGCTGTAGATGCTGAATAGGTTGAATAATTGTGCGTCGGAGAATTAGCGCCCAGAGCGAGATGATTATCAACGCTAAAATAACTGTTACTACTTCTACCCAAAAGCTATGTTCTAGCAACTGATTGAGAGCAGTTTCTGGAGTTCCCCGCACTAAAATAGCAACAGGCTGTTCACCATAAATAACTATCGGAGTATCATCTGTTTCAATGATTTTATTAGGTACAGCTTTAGCCGCCATTGTGTAAGTTTGGTCACCTACTTTCATCCTCCCTGTGACAGCTTTTCCTTCAGCCGCCGCCGCTGCTTCTAATAAAGATTTACCTTCTGTGGGTAATGCTATATTAGCCTGTGCTTCATTTAGATTTTGAGAGATGCCTTTATTTAAGGCTGTTGCTAAAGCAAATTCCCCTTTTGGCTGTCGCAAATATACACCACTGTAGCCGCCTCCAGTAGCTTTTAATGTGCCTTTGACAATTGGGTCTTTACCATTAACAATGTCACCAGAAACTAGAGCGCCAACAACTGCTTGTGTAGTTGGATCTTTAACAGGTGTCACTGTGTAACGAATCAGGGCATCTTGATTCTTAAAACCATTTGGTAAAGGAGGTGCTTCTTTACTCAATTCTGCCCAACTGACAATTCTCGTAGCTTTAATTTGTTGAGCATTCTTGAAAACTTCAGTGACTAAGTTATCGGGATTAAAAATTTCACCTTCACGCTGGGAGTTGGCATTGACAATAATCTTTAAATCTTTGCCAACCAGGGTGGCATATTCAATTTTTCTGGCTTTGATTTCGTTAGCAAGAATCTGCTTAATTTCCTCTTTTAATCTTGAAGATACACCCTCACCTGATGCATGGTTCATCGCTGCTTTAATAATTGCTGGATTATCGGATTGTCCTCGAAATCCGAAGCCCATTTGATTGATTTTTATATTGTAAGTAATGTCTGTAACTGCTACTTCAGACTTTGCTTGTTCTAATGATAAGCTCTGCAAATTAGTAGTAATTAAAACTCGACCTACTACACTGATACCTACAATAGATAGCAATTCAGAAGCCAACAAAGCAATTATTTGTTTGCGGCCAATCGACAGGTTAGAAAACCGCTGTAATAAAGAAAGTTTTAATTTCCCGGAAACAGGAGCCTTAGTTTTTGATCTCAGTTCTTCAGCAAAAATATTCTGACTATCACTCTTCAATGGTTTCTTTAATGTAGCTTGTTTAGGCTCTGGTTTTATCCGGTTATTCTTGGTATGAAGTCCATTACTCATCAGCTAAATCTCCCTTGTATGTGAATATAGTTAGAGTAAAATTGAAGCAGTCTTAGTTCTGAGCTTAATTACGGCTAAAAATACATGAGTAAACTACAAGCCGATTTATTTAATAAAGTAATCCGACCCAAATAAAAGCTTTCTGATGTTGATGTCTCGGTTCACATAGCACATAGTCCCAATATTGCATATGTACTATCTTCTCTTGATCGTGCTAATTTTGGATTTTAGATTTAGGATTTTCGATGAAAAAAGTTTTTTGGTAAATTTCCCGACGCCACTTGCTAAAAGTTGGTAGAGCCGCCCAACCCAGTGTCTCCGCCTTGTGGGCGGAAGAAATCAAAAATATTCCTCACATCACTGGTCAATGTACCCTTGTAGTCAGGTCGCCAGTGCTTGTCGCAGACAAGGCTCGCCAACGCTACGAAGAAAGCAAATCTAAAATTCAAAATTGTTTGACCAACTCCAAGAGCCAAGTTTTTTTATTTTTGTTACTTAGTTTTCAGACAGATAATCTGGTTTTGAGATCACACATAGAACTCAATAGGGAACTGAAAACTTATCAAGCTAATTTAGATTTGATTGAAAAGTTTTCATTTTTAACTCTTTTGTTACAGAGTTCCCACGGAATTTGCGGATTCCAGGGATATCCGTAAAACTCTTTGAAGAGTCAGTTTTTGATTTTGGTATTTTTTGATTATTCAAAACTGTCAATCTAAAACCTCACACGGATACAGAAGAATGATAAATGACATCAGATCTTGCACAATTCTCAAAAACCTAAAAGTTGGCAGTACCGACAACGTAAAAATTAGGCTTTGAGCAGAGGTTAGGCATTGCACACCTGAAAAAAACTGCCATAACGCAACTGGTGCAAAATGTGAATTACTGGAAACTTGCCAGCATTAGATTGTTAATATCAAGCTGATAGATGGCTGATTTCTCGATTACCATAGCTGTATATTACTCTGAGTTGTATTAGATTGACATTTTTCTGTTGAATCGCTGTGAGTATCAAGTATGCCATATTTTGATGAAAAGTTTTAGTTATTGACCAAATTAATTAGAACTACAGTTGCCAATATTGTTAATGTTTGATTGTCATAGGACTCAATTCAGCATACTTTGATAAGTGTGTGTAGATACAAATTTATTATAAGCAATAACACGTAAAAATAGTATAAAGACTTACTGATGTTTTTTGTCTAAATTATAAATTTGTGCTGAATTCTTTAATGCATAGTATTAAGACTAAAATATATGGCAATTTTATGTGTAATAAAATATACTTTATGCACTGATTTTGCTCTGAAGCTAGAATTTAATTAGTATTATATATTACATTCTGTTTTGATAATTTAGGACTAATAGAAAAGGCTACATTTTCTGCCCATAGCTTTTTCATTTTCCATATATTTTATGTATATAAATTTGCATACAGAGCCAATACACGTAAAAAACTGCTTGATATTAACCTATTATTCCCTATTGAGAAAATAAAATTGCATAGTTGTACATTTGCACAAAAATTGACAGTTCTGCTGTTGACAAACAGGTAAATTAAGTTTTGGTAGCTTCACCTTGAATTCCCATATCATTAAAAAAAAATAAGTCAATAGCTTTTTGTAGTCTATTTAGCTGAAAACCCTCAGTTTAAGGGTACAAGCAAAATTTAATCTTTTTTTACTCTTTTTCTGATCCCTCAAGTCTAAAGAAACACTTTTAACAGGGCGATTTACCAATAACCCCACGGCTAAACCCTCCGAGGAAGCTCTGAAGGTTTGGCGGTGGGGGTGCTTGTCATAATGGCTACAAATTTCCAGTGAACTAGTAGTCTGTCAATTTTGTTTTGAGGGATTTTTGGTAGTCTCGCTCACGCGGGCAAGATGCCCGCACTACAGTCCATCATTTTTATCTTGACAGAGTACTTAGTAGTTCACCAAAGGAACAATGCTTGGTTTGTAGTTAGGACTTTAGTCCTAAAAAAGCGATAAATCGCTGACTACATACGAAGCATTGTTTGTGTGGTGAACCACTAGCTTAATTAAGCTTAAATGTTTCCACAGTCTGCTGTAATTCTTGGGAAATCTCGACAGTTTTTTGCAAAGATTGAGAAACTAGATGGGAAGAGGCGCTAGTGCGTTGTGACACAGCGGCGATGTCTTTGATCAATTCGCTAACGGTTTGCGATGTTTCCACTTGAGAGACGGCTACAGTAGAAATTGACTGTACTAGGTAGTCAATTTGGTAAGATACATTCAAAATTTGAGTTAAATTCTGCTTGGCATTGTTGACGAGTTGAGTACCTTCCACAACCTGGGTGGTTCCCTCTTCCATCGCCTGCACTAGCTCGCTGGTTTCCCGTTGAATATTGGTGACAATCTGTTCAATTTCTTGCGTGGCAAAAGCGGCGCGGGCTGCTAGTTCGCCGATCTCTTCTGCTACTACCACAAAGCCTTGACCTTCTTGAGCTGCACGTGCAGATTCAATACCGGCATTGATGGCTAACAAGTTGGTTTGCGTGGCAATTTGATTAATCAAAGATACCACACGAGAAATTTTTTGGGTAGATTCTCCCAGACGCTTGACTTTTTTGGCAGTTTCGCCAACTGTTTCCCGCACAGACAAGATATTTTCGACTGTCAAATCCATAGCTTGTCCACTTTCATGAGCGGTAAGTGAAGCATTTTGTGCTACAATTGCCGCCTCTTGAGCGCTTTCAGCTACGGCTTGAATAGAATCGGTCATTTGTTCAACAGCATCCAAAACCCGATAAATTTCTGTAGCTTGAGCGAGTGATTCTTCTGTGAGTTGGCGGATAGAACCTTCATTAGAAGCGATCGCATTATTCACGTCGATAGCCGATGCTTTAACTTTAGTGATAATTAAGCGCATACTTTCAACGATAGAGTTAAAGAAGTCAGCAACAGTACCAATTTCTCCTTCTTTGACATCAGCACGCACCGTCAAATCGCCTTGAGTGACACCTTCAATATCATTCAGCAGTTCTAAAATTTGTAGTTGCAAGGCTTCTTTTTGTTGTCGTTCTTGCACAGAGACTGTTTTAGCAGTTTGACGATCTGCTTCTACCTTGTGGAGTAGATCTGCCTGTTCTAGAGCATAACCGACTTGAATTGCTACCTGTTTAAACAAATTTATTTCTATATCTTGCCATTGGCGCTGACTAGAACACTGATGAGCCACCAATAAGCCATCTAACTTTTTATTGACGAAAATGGGCGCCAGTAAATAAGCTTTGACGCCAAATTGTTCAAGTTGCTTGAGGTAAGACTGGCTTAAACGAGCTTCATAAATGTTATCAACGGCTTTGACAGTACCTATTTCATACTCTTCATTCTCATCCTCGACGAGATAGGGGTTAGCAATGGTGGTGCCTAAAATTGCCGAAAATTGATACCCAACAGATTCAAAAATAATTGTACCTTCCCAGGAATCGCTCAAGCGATAAAAAAGCAAGCGATCGCTTTCTAAAGCTTCTCTGAGATTACTGACTACGGCCTTCAAGATTTTTTCACTGTTGAGTGTTTCTCGTAGACTACCAGTAATTTGATTGAGTTGTAATGCAAGTTTAGCTGCTTGTTCTTCGCGGCGCGATTGTACTATAATGCTTTCTGCCATTTCGTTAAAAGCAACAGCTAATTGTCCGATTTCATCAGTAGCAAATACCTCAGATCGGGAAGTGCGATCGCCTGCGGCAAATTTTTGGGTTGTTTGCTGTAAATTTTCAATCGGTGTAATAATTGCCCGTTTAAGAAGTAAAGCCCAGATAAAAATAATGCCTAAAGCTAGCACAACTGTCACTATTTCTACGGATAAACTTTGTTCCAGTAATTTATTCAAAGCGGTTTCTGGAGTTCCCCGGACTAAAATAGCGATCGCCTGTTTGCCAAACTCAATTCGTTGTTTATCTGTGTCTTCAATAATTTTATTGGGTACAGCCTTAGCCGCCACTGTATAGGTTGTACCGCCTATAACCATTCGCCCAGTCACTGTTTTACCTTCTGGCGATTTTGCTATAGCTTCTAATAAAGATTTACCTGCATCTTTAGCTAGATCTACATTAGATGCAGCTTGATTTAATTCTTCCGATATTCCTTGTTCTAAAGAGGTAGTTAAGGCAAATTCTCCCTGAGATTTTAGGTAATAAATACCGCTATAACCGCCACCAGTTGCTTTCAATGTACCTTTAACAATTTGGTCTTTGCCATTCACAATATCACCAGAAACTAAAGCGCCAATCACTTCTTTTGTGCTGGCATCTTTTACAGGTGTTACCGTGTATCGTATCAAAGCGTCTTCCTTTCTAAAACCATCTGGTAAAGGCGGTGATTCTTGATTCAATTCTGACCAACTGACAATTCTACTGGCTTTAATTTGTTGAGGATTGATGAATACATCACTTACCAAATTATCGGGATTAAAAATTTCTCCCCTGCGGTCAGAATTGGCATTCACAATAATCCTCAAATCTTTGCCAACCAGGGTAGCATACTCAATTTTTCGCGCTTTAATTTCGTTGGCAAGAATCTGCTTGATTTCGGTTCTTAATCCTGAACCTAATACCTTACCTGATGCATGAATAGCCGCAGCTTTAATAATTGATGGATTATCTGATTGGCCACGAAAGCCAAAGCCCATTTGATTGATTTTGATATTGTAATTAATATCTGTAACAGCGAGTTCTGATTTTGCTTGTTCTATCAATTGAGTTCGTAATCCGCTGGTAATCACGAATGTGCCGACAATACCTATGCCCAGAATAGATACTAATTCTGAGGCTAACAAAGCAATCCACTGTTTACGGCTAATAGGAAGATTATAAAATCTTTGCAGTAAAGATATTTTTGCTTTTGGAGAAGCCGGATTATTTTCTGATTTCGGTCGTGATATTATATTTTGAGGAAGTGATATTTTCCCATTTGTGAAGCCAGTACCGTTCTTTTTTTTATGCCGATTAAATCTATTAACCATAAAGCTAATCCTCTGGTTTAGTGAATCAAAAACAAGACAAATGGAAAACTTATTTTTCTGGAGCAAAATACCGAAACAGAGTATATTTTCATGGGAAAATATATACAGTTAATAACAGCCTATATTTTGTGTGTTGCACATCACATCCCATGAAGCATAAAAAACATTGGATGCCAATTTATCCAGAGGAGCATTAACAAAAAAATATATTATTTTTACTATTAATTTACAATAAAGTGGCTATTTTCTTTGGTATACTGAATAACGGAGTATTTCATTGTTTGAAATAAAAAATCAGTTGGGAATTTGTTTTTCTGTTGCTTGAGTTTCTTAGTCAAACAACAGTTAGTATGTCTAACCCTAATTAAGCGTCAGATTTATTTATGACGTTTATATTCAGACGTTAATTACATCTATTTTCAGATAAATGAGACATAGATAAGGGCACAACATTGTTGTGCCCCTAAGACGACGTGAACGACATTCATGGAAATTGATGATAAAAAAACAATCTAAAATCCCAAATTCCAAATTGTCTGACTCAATTTTTGATTTAATTATGCGATTTCACTGGTTCTGATACAGAAAAAATTATTTCCTCCAGAGTTCGGAGTAATTCTTGCTCATTGTAAGGCTTAGAAAAGTATGCTCTAGCACCCAATTGTATTGCAAGTTGACGATGTTTATTGCTACTGCGAGAGGTAAGCATAGCGACTGGAATATTTTTAATTTCAACGTTGGATTTCACACGACCTAAAAAGCCATAACCATCAAGACGAGGCATTTCTATATCACAAATTACAGCTTGAACTTTCAAGCCAGTTTGTAGTTTTTCTAAAGCATCTTGACCATCTTTAGCTTGTTCTACTTGATATCCTCCTTTTTCGAGAGTCAGGGCTAAAAAGCGTCGAACATTAATCGAGTCATCTACGATCAAAA
>CAVYXS010000141.1:0-12566 GCA_963772205.1 uncultured cyanobacterium
GGATTGGTTCATTTATTTGGGATGCATTTAATACTAATACTGCGACTAATCTCAGTGAAATGATTCTGGCACTAATTTATGTAGGCTTGGTAGGGTTAATGCTAGATAGACTAGTGGGATTGATTGCCAAAAAAGTAGTTTCAGAAGACCAGAAATAGTCATGAAGTAGAACGGCGTGAATAATTCAAGGTTTGTAGTGGGGACTTTAGTCCTCTCTTAAGGGCTAGAGCCGCTGACTACAAGCCAATTCAATTAAATTTTACATTACTTAATGTAGTTTTGTTTTTTCTTGCCGACTTACTTAGTCATATCGTGTCCGGTTAAAGACTTATCATGAAGACGGCAGGGGGGCAGGGGGCACTTAGCTGGGGGAAAGAGAGTTTCCCAGTTTTTGCACAGATGCGGGAATTATAACTAATTAGGCGGACATGATATCAATACAAATGACAATGACTTACGCAAGTGTCACAAGAAATTTATTTTTTTGTAGTCAGCACTACCCTGCGGGAACGCTGCGCGTACAGTGCTTATTTTGAGGACTAAAGTCCTCACTACAAACTTCATCAAAAAGAACAAATAACAAATGGCATCCTTTGTAGAAATAGACCACGTTGACCGCATATTTACACTACCAAACGGTGGTGAATATATCGCCCTCAAAAATATTCATCTCAGAATCAAACAAGGCGAATTTGTTTCTTTGATTGGACACTCTGGTTGTGGTAAATCTACCTTACTCAATATCATCGCAGGTTTAGACAAAGCCAACATTGGCGGCGTCATTTTAGAAGGACGAGAAGTCACAGAACCAGGCCCTGAAAGGATGGTAGTGTTTCAAAACTATTCCCTGCTTCCTTGGTTAACAGTGCGGGAAAATATCGCTTTAGCAGTGGATGAAGTTTATCACAATCAATCCAAAGCCGCACGCACAGCCATTGTGGAAGAACATATAGACATGGTGGGATTGCGCCAAGCAGCTAAAAAACGTCCCAGTGAGTTATCTGGGGGGATGAAACAACGGGTATCTATTGCGCGTGCTTTAGCAATTCGTCCTAAATTATTATTGCTAGATGAACCATTTGGTGCATTGGATGCTTTGACACGGGGTAGTTTGCAAGAACAACTGATGAAAATCTGCAACGAACACAACCTTACCTGTGTGATGGTAACTCATGATGTTGATGAAGCCCTATTATTGAGCGATCGCATCGTTATGCTCACCAATGGCCCTGAAGCACATATTGGACAAATTCTCGAAGTTAATATTCAGCGTCCCCGTGAACGTTTACAAGTAGTCAATCATTCTAGTTATTACAGTTTACGAAATGAAATTATTGACTTTCTCAACCAACAAAAACTAGCCAAAAAACGCCAAGCTGCAGTCGTTTTTGGATAAAAAAAATAGTGGTTTTTTTAACGCATAGGGTTTTTTAAGAAAATTCGCTATGAATTATTGTCGTCAGTGAGTGAAAATAAATATAACCATGCAATTAGCCAAGAACAATCATCAGACAACCGAAGTTAGTTCAGTAGAATCGCCGAAAGCAGAGAATTTTCTGGTAATTGAGGGTGTGAGCAAAATTTACCCAACTCCTGATGGGCCTTATATCGTGTTGGATGGAGTTGATTTGCAAGTTGGTGAAGGGGAATTTGTTTGTATTATTGGGCATTCTGGTTGTGGAAAATCTACCCTGTTAAATATGGTTTCTGGGTTTAATACCCCTACTGATGGTATAGTTTTGTTGCAAGACAAGCCGATTACCGAACCAGGCCCAGACAGGATGATGGTATTTCAAAACTACTGTCTTTTGCCCTGGTTGAACGTTTTTGATAACGTTTATTTGGCTGTAGATTCAGTGTTTCCGAAAAAAACTCAGGTGGAAAAAAGAGCGATTGTCAAAGAACATTTGGCAATGGTGGGATTAACAGAAGCTGCTGATAAAAAACCCAGCCAAATTTCTGGGGGAATGAAACAACGAGTGGCGATCGCTCGCGCCCTTTCTATCCGTCCTCAAGTCTTAATTCTTGATGAACCTTTCGGTGCATTAGACGCCATCACCAAAGAAGAATTACAAGAAGAATTGCTGCAAATTTGGCGCGAACATCAAGTCACTGTGTTGATGATTACTCATGATATTGATGAAGCACTTTTTTTAGCAGACAGGGTTGTGATGATGACTAACGGACCGGCTGCAAAAATTGGCGAAATTCTCAATATTCCCTTTTCCCGTCCCCGTAACCGTAAGCGTATTATGGAAGACCCTGAATACTATAAATTGCGGAACTATGCTTTAGATTTTCTCTATCGCCGCTACGCTCATAATGATGAGTAAAAAATTTGGCTATTGGGAATACAGCATAGGGAAGAATCACCAATTCCCAATGCCCAATTCCCCATGTTCCTGTTGGAATAGTGTATACTACCATGACTGAATTTACCAAGACCCTGTGTCCTTACTGTGGTGTTGGCTGTGGACTAGAAGTTTCATCCTCAGGACAACTAGCAAAAGCGACTAATCTAGATAGCCAAGGAACTCCCCAAGCAGCTCTAAATTGGCGGGTAAGAGGTGACAAAGCCCATCCATCTAGTCAGGGTATGGTATGTGTTAAAGGTGCGACAATTGCTGAATCTTTAGATAAAAATAGATTACATTATCCAATGGTGCGAGACTCTTTAGATCAAGAGTTTCGCCGTGTGAGTTGGGATGAGGCTTTTGATATCATCACTAAGCGCATTCAAACAGTCCGCTTTAGCCAAGGGACTGAAGCTATTTGTATGTATGGTTCTGGTCAGTTTCAAACTGAAGATTATTACATCGCTCAAAAACTATTAAAAGGATGTTTGGGGACAAATAATTTTGACGCTAACTCTCGTTTATGTATGTCTAGTGCTGTATCTGGATATATTCAAAGTTTTGGCGCCGATGGTCCCCCCTGTTGTTATGACGATTTAGAGTTAACTGATTGTGCCTTTTTAATTGGTACTAATACGGCTGAATGTCACCCGATTGTTTTTAACCGACTGGCGAAATATCACAAAAAAAATCGCCATGTCAAAATGATTGTTGTTGACCCCCGTCGCACACCAACTGCAGAAGCCGCTGATTTACATTTAGCAATTCGTCCTGGTACAGATATCGATTTATTAAATGGTATCGCCCATTTATTAATGCGTGGAAATTATATTGATCCGGGATTTATTGATGACTGTACCAATAATTTTTCTGCATACGCGGAAGTGATTCGCCACTATTCTCCCGATGTCGTAGCAAATCGTTGTGGAATTAGTATTGAAGATTTAGAAACTGCGGCTAAATATTGGGGTGAATCTCAGCGAGTGCTTTCTCTATGGTCAATGGGTGTAAATCAGTCCAGTGAAGGTACGGCTAAGGTGAGAACTATTATTAATTTACACCTGATGACTGGACAAGTTGGTAAACCGGGGGCTGGGCCTTTTTCCCTCACCGGTCAACCAAATGCAATGGGAGGAAGGGAAGCGGGGGGTTTGGCGCATTTATTACCCGGTTATCGGTTAGTTAAAAATCCCCAGCATCGCGCCGAAGTTGAAGAGTTTTGGGGATTAAAACCAGGACAAATTTCGCCCCATCCTGGTTTGACTGCTTGGGATATGATTACTAGTTTGGAAGCAGACGCGGTAGGTTTATTGTGGATTGCGGCGACTAACCCCGCTGTGAGTATGCCAGATTTGGAAAGGACAAAAAAGGCATTATTGCGATCGCCTTTGACAATTTACCAAGACGCTTATTATCCCACGGAAACTACAGCTTACGCCCATGTCTTGTTACCAGCAGCCCAGTGGGGTGAGAAAACTGGTGTAATGACCAATTCTGAACGCATGGTAACTCTCTGTCAAGCTTTCCGCCCACCACCACAAGAAGCAAAAGCCGATTGGGAAATTTTCGCTGAAGTTGGCCGGAGGTTAGGCTTTGTCCGAGAATTTTCTTTTGCTAACTCCGCTGAAGTTTATGCTGAGTTTGTCCAACTCACTCGCGATCGCCCTTGCGATATGTCGGGTATCAGTCACGAACAATTGGCGATCAGCCCTATACAATGGCCTTGTCCTGAAAAGATGGGAAGCTCCTCATCATCTAAACGACTCTACACCGATTTGCGCTTTCATACTGCCGATGGACGGGCGCATTTTGGGGCTTATCACTCGCGGGGGTTGGCGGAACCACCAGACCCAAATTATCCTTTTGTCTTAACTAATGGGCGAGTTTACGGACATTGGCACACCCTAACACGTACTGGTCGCATTGAGAAAATTCAGCAAATGCATCCGCAACCGTTTATTGAGATTCATCCCCGTGATGCGGCAAAATTAGACATTACAGATAATTCTTGGGTAGAAGTGCGATCGCGTCGCGGTCGAGCTAAGTTTCCTGCTAAAGTCACAAAAGCGATCGCTCCTGGTACTGTATTTGTCCCTATGCATTGGGGTACATTATGGGCAAAGGATTCTGAAGCTAACGCCCTGACTCATCCCGCATCTTGTCCTGATTCTTTACAACCAGAATTAAAAGCTTGTGCAGTGCAGCTATTACCAATTTCTCTAGAAGTTCCTGTCAAAGATTATCAACTCCACTCCTCACAATGGTAAGCTGCTAGATATTGTCATCAACGAATAATTAATAATTTGCTGAATAGACAATTATCTATCGTCACGATTTATTTATTTTGACTATAGATTATTAAACCTCATTTAAAAATCCCCAATCCGTGGATGGGGATTTTGTTAGTAGGGGCGTGGTATATCCCAGTGGTGTCAACTTAAGGTCAAACGCTTACCCGACATACATTGCACCCCACCCCTTAATCCCCTCCCCGCAAGCGGGGAGGGTAAGTTTTGGCTTTAGACAAAACTGGGGTGGGGTAACGCGGATCATTATGGTACGTCAGTGAACTCAATATCACGTTTTTACAAGGGTTTCGCGTTAAGTTGACACGTATGGGTTTATCCGTCCTCACACGCGAGAGTCAAAAGTGGTTAATTTACACTGGCTTTAGCTATGGAAAATCATCAAAAAACACCGAAAAACAACTTGCCCCGCATCGGTAAAGCTTCTTTGTTTAATCCTTTAGATTTATCTACGGGATTTTACTTTTTACTGTTTACTATCTATTTTGTACTTAAGAATCAGGTGCGTTACATGAAAAAATTATCTAGAAAAATTATAGACCTTACCAAAGATGAAAACTTTATGCACCTCATCGAAAATATAGAGGTGCTAGTTTCTAAAGTTCTATCTGTGTTTATGGTTGTGGTAATTTTAGCAGCACTTCTCGATTTAGCAGTTTTTCTAATTAAAGAATTGTTTGACACGCCATACGGTAAATTTAATACAACTTTATTTAAAATATTTGGGTTATTTTTAAATATTTTAATTGCTTTAGAAATCCTCGAAAATATCACGGCTTATTTGCGAAAACACGTTGTTCAGGTAGAATTAGTTATTGTCACTTCTTTAATTGCTGTATCCAGAAAAATTATTATTCTTGACCTAGAAAAAGTATCAGGCATTGATATTATTGGTCTGGGAATTGCTATTTTTGCTTTATCAATTAGTTATTTAGTAATTCGTTTTAGCAATTCCCGGCATACACGTTAATTAAATTAGGGCATTTATGACTATTTTTTTTGAATTTGAAGCAGATTTTGTCGATTCTCTCCGTTGCATACCTATGCAAGTACGCTACAAACTCGATACCTGTGGCATTAAGTTAAAATTATCTGATTGGAGTCGAATGACTCAAGCTGAACATCAAGCTTTAGTAGAATTACCTTGCACTACGGCAACAGAAATTGAATTTTACCACAAATATCTTGAAGAATTGATTTTACAACGCACGGGTACACCAGTCGCAAAATTACCTATTGAGTCTCAACCAGCATGGATGGACTCTACCTCTGTTCCCGCTAGCGTACAGAAAAAAATTCAAGAAATAGGTATAAATCTTACAGTCCCACAGTGGGAAACTTTAACTCTCTTACAGCGTTTTGCGCTGATTAAACTCAGCCGTTCCGGACATGAAAACAAAAATTTTCACAAAGCGATCGCCGAATTTCATCTGATTTAGTCAGTTGTCATTGGTTATGTGTTAAAAAAATATCTCGGCGGGTTAAGATTTCTTTCAGCAATAATTTTTATACTTATTGGTGACTATAGCAATCCTCGTATATGATTTGTCAAAATTTCCTCTGTCCAGATCAGCGACTTTTCAAAAAAGTCGGCTATATAACTTGTCATCAATGATTGAGAATTGCTATAATATTTGTTTATAGGATTATAGGGCTGACGCACTATATGCTCCATACTTACGAGAATTAATGGACTCGACAAACAAGCCTGAGGATGAAGTGCAAGCTGCCAGAATATCGCGCAACATTGGGTAAGAAAATTTTGATTTTTTTCTCTGCGGAATTTTGAATTTATGGACAGTAAGTAAAGCTATAGTGTATTTAGCAATGCTGCTATTTTATTAATGTAGCTGGGCTTAAATTCTAGTGTCAAAGTATTTTAATAATTATTAAAACACTCACTCTAACTCGATGACAGGCAAAAACGCAAGACATAATGCATTTCTGCGGCTAGTGTCTGGTACTGGAGCAACCTTTGGGTCAGAATCTCGCTACTCTCTGCTCCCCAGTAAAGAAGTGGTAATTGGACGCGATCCCAGCTGCCAAGTTGTCTTGGATGCCATGACTTATCGGATGGTATCTCGTCGTCATGCTGTGGTTCGTCCCCTCTCTGATTCTCCAGATAGCAAATTTAGCTGGTTACTTTGTGATTTAAATAGTGCAAATGGCACTTATTTAAATGGACAACGCTTACAGGGTTGTCAGGAATTACATTCAGGCGATCGCATTTCTCTGGGGAGTGATGGTCCACAATTCTTGTTTGAACAGGAATCCGTTTCCCCAGCTACCGTGATGTCAAAGCCAGCCAAGCCACTTCAGTCCCCGCTTAACTCCCCAGGACAGTTAAAGCCTGACTCGGTTAGTTTCACCCAACTGTTTCCCATTATTTCTACTGGCAAAGATTTAACTCGTAAAGCTTACCTTGTACCGGGAATCCTCACAGTAGTATTCGTAGTATTGATGTTTGCTACTGTAGGGCAGCCACGAGCAAATCAAGTAATTGTCGCCAGTTACATAGCCTTCGCTGCCTACTTTTTTGTTTACCAACTTTGTGGTAAACAAAAACCTTGGTGGGTGCTAATAGCTGTAGCATTGGGTACAATGCTGATTTTGCTCAGTCCCCTGTTGGATTTCTTTATTTTCATATTTCGCGGCATCCTTCCGGGTAAATTGCCCACAGACCAGGATTCTATTACCTTCACAGAATTGCTGGTACGGATGTTTTTTGGTGCTGGTTTGATGGAGGAATTACTGAAGGCATTGCCTGTATTGGGGGCATTTTTAATCGGTAGCCTTTTACGTTCTCCTTGGCGGGAACGTATAGGTGTCTGGGAACCTCTCGATGGGATTCTTTTAGGAACAGCTTCGGCTGTGGGCTTTACTTTGTTGGAAACCCTTGGACAGTATGTGCCAGATATTACCCAAAATGTCGCCCAACAGTCGGGCGTAGGGACTGGTCAATTGGTGGGTTTACAACTGCTAATTCCGCGAATTTTAGGTTCTGTAGCTGGACACATGGCTTACAGTGGTTATCTGGGCTATTTTATTGGTTTGGCTGTCCTCAAACCCCGTCTAGCTTGGCAGATTCTGCCTGTTGGTTATGTTAGCGCCGCCGCACTCCATGCTTTATGGAACGCTACCGGATCGATAAATGCTTTGTTGCTGGTGGTTGTTGGGGTATTGTCTTATGCTTTTTTAATGGCAGCAATTCTCAAGGCAAGGGCTTTATCACCGACGCGATCGCAAAATTTTGCCACCCGCTTTCTAGGACCTAAATGAGAGATGAGGAGACAATTAATGACTATTGCCTCTTACTCTCTTAAAGTTTAGAATATTTTGGTTTAATTTTGTCTAAAAATGACACATAGCACACAAATAAGATTTGTCGGCAAAGCTAATTTCCGGCTAATATTGAATGCAAATTTGGTGAAGCGAATCCGGAAATTAAGATTCCGCAGGAATGCTATTTAGTTGTGTCAGAGCATAGTAAGAGATTGCTAAGGTGACTTTTGCTTGTTCGATTTCCGATAAAGTTGTCCACTCACGATTCTTCAGATTACTGATGACAGCAGCTGCGCTTTGGGGTTCGCTGCTTCGCATAGCGTAGGCGTAAGGACGTGCTAATACCAATAAATCTTCTGCAGCCCAAGTGGGTAAAACGGACTGAACGCACTCAATCAGTTGTTCGCCGATTGATTGTTGGGAAGCAAAAATATTAGTCGCTGTCTGGGCGATCGCATTGAGCCAGTCTTGAGGTATGACTGAAGCAAAGGCTGTTTGTAAATTTTCTTGAACATTAGCAATCATAGCTTTATCTGTATTACACTTGTAGTATGAAAAAGTCGAAACCTCTGACCAAGCTGTATCTAGTTGGTTGTAAAAATCTGACGATTGTGTTGTCAGTTCTGACTCCAGCACATCGTCAATGACAAACTGCTGTTCTAATTGAGCGAAATAAGCTTCTGATTCGGGATCAGATGGATTCCAGGGATAAGTAGCATCAACCGGTTCTAGTAATCCTGTTAAGAAGTCTAACTCTATTTGAGTGGGTTGAGAGTGGAATGTTTCTGCACCGTTAATTTTGTTAGTCATTTTTCGTCTCCCGATTCATTATGTGGCGGTATTGACAGCTACACGTTTGCGAATTGGATTTCCGCAAAAAAATTTTATTTTTTCCCCAGTGATTAAAGTTGAGAAAGCAATGGTTGTACAATAGGCCAATCACGACTCTTCAATCACAAATTCCCAAATCTCACCTCTACTAGAGCTACCAAACTTTAACTGCATTCCTGATTTTAACGGTACTTCCTCACGGAGGATTTGCTGCCAACCATTAGGGCCAAGAAACCAGGTTGTACCGTAGGTAGATAAATCTTGCAGGTAATAAGTTCTGATTGCAGTCGTACCTGTAAAATTATTGCGGCCGAGGATTTCAGCGTGGCGTTTGGAAACTGAAGGTTCGGAGATGATAATATCATTATCTTTTGTGCGGCCGATGCGGGTAACACCGGCACGCAACACCCAAGATTTACCGGTTGATTCGAGCGATCGCAAACAGGCTATAGGTACGGGGGAAGCTATGCCAGGGATGGTAGTATCTGGTAATTCGGTAACACTTTCATCAAAACTTTTGATCAGTTCACCATTATAATCTGGATGTAGATAAAGAACTGGTAAAGTCCAAGCTGGTTGATTAAACCTATATAATGTTAATAGCTCTTTCCTAGCTATTGCCACAGCTTCATCAATTGGGTGGCGCGATCGCAAAGCTTCGGTAAAGGCTTGAATAAAACTGTGGCTTTCTCGGTCAGCAATTTCGTCGCGCATTCCCAAAACCGCAGGCACTCCATGACGGATCAGTACTTCTGCTAAACTGCTATAGGGTAGGGCTTGGTTATTGATAGCAGCTGGTTGTGCCCCCCAACAGGCATTGAAAACTGCCAGTTTCACACCATTTCGGGTTAATACTTGGGACAATTCTATCCCATTAATGTTCATGCCTGGACGCAAAAAAAGTAACCCGCCATCTGGGTCTGGGAGACCGTGACCGGCGTAAAAAAAGACGTTGTATGTTTTAGTTTCTAACTCTTCAATCAACTCTTGTGGAGTTGGTTGTAGGAGTTTATGGACTTTGCATGGTGCATAAGCGAGAGAATTTCTGCCAGCAGGGCCTGTATTAGCCAAAGTTTCTGCTAAGATGTCGCCTTCTTTTTCTAGCTGGAGGTTGTCATCTTCTCCTAAAACCAGCAAGATATTTAAAGCCTGATCTGTTCGCAAATACGGCAGGGTATCCACTTCACTGGTGGTACGACTAAATATTATATCTTGAGACAGAGAGATTGCCGATTGACCAGGCTCACGCTGCATAATTTCCCAAGGTAGGGCGATCAGATGGGGGTCACGAATTTCTAAGCGAAAACGCAAACGTGAATGCTGACCGATAGCGATTCCCCGACTACGTTCTAGACTACCCATAATTGGTGCGTCAAATAACCAGCGCCAGAGACTAATTCCCAACTGTTGCATCAGACGACTAGTGTAACCAGTGGATTGACCTGAATAAGGTACAATCCAGTTGATCGGTATTGGGTTTGTCTGGGGAGGTGTTGAACCTGGAGAAATATCTAAGGGACTATGACCACCAAACAGCTGCTGCCATTCTAGCCAAACTTGAGACAGTTCTCCAGGCCAAACACAATCATGTAAAACATAGCCACTGGGATAGGGAGCCTTAACCACCCAAATGGCAAAGTTGTTAGTTCCAGTATTGATCAGACGAGCGATCGCCAGGTTCAGGGATGGCAATTGAGTCATTAAACTAATAGGTAATCACAAATAATTTCACATAACTATTTTCTCAGGCAGAAATTTCTACCTGATCATTTTTTACATCTAGCTGTTACCTTTATTATTCCAGGTTTTTTCAGTTTATGGATTATCTGCTGGTGCCACTGGGACTACTTTGTGGAGTTGGTGCTGAGGTTTCGGTGGCTGGCGATGGTTCAAGGCGATCGCATGGACTCGGTTTTCGCTCTGGCCATACACTTACCTTTTTAAGTTGAGATGGGGATAATTCAATCGGTCTTGTATTCTCTGGTTGGTTTCCAGCGATAGAATTATCAGATTCGCTTGGGTTGGCTGGCGTTAACGGCTCATCTGGACACAACTGCAGATGCACTAATAACTCTTTAGGATTTTTGGGATTGGGTATTTTATCGGTAACTTGCAAAAAAGTTTTAGGGGGGAGAGGTTTTTGTCCTTCCAATTTGATTGCTTCTTTGGTTTGAATCACCCAGCCAACTTCAATATTTTCAACAGTTCGCGATTTAGCTTTTCCTGTCGCAGTTGCTGACGGCGTTGAAGTGGTTGTCAATGCTATATTATCAGGTGGTGATAGCATTCCCATTACCCAGTAGCCCATAGCACCTGCAGCTAAAAGCACTATTGCTGGAACGATGATCTCTAATGGCACCTTGGGAATTTTGGTAGGCTGGGTTGATGAAATCGCCTGTGTTTTTTCTTTGGGGTTGGTTTGTATGACTGTGTTTGCTGTTGTTCTGGTGGACAGATCTACAGTTTTGCTGGCGGATATTTCGGGAATAATGGCTTTGAGAGTTAATTCTGGTTCGGCGTATTTGACTTGATAATGTACTAAAGCAATGGTGACGTTATCGTGTCCATTTTTAGTATTAGCAATTTCAACTAATCTTTCGCCAACAGTCGCTAAATCTGCTTGGGCTGTGAGAATTGGTAAGATTTCTGTTTCCCAGTAATCTTCTACCCGATCAAAATCACTCAAGCCATCAGATGTCAGCAGAAAAATTCCCTCTTCGTCAAGGATAAACCGCTGGGCTGTGGGATGTAATGAGGTGCTGGGACTCATCCCTAAAGCCTGTACCAACGAACCAGAACCACCTTGTTGTGTAGCTTCGCGATAGATAGCATACCCTAAGCGGACTTCACGGGAGGCGACATCATCATCTAGGGTAACTTGATAACAACCTTGGCGTGTAATCCAATAAGCACGACTATCACCGACATGGGTAATATATATTTCATGGGCAATTGGCAAGGCCATGACTAAGGTTGTGCCCATCCGTTGACGCCCGTGTCTCCCTTCGGTGTCGTTGCGCTGGCTGATTTTGTCATTAGCAACGGACACTGCTGATTCTAAATCATTGAGCAGCAGTGAAGGGTCTATGTGGTCGGGGCGAACTGTTGTTAGTTGCTGTACCCGCTGCTGGATTGTTTCAATGGCTAAATTTGATGCCACATTACCACCTTCGTGTCCACCAATGCCGTCGCAGACAATGGCTAAGGCTGTAGGCTGGGGAGGTTTGCTAACTAAGGTGCCACTGGGGGGGTAACAAGCATCTTCGTTACGTTGGCGCACTGGGCCAGTGTCAGTTTTTGTAAATATTTTAATTGTCGGCGTTTGTGAGCGGACTAAATCTGCTATTCCTTGATCTAAGACTGCAATTAATTGCTCTGGTGAATTAATTTTTTGCTGAATTAGAGCTTGGCTAATTTGCTGGACAAATTCAGCTATGGCTGGTTTTGCGCCTATTGCTAATTGCTGCCAAAATTCACCTAATTGAGACAACTTGGGTGTGGTTGAGGCGTCTAAACGCAATGACTTCAAGCGGACTAATGATCCTTCTACTCGTAATACATCGGAGTCGAGTAAGCTCCCGGCGACACCTTCACTTAACAGCGGTTCCCAGAGGTTTGCTATTTGCCATAGCCAATTGATCTGGCGCAGTGATGTGGCATGATGCCAATCAGCAGTTAACTCAGGACACAATTCCACTTTTAGTCCTGTGCTATCAACCTGTAGGGGTGCTTTTTCTAAGAGAAATATCTCTTGGTCAGATTGCCCATTAATTACGGGCAATACTCCATACAC